>CAZHET010000074.1:0-17840 GCA_964531585.1 uncultured Planctomycetaceae bacterium | reverse complement strand
AATGATGCCGTTCGGATGCATCACGGCCAGTGCCCGCGCAACTCCGGCGATGATGGTCAGCGCCGACGGTTCGTCCAGTGGACCGTGTTCTTCAATCACATCAGCCAGACTGCGGCCCTCGACAAATTCGACGACCAGAAAATGAACGCCGTCGACTTCGCACACGTCGATCATGCGGGTGACATACGGACTATCGACCTCCGCCAGCATCCGTGCTTCCTTTCGGAAACGCTGCAGCGCGTCCTTCTGGCCGACGAGGCGATCGTTCAGCACTTTGACGGCGACGATTTCGCCGCTGGATTCATCACGAGCGCGGTAGACTCGTCCCATGCCGCCTTCGCCGAGCATTTCCAGCAAGGAGTATTTGCCGAGCACTGTGGGATTGGCGGTGTCGTGCTCAGTGGGCCTTGTGATCGCCAATGCGTCTCGCAGCCGGGCCGCTCCCTGATTACAAGGGTTGCTGTCGTCGCTGACCGTCACCCATGGCGGAACTGCCGGATCGGCACCATCATCGGATTCCGTGTTGCTGAGATTTGGAGTCTGCACGTACCACCTGCCAGTCTGCCGGCGTGTGTCGGCACGATGAACTTTTGCGGTTCACTGTCGCGTCGGTGGCGACGTGCCCGCTAAACTTCGTGTCCGACAACGATACTTCATCCGCTGTCATTCCGGAATCAGCCCAGTGGATCCCAGCCTGCCTCGGCGACTGAGCCAGATCAAGACAAACTGGTTGCGGTTGTTCGCCATGAGCGAAGCTCCCACCGACACCGCGGAGGAAATTTCCCGGCAGTTGCTGATTCACTATTCCGACGCCGTGTACCAGTACCTGCTGGGAGCAGTGCGGGACGTTCACGTCGCCGACGATCTGGCTCAGGAGTTTGCCGTCCGTTTTCTGCGCGGCGACTTCCTGACAGCGAACCCGCGCCGGGGGCGATTTCGCGACTTCGTCAAGCGGTCGCTGAGCAACCTGGTGTCGGACCACTACCGCTTGCTGAAACGCGAGCGTGATTCGCTGCGGCGGATTGTCCCGCGGCAACCCACGGAAGCTCAACTGGATGGCGAGTTCGACGAAAGCTGGAAGCGCGAGCTGTTGAAAAGGTCATGGAGCCAGCTGCAGGATTTCGAGAATTCGAGCGGCACCCCGTATTGCATCGTCCTGAAGCTCAAGGCCGAGCACCCGGACCTCAGCACGGACCAACTGATTGACAGGCTGGCGGAACAGACCGGCACCGACCGAATCACAACCGGTTCGTTTCGACAGACTCCGCATCGTGCCCGCGGAAAATTCCGCGAATAGCTGTTGGCAGAAGTCCGCCGGACGGTCGACGATGCGTCGCAGGAAAGGCTGCAGGGAGAACTGGCCACACTGGGACTGCTGAAGTACTGCTGACTGCGTACACGCTGCCTGCCCCCTGCCTTCCGTCAGAGTTTTGCGACGCGCTTCATCGGTGACACAGTGACATCGACGCCTGGTGAAAATGCCACATGGTCCGGCGGTGACTTGCAGGAATCCGGTATGCCGGCGGCCTCCGTCAGTGTTTGTCGGCAACTCAGTTCGGCAACCGATCGGAACTGGTACTGCGGGTGATGCACGCGACCGCTGCTGATCCGTCCGCGGGCGTCCGCTGAGAACAGTGTGTATCGCTCCAGCAGGAAATGTTCGATTGTGCCCGGATCCGCAGTTTTCAGGCCGCACGACAACTCGTGGTTGCAGCGAATGTCATAGCTTCCCGCGATACTCCCGGTTCGCCGACCGGAATACGAAACGGTCTCTTTCGCCTGACCGAGCGTCATCGCCGAATGGATGTAATTCAGGTGCCAGAACCTTCGCGCGACGGCCACCGCGATGCGGCTGTTCGCGTCGAGACTGAAGAACCAGACGCCGCTTTCGCCATTTTGGTGTCGAACGTACGTGCGGACGTTCGTTTCCAGGAATGAAGAGATTCCGGGAACCGCCGGTGACCACCACGGCCGAATACCTTCCATCGCAAACGGCACAAGCCCCAGCCAGGCAGAACCGTCGAATTCTTCGATCGTGAGGCCCGCAGGAACCAGCAACTGAAGTTGATCGGCGGGAATTCGCCAGTGGATAAACAGCAGCTCACGCCACCGCTGGTAGCCGGCGACACGCTTGCTTTTGTTCACGGGCGGATGCCTCAAATGCGTTTCGCGTGCGATAGCGATTGCTCCCTCTCTCCCCCCACGAAGTTCGTACCTGGACCGGAACAGCAAGTTGACCGTCAGAAATGAAGATCGCCGCATGACGGACTGGAAGTCCGTCGTACGAATCGCGGCAGGAAAATCTTATTCCGACGGTCGCCTCCGAAACCATTGCAGGACAAGGCGCTGTCCAGCCAGGAACCGCAGATCATGACATCGTTTAACGCGTGGCGGACAGGACGGGCTGTTCAAATACGCACAACTCTGGAGGCCACGACCGGTAACGATGAAAACAACAGACCTTCGACGCCTGTTCGGTCACAAACCTGGCACTGTCCCGCGAAACGGTTGCACGGCGGGGCTGATCGCGATTCATCGGCCGATTCGCAGCGGGTGCGGATCGATTTCCGGCGTTGTTCCGCTGACCAGTGCCGTCACGAGTTCGCCGGTGGCCGGGCCCATTGACAGACCCAGCATGTTGTGGCCCGCGGCGACCCAGACATTGCGGAATCGCGGCGTGCGGTCGATGTAGGGTAGTCCGTCCCAGGTCATCGGCCGCCATCCGAACCATTCTTCTTCGATGGGTTCCGCCGTCGGTTCGACCAGATACTGAGCCGCACCGTTTCGCAGATATTGCAGTCGCTGGCGATTGAGTTCGCTGTTGTAGCCGGCGAATTCCATCGTGCTGCCGATGCGGTAACCGCTGTCGAACGGCGTAATCCCGACGTGGCATTCTTCCAGCACCATGGGGATTTTCGGACACCGCTGCGGGCGAGCCATCGTGATCGAATAACCCTTGCCAGGTTCGATGGGGATCCGGCAGCCGAGTTCGGAATTCAGCATCGGCGTCAGGGGGCCGGTTGCCACGACGAATTCATCCGCCGTGATGTCGCGGTCTGCTGTGCGAACACCTGTGGCTGTGCCATCGCGGTGAAGGAAGCCGGTCACGTGCTGGTTCTCGATGATCTCAACTCCCGCGGATGCCAGCCGCGACTTGAGTTCGGACATCAGCCGGTCCGGCCGCAGGTGAGCGTCGCAGTCGAATCGCCATGCACCAGCCAGTCCGGGCTTCAGCGCCGGTTCGACAGCCGGCAGGTCGCAGCCTTCGATGCGGTCTGCTGTCACGCCGAACTCGTTTCGCAGGATCGCTTCGGTCTCCGCGTAGTGTTCGAAGTTTTTTGCTTCGCTGAAGACGAACAACAGCCCCTCGGTCTTGAACTCCACATTCAGGTGCTCGCGCGCGATGATTTCCCGGTACAGCGTGGCGGAACGGCTCAGCAGCGCGTGGCGGGAAATTCCGGCATGCAGCATGTCTCGCCGGTTGCAGCGCGCCGCAAACTTCAGCATCCACGCCCAGAACGACGGCGAGAGGTGGGGGCGGATCCGCAGTGCTCGTTCATTGCTGAACAGACCCTTCAGGCCGTTCATGATCTGCCCCGGCTGCGTCAGCGGCAACACGTGACTGGGAGAAACGTATCCGCAGTTTCCATGAGAACAGCCCTTGCCGAAACAGCCCTTGTCGACAATGGTGACCTTGCGGCCGGTTTGCTGCAGAAACCACGCACTGAACGCTCCAATGACGCCTCCGCCGACAATCAGGGTGCTTGTTGGTCCGGTCGTCATCAGCATATTCCGTGGTGAAAGGGGTCGGTGGGATCAAGCAGCAGGTCAGCTTCGGCGGTGATCCACGCCGAGCCCGTGATGATGGGAATTACGACAGGTTCCGTCTCGGAAGGCACTGTACTTTGGGAATCCGGCAGCTCGATCCGTCCTTCGAAAACGCTGCCGACGATGCTTTCCTGACGCCAGACGTCGCCGGGCCGGATCTTTCCATCGGCATACAGACAGGCCAGTTTCGCGCTGGTGCCGGTGCCGCATGGTGAACGATCGTAGGCGGCTCCGGGGCAAAGCACAAAACTGCGGCTGTCGGCATGAGTTCCGGACGGCGGGCCGAACAATTCCAGGTGATCGATGATCCCATCGTTGGCTCCGGTGATGCCGTCGCGGTAAAGTGCTGCTCGGATGCGAAGAGTGATGTCAGTAAGTTCCCTGCAGCGTGACAACTCCAGGTTCTGGCCGTGGTCGGCAGCCAGAAAGAACCAGTTTCCGCCCCAGGCGACGTCACCGGTGACGAGACCGAGTCCGTCCACATCAACCGTCACAGCCTTTCGATGACGGAACGACGGCACGTTTCGAACCGCCACGCGATTTGCATCCAGCAAATCGACGGTCACGATGCCGACCGGTGTTTCGATGCGGTGTTGTCCTCGACTGATGCGTCCCAGATGCGCCAGCGTGACAGCCAGTCCGATCGTGCCGTGACCGCACATGTTCAGATAGCCTGCGTTGTTGAAGAAAATGACTCCTGCCGAACAACCGGGGTCACACGGCGGACACACCAGGCCGCCGACCAGCACATCAGAGCCGCGAGGTTCGTTGATGACGGCAGACCGGATGTGGTCGAAGTTGTCGCGGAAACGCCGCACACGCTCGGCCAGCGAGCCCTGGCCGAGATCCGGGCCGCCATCGACGATCACTCGTGTGGGTTCGCCGCCGGTGTGAGAGTCGATGATGCGGATTCGTTTCATGGCGGCTGGAATGCTGGTATTTTCCCGGAGCTGCGGTCGGCGGCATTCTACAGGCACAGTGCGGCTTGTCCCGGAACGGTGCGATGAGTTTGATTTTTTCCAATGTCTGCGACGGTCGCCGCGTACACCAATCGGACGCAGCGCGCGTGGTGGTATGTGTCTGCGCAGGCGTATCTTGCGTAAGCTGTTTTCCAGGAACGGCTTACGACCAGTAATACCGGTTTGCAAACAGCTTCGGCAGGTTCCAGCAGAACCTGCTTCCGAAAAGGCGTGACGGAATTATGAGTCAGGGTGTATCGGTTCCTCGCGTAAGCAGTGGTCTTCCTTGGTGGCTGTGGCTGCTGTTGTTGCTGGTCACCGCCGGCGTCGTCGGCGGGCTGATTTTCAGCGTTGTGCCGGAAAATCCGCAGGAAGTCTTTCGGACCGCCGTGGAGGCTGGTCGATCAGGCAGGATTCAGGAACTGCGGTCCGGAATCGCCCGGCTGGAGCGATACCCGGAATTTCAGGAGCATCGCAAGCTGCTGGAAGGCATGCAGGCCGTTGCAGACATGCGCGATCCGAAAGCGATCGAGTTGCTGGAGGAAGTCAGCGACAACCCTGAACTGAGCGGCTACGCGCTGTCGTCCGTCGCACTGGCCTACCGCCGGACAGGCCAGCTCGTAAAGTGTGTCTCGGCTCTGCAGACTGCTGTCGACAGCAATCCGGATGCGGTGCAGCCGCGACTGGAACTGGCAGACATGTACCTTCAGCTTGGCGGACTAAAGCTCGCCGTCAAAGAAGTGGAAGCGGTCCTGAAGGCTGACCCAGACAACCCCGATGCGCTCGCAACGTTGGGTACGGCCTACTGGGAAATGCGTGATTTTCAGGCTGCCGCAGACCGACTTGGCGGCTCACTGAAGACTCCCGGTCAGCTCAGCGCTGCGACCCCCGGAGTGATCGAACGCTATCTGAAATCCGTCGTGGCACTCAAAGATCTGGACGCGCTAAGCAACTTCGGTTCAGAACATGCCAGTCTGGTCACCGATGACGAACTGCGCGCGGAGATTCTGCTGCTACAGGGAGACACGACCGGACTGCAGGGCATGATCGACAAGATGAAGGAATTTGGCGGGGAGGCCCCTGGAGTCACAAAACTGAAGGCCATGCAGGCGCTGCAGAACGATGAAGCGGAGAAGGCGTTTCAGTTACTGACCGGGCTGACGACGATCATTCCGAGAGACGCGGGCATCTGGGAAATGCTTCGTGACGCCGCCATCAAGCTGGATCGGACGCAGATTGCCGAGATCGCACAGCAGAATGTCGATGGCCTGAACGAGATTGAAGAGCAATACCGACAAGTCGCATCGCAGGAGACAGGTCAAGTGGATCAGATTGATCCGCTGGTGAAGCTCGGCGACCTGGCGATGGCTGTCGGTCAATACGAACTGGTTTACCTGTGGTATCAGCGAGCGTCTGCCATTGATCCATCACTGGCCGAGGCCGCTCTGGAAAAACGCCGCGAAATGTACACCGTACAGAAGGCGCTGGTGCCTCTGCCGCGAACGCGTGCCGACGACGATCCGGCTGCTGATGATGCCGCCGCTGATGATCCTGCAGGCGATAAGCCGGATAACAACGACGCCCCGCCGGCAGCTAACGCAGTAGACGCCACTGAGACACCCGCCACCGAGACACCCGCCACCGAGACACCCGCCAGCCAGGAACCAGACACCGAGACACCCGCCAGCCAGGAACCAGACACCGAGACACCCGCGAAAGAGCAGCCGAACGACGTCCCTGCGACAGACGATGCCGTGAAAGATTCGGCCTCTGACGACGCAAGTCCTCAAGTTGATGAGGCCACCAATAACCCGGACAAGCCCGCTGCTGTTGATGATCCGGCAGCCAAAGAGGCCACAGGCGAAGAACCAGCCGACGAGGCCTGAACTGACTTAGGATCGTGCGGAAAATAAGTGTCTGACCCCAATTGTGCGAAGCACCCGAAGGGCCGGTTCCCGGCAATTGGGGTCAGACACTTTTTTTCCGCTCCCGGTGGTGTGTCCCGTACGATGGCCTTCCAACGCCGTCGTCAGGACGGCATCGACGGCCCTGGCCGGCCATCGTACAGGGAAATGCTCACCTGCCGCACGCCTAACACTGACGACGCTGGAACGATTCCGAGTCACAGTGGCGGCGTGGCAAGGAAGCAAGGAAGCAAGGAAGCAAGGAAGCAAGGAAGCAAGGAAGCAAGGAAGCAAGGCGGTTCAGCCGACATGAGCCCGTCGCCGTCTTGTGCGAACAGGCGGTGCTCGCCTACTTGAACGAGAACACGTCGGCCTGCGGAAGTTCGCTGATGTCGTTGAGTCCGAACAGATCCAGAAACCGTTCGGCCGTCCGATAGGCGACGTCGGAGCGGCGTTCGCCGGTCCGGATGATCTCGACGAGTTCCAGGCGGATCAACTGCCGCAGGCAGGTCATGCCGCGTTCGTTACCGGTCGTCGCGACGTCTTCGGCAGTGACCGGCTGGTTGTACGCGACGAACGCCAGGATCTCCAGCACGTCCGGCGACAGACGCACTTCGCGCGGGCCGAGTCCGAAAATCTGCAGGCGCAGATTGCGGAATTCTTCGCGGAGCTGCAGGCGGAATCCGCCTTCGTGCAGCTGAATTTCATACGGGCGATTTTCGCGGCTCCAGGTTTCGTTCATTTGATCGATGGTTCGAGCGGCCACGCGAGCTTCTGTGTCCTTGCCGATCAGCGACGCCAGCCGGCGAGCGGTCAGAGACACATCGCCGCCGACGAACAACGCCGCTTCGATCACCTCACGCGGCGACACTCGGCGGGCGGATTCAGACGTGACGGTGCCCTGCGGTCGCGCATTAGGTTCCACCGATTCTGCTGCAAGATCCCCCGCCAGTTCGTCACCGATGGAAACAAGCACGCCGCCGTCTTCAGAAGCACCGTCTTCAGACGAAGGCGAGCTGACGTCACGCAAAGCGGAGCCAATCTGCAGTTCGGCTTCATCGAGAGCCTTCAGCGCTTCGCGATATGCGAATTCGATGTCGTCAAATGTGCTGCCGGCATCTGCATCCGGTGCCGGTTGAGAATCTGCAGACATCCGTGTCTCCGTCAATGGCGACTACTCAACGGCCCGGACTTCGCCAGGGAGAGGTTGTTCAGGTTCCCTTGAAACAGTCAGGCCGTGACTTACAAAGTTGATACTGAATTTGTCGCCCCGTGCATCAGAACACGCGGCCCCCCGGATTTGACGGGCCTGCAAGCCCATAGCACACGCAGGTTGCGGCAAAGCCGGGGCCGTCGGCTGATCGCTGCGGCTCGCCAAAGCGCCTACTCAGAAAGGTTCTCCTTCGCGAATTCCGAAATCTGCTTGCCGACGAATCGCAGCAGGCCCGTGTTGAACGTCATCGTTCCCGAGACTTTTCCATCTGCCGCCGCCATATCGAACGTCCATTCATCCTGTTCGGGCATTGCGTCGACTGCCTGCTTCAGGCGTCGCAGATTGTCTCGCCATTTCTGTCGTTCTTCCGGGTTTTCCGGTTCGGGTTCCTTGTCGGCAATTTCCTTCAGGCGTTTCACCCACGGAAACAGATGTGCTTCGGCGTGCAGTGCAGACGGATTGTCCGCGGGTTCGCCGAGCCCTTCAATGGTCTTCTTCAGCAGTTCCAGCGACCCTGCGCCGGAGCCCAGCCAGACGTGATTCTCTGCCGTTCCGATGTAGAGATCCTTCCTGACTCCGAACAACGTGTCGAGCAGTTCGACGTATCCTTCTGCCAGCGCAACTCGGTGAATCGGGATGTCACCGGCCTTGTCGATTTCCAGTTCGACTGTGTTGCCTTCGTTTGCGGCTTTCAGATGCGCCAGCACATCCGTCAGCTTTCCGGCGTTGGGCAGCGAGACCGCGCCGACGGTGATGAAATCGCCGGAACCGTCCGGAGTGGATTCCAGAAATGCATTGATGTAGCCCGTCTCAACACCCCCACGAACCAGATCAGAGATGCCGGTGTACAGCGATATCGTGGCTGCCTTCTGCGGCGGCTGCAGATTGACGGATTCCTCGACGCGGTCGCGAAGGTCCTTGTCCAGCAGGTCCAGAAATTCGCCGACATTCTTCTTTCGCATCGCATCGATCGGATAATTGATGCGAAGTGAGAGAACCGAATCGGTCTGCTTCTCCACCGACGCAAATGCATCCTGCTGCTGGTTGAACTCCGCGATCGCAGTGGCCAGCGGCGTATCAGGAATTGCGGAGGCGATGAACTGCAGCGCCGCCGATCCACCTTCGCGTTCCAGTTTGATCCATGCCTGAACGCGTTCTGCCTGGACCATCAGCCGTTCGGCTTCATCAAGCTGGTGAGACAGCGCGGCTTTCCGCAGCTCATACTCTGTCGCGGTTTCCGTCGGGCGCTGCTGAATGGCGTCCATGCTGTTGGAACGCAGTTGCGAAAACGCGTCACGGCGCTTTTGCTGAGCGTCCTCTGACGGGTCTGAGTTGATAAGTTGCGCGCCGACGCTGGCCTTGGTATCAAGCAGGTACTTGACATCGGCCACCGGGTCAGAGGCCTTCATAAGGACCTGCTTGAGCAAAGCATCGTCGGCAGGGGTCGTGAACACGAGCAGGGCATATTTCAGCGCCGGGATCACTCGCAGCCAGCCCTGGTCCGGTGGCTGAACCTTGTACAAGTTTGGATCCTGGCTGTCCGTTCGGCTGGCAAATCCAAACGCATCGAGATTGTCGCGTAGATCAGCCAGCCCGCCGTCCACGAACGGAATCCAGACCACGTACGCCGTGGGCTGTATTCCTGTCATGACGTCCATACGGACGGGTCGGGCTTCGTCGACTCCCAGCGCCAGCAGGTCCAGGTAGTCCTTCAGATTGACCCATTGTTCCTGTTCGGTGGCATTCGTCAGGTCAATCAACGCCTTCAGGTCACCCTTCAGACGCCCGACACCCTGGTGGACAACACTGACCTGAGAGTGGTGAGATTCCTGGCAGAATGCGCCGGTCGCCAGCAGGCTGATGGCCAGTGTACAGCCCAGACAGAGTGTGCGTGTGAGTCGAGTCATCATGTTTGCGCCGAAAAGAATTCGAAGACGGGATTTGCAGTCAACCATCCGGCTGCCTGCGATCACTGGTGTCGTGTGCGCCATCGTCGCAGCATCATGCGGGGACGATTTCTGGAAAGCACACACTCCGGGCCGCCTCCCGCGCGAACGCACGGGTAACGGCATCACTCGATGCGTGCAGATGCATCGAGTGTCGCGCGATTGCAGAAACGAAACGGTCACCCGAAAATCGAATGGCCGATTCGGCAATCCCCGAATTCTATGCCAGTCGGACAAAACAGGTAAAGGCTGGCTGCTTTTTCGACGCGCCGCGGGTCGGCAGATTTTGCCGAAGGCGCATCGAGCGACGCGTGGTGCAGTGCGCCGCTGCATCCGAAAGCCGTCCGGACATTACGCCGGAGAACGAAAGGTGTGCGCACCTGCCGGTGATGCGGGAGGTGCCATCAACTGACCCTGATCCGGCGGAACCGGAGCGGCCTGCTCGCCCGCGGGCTGCTGCAGAAAAACAACCAGCACAGGGCGGGACACTGAGCCAGCGCCAGACGGCTGCGCTGCTGCAGACGGCTCGACGTCGGCACTCAGTTCTTGAAACGGAAGTTCACGCGCCGCCACAAGCTGAGAATCTGCGCCACTCGCATCCGGCCGTCGCCGTGCCGGTCCGCGAACGACCGCGTACATCTGGCCGAAGAACTCGTCCGACAACGTCGGCGTTTGCATTGAGTGCAGAAACTGCCTCTTCACGTCGCTGCTGGCGACGCTGCCTACGTAACCGGGGTTCCACTGCAGGTGTGACGGGTGGCTTCGCTGCGTCACCGAATTCACCAGCACAGCCGATTCGGCGTCAGAAGCGACCAGAATTCCCAGCGGAAACTGCGGATGCCCCAACTGCGAGCCACTCCAGTGAGCGGCACTCAACCCCTGATCGCGGATGGTCGATTCCAACCATTCTGCCGTGATGTTCGCCGACTGCTCGTCCAGTGTGATGACAACAATTTGCCAGTCAGGTTCTGTCGTCAAGTCCTGAGCAAATTGTGCAACGATCGATGGGTCCGGCCGAATGAATTCAACGCCCGGCTGCTGATGAAGGCCCAGTCGAAGCGAAAACAGAGCCACGGCAGCCATGGACACTGCCACGCCAAACCAGCGAAAACTGCGTGAGGAACCGCCCGTCTGTCGCATGACCGGAACAAGGCTTCCGGCCATTCGTCGGGCGCGTTCGGCCCGGAGCTCTTCACCGATCACCTGCTGCAGGCCGACAACCGGCTGAACAGGAATCGCTCGCAGAGACTCCGCCAACGATCGCCATGCGTGCTGCAATTCGTCGCGTCGCTCGGCCGAAATCTGTTCGAATGTCGACACGTTCAGCGGAAGTTCTGCCATTTCACGGTCGTGAAACGCAGACAGCCACTGTTCCGGCGATTCATCGATGGCTGGGTTTTGATGTGGGGTTTGCATCGCAGTGCGGCAGGAAATCTAAAGGCAGGAACCGGATTTCGGGGAAAAGCCATCCGGCAGGCGCGACAAAAGGCGCGCACAGTCCATTCAATGTCAGGAAGCGCTTCGCTCGGCGAAAGTTCCGGAAAAGTCTCAGAATGAGCGGCGATGCTGAGAATTCTCGTCGGCGGCATCCGTCGAGAAAATCATCGTGACCGGCACCGAACAATGCGGACACCGCACCTGGAAGCGGCTGATCACCCGCGTTACGGCCCGCAGGTCGGGATTTGCCAGGACGAGATTCCCCAGCCCGTCGAACGCGAAGGCGTTTGTTCCCGCCGGAACGAATGCAAAGCGGTCCCATTCCGCCGGATCTGCCGTCAGTTTCCAAATCGTTTCCCGCACTCCGCCCGCGGCCTGGCCCAAAGCCAGCACAGAACCGTCCGGATGCCGCTGCAGGCGAAGTGAACTTTCCGGGACATACCCGGCGATGCGTGAGTTGCCTTCCGGGCCGACGGACACGATTTTTCCGGAACCCAGCAGCACGATCGCGTTGTCCAGCGAATCCAGAACCAGGTCTTCGGCGGGTTCCGACAAGCGCGTCAGGACGGTCAGCACTCCGTCGTCTGCGATCGAAACGACGTCGCCTGTTCGCCCGTTTGTCGTCAGCAGAGTGCCGATCCGATCTCGCGCCAGCCCTGTCGCGGCGAACGGAGTCGCGGCGATTTCTGCCTGATAACCTGCCGGCGTGATGTGCAGAATTCGGCTGGATTGCGGACTGTTCAACATTGCGAAGACGTCTCCGCCATCGGCGACGCAGATCCGAGAAAGCCCGTCCAGATCGTCGGCGATCAGGGCAACGTCTCCGTCGGATGAAACACGAAACACCGCGCGACCCGTGAGGTCGGCAACAAAAACGTCGCCGGAGTTCGTCGACGCGACATCAGCCGGGGCGATCACTTTCAGAGGCAGCCGCTCGATGACCGGGCGGGAATGCACCATCATCGGCGCATGTTCGTGTGTTCCTGCCGCCGACGAAATCTGCCCCAGCGCCTGTTGCCCCAGCGCCTGTTGCCCCGGCGTCTGTTGCCCCGGCGTCTGTTGCCCCAGCGTCTGTTGCCCCACCGCCTGTTGCCCCACCGCCCGTTGTGAACAGAACAATCCCGCGAGCATCGCCGACCAGACAGCAAGACGTTGGAATGGAGCAATGCTGTTCACGGAACTCCCCCCGCAGCGCGTGGTCCAATTCGACATGTCACGTATTCAACATGCCACGAACGTTGCACAGGTTCCTGATCCGCCGCACTATACGCATCCGCACCCGCGCCCCGAGTCGTCATTTTCTTCCTGGCGATACCGTCCGTCAACGATTGGTTTGCAGAAACGTCTGCGGCTTTTGGAATCCCACCGCGTTCCCGTAGACTGTTCTGCATCGAAACCGGCAGCACGCGATCGCGGCTCGCGCCCGTGCTTTCCCCCGCGCCACGAATTTGCACAATGACAACGTTCCGTATTCTGCAGTTGACCGATCTGCACGTCTTCGCCGATCCCGCCGCCACGCTGAAGGGCATTCCCACCAGGCAAACGCTGCAGGACGTCATCGATTTCATCCGCAGGCACGAAGCAGACTTCGACGATGTTGTCGTGACCGGCGATCATACTCACGACGAACTTCCGGAAAGTTACCAGTCGGTTCGTCAGGCACTGCTGCCCTGGCTTGACCGACTGTGGCAGGTTCCGGGGAATCATGATGATCGGCGCGAGCTGCGTCACGCTTTTGCCGATCGCATCGCCGGTCAGGCGACCGGTCGAATCAGCTTCACATTCTGCCGCGGCGACTGGACGTGCATCGGGCTGGACACCCACGTTCCCGGCGAAGTGCCAGGGCTGGTCGGTGACGAACATCTGGAGTGGCTCGATCAGACGCTTTCCTCCTGCAACAGCCCGCGAGCGGCTTTGTTCATGCATCATCCGCCGGTGGATGTCGGCAGCGTGTGGATGGATCGCATTGGCCTGCGTGATGCCGAGCGACTGCAGGAACTGATTCGACAACACTCGGCCGTCCGGCTGGTGGTCTGCGGACACGTGCATCACGAATTCGCAGCGCAGCTGGGACAGGCGAAAGTCCTGACGACTCCTTCGACAGGCGTTCAGTTCGACCCACACGGTGATGTCCCCACGTTCGCCGCTGAGCCAGCCGGCTGCCGGATCATTGAATTCAGCGGCACCGGGTTTTCGACGCGTGTCGTACGACTTCCTGAAATCACCTACGTCCCGAGCGGCGAATAGCCTGAACGCGTGGCATGCACTGGACGTCGCCCACCATTCTGATTGTGATCACCTTCGGCGGCATTGTCGGTTTCCTGTCCGGGATGTTTGGCGTCGGCGGCGGATTTCTGCTGGTACCGCTGCTAAACGCGATGCTGGGAGTGCCGATGCCAATGGCCGTTGGCTCGACCGCCTGCTACACACTCGGTCCGGCGACGACGGCGTTGCTGACTCGGCGTCCGACACTGGGCTTTGTCGAACTGCCGCTGATTCTGGCTGGTGGAATGTTCGCAGGTGTTCTCGCCGGGACCAGCGGAATCGCACATCTGCAGCGTATCGACAGGCTGCGCATTCTCGGCCGGTCACTTCCAGCCGTGGATCTGATCGTGCTGGTCAGCTATGCCGCTCTGATGGCGGTCATCTTCTGCATATCGCTTGCTGACGCGATGCGAAATTCATCAGGACCGGCGGTGCCTCGACGCGGCCTGCTGAGCATCTGGCTGCTGCCGCCGGTCGCTGTCATCCCCGATCTGAATCCCGGTCGCTACTCGATCGTGCTGCTGTCAATGACGGGATTCGTTGTCGGGCTGCTGTCCGGATTTCTGGGAATGAGCGGCGGGCTGGTGCTGATTCCGGCGGCCGTCTATCTGCTGGGTCTGGCCGTTCGCGATGCCGCCACCGTCACGATCGTGACGGTGTGGCTGGTGTCACTGCAGGCGACCATCCTGCACGGGCTGCACCGCAACATCGATTTGTGGCTGGTGCTGGCACTGCTGATCAGCGGTACCATCGGAGCGCGCGGCGGTGCGGAGCTTGCCATGAGACTGCGCGGACGACAACTGAAATTCGGCTTCAGCCTGTTAGTGCTGGTGGCCTGCATTGTCGTGTTAATGCGTCTGGCAGAGCTGTGGACTCACGCGGGAATCGACGGTCAGCCTTCGATGTCATCGTCATCATCATCGTCATGGCGATGGTGAGACGACGCGTCTGCGCGAGCGGCCTGCAGCATGGCTTCCTGGCTGTCCGCGTACTTGCGGGCGCAGTTTTCGCAGACTGTGATTTCACGAACAATTTCGTGACCACTGCCACCACGATCACGCGGCGCGCGTGGTTCGGGAAAACGGCCACGTCCACGACGACGCGGCATTTCTTCAACGGTTCCCCGGTACTCTTTTGGACGGACACGCACCGTCAGTTTTTGTGACTTCGTTCCGGCGGGGGAGACAGTTTGACACGTTTGACAACGAAACACGGGCACTTCCTGAGAAACACGAAAACCACTTAACAATCAGACCAGACCACGAATCGGGCGACACGTCAATCACCAGACACGTCAATCACGAGGTTGAAAAACCAAACAACGCGGCGGTATCGGAAGGTCCGATACCGTCGCGTGCGGATGTTTCCTGGTACGCCCGCGGCAGGTGAATGTCAGGGTAACAGACTTGCTGCAACGAACGCTTTAACGGGCACAGTCAGCCGAGCGGCCTAATAGCGGCCGCGACCACCACCACCACCACCGCCGCCGCCGTAACCACCACGGCCGCCGCCACCGCCGCCGCCCCGGCTTTCGCGGGGACGAGCTTCGTTGACCACGATCTCGCGACCGTCAAGCTGCGAGCCATTCAGTGCTTCGATGGCTTCGTCGCCACCGCTGTCCATTTCGACGAATCCGAATCCCTTGGAGCGACCGGTGTCGCGATCACTGATGACTTTCGCGGAAGTCACCGTTCCGAACTGGCTGAAGGCCCGTTCCAGACCTTCAGACGTGGTATCCCATGACAGGCTTCCCACAAAAATGTTCTTACTCATCAAACCCCTCGAGCTACATGGCTCAGCACACACACTGAAGCATTGCTACAACATCAGCAACGCAGAAGACACAACCTGACGGGAGCCACTTTTACGACTCGCGGGAAATCTGAATCGCCGTCACACTTTTCCACAGTTGTCAGGCTGCAGCATCGTAGGGCAGAACGAATCATGTTTGACCGGGAGCGGTTTCAAGTCTGGTTCAGGCGAACCTCGTCATCCGGCCTCGACTTGTCAGCGAAGAACCCTTTCGCTGACGGGTACTAACGGCGGTCAGCCGCAGCCCCTTTCGTGGAAGCGGTCAACGATCATACCGCCGCCAATCCGGAATTGAAAGACCGGCTGGCCGGGAATCATTCCGCATTCTTAACCGCGGCTTCATCCGTCAGCAGGCGGATCTGCCCGGTTCCCACATCGTACATCGCGCCTTCAATCGCAATTCGACCCTCTTCCTCAAGTCGCCGCAGCACCGAACTCCGCTGCCGAATCAGCTCCACTGTCTGCAGCACGTTGCGGCACGAGACGCCATCAATGTATTGAGCCTTTTCCTCCGGAGGAGCTACCAGTATCGACTGGCATTCCTGACTGACAATCGATTCCTGAATCGTCGTGACAATGCTGTCCAGATGCTCGCAGCCTGTCGCCTGCAGTGCCGTCGTGTTGTTGCAGGACACTTCCACCGAAGCCGTTACCGCTCCGCAGCGCGTATGCCCAAGCACCAGCACCAGCCGGGATCCGGCCTGGGCACAACCGTATTCCATGCTTCCCAAAACCCTGGCACTGATGATATTCCCGGCCACGCGGACACTGAAAATGTCCCCAAGGCCCAGATCGATCCGGTTCGCGCGATGCCCATGCCGATCTGGATCACGCCCGCCAGCAGCACCGCCAGCAGCAGGCCTTCAAACGATCCCACGGAAACGAGCTGAGCCGCAATGACTGCCGTCAGTCCTGCCGCAGGTCCGCTGACGCTGGTGTGGGACCCGCTGAGCGCGCCCACAACAATTCCGCCGATAATTCCCGACAGCACGCCGGCAAACAGCGGCACAGTCAAGTCGGGCAGCGCGGCATTGTTGGGCCGCGACGCCAAAGCAATCCCCAGACACAGCGGCAGCGCCACCAGAAACACGACAACTCCCGCAGTGATGTCGCGCAGCAAAGTCTGTGATCGGGTTAGCTCTTGAAATTCAGGCAAGGCGGAAGTCGACCCCCGCGACCAATTTGGCGCACACGGCCATGCGGCGACCGCAGCGCAGTCGAAACTCCTGCTGCATTTTCCTCACCACGCCATGACCGCGCACGCCGACACCCTCGCCCGTTCCTGCAAGACCCGCCTCGCTGTCATTCCCACGCACTCCGTCTGCCGGCGCGCGGGCGGGGCAGCCGTGAAAGCGGACTGACGTCGCGCTGCTCGCAGAAATCGCACCGAGCAGGAATTGCACCTGGGGTACTCGGTGGCGCGAAACGCATCGACGCGCAGGCGAGCGGCGCGACGTGAGTCCGCCATCAGCGTGTCGACCGCAGGCGCGAAAGCCGCATCGGGCGTGCTTGAAGTGAGAAGCGTCCGTGAATTCATGCAGCACCGCCTTCCCGGGCTTTCCGACTGCTGCGCGGCCCAGCTTGCCTGAACGGCAAGGTATGGTACGCGGTGCGCGTACGCTGATTTCTGGCAAAATCTATCCGAGGCCGTGCAAGAAATGGCTGTTCGCTGTGTCTACTAATGGAACCATGATTCCCAGTCCTCCTGAAACTCGAGCCAGCCTGATTCTGCGACTGCCGGATGTAGCGGACGTCGCGGCCTGGGATGACTTCGTCTCAATCTACGGACCGGTTGTCTTCCGTCTTGCTCAGCGACAGGGCCTGCAGGCGGCGGATGCCGATGACCTGGTTCAGGAAGTTCTCGCCGCGGTCGCTCGTTCGGTCGGTCCGTGGCTGGAACGAAAAGACCGCGGCAGCTTTCGAGCGTGGTTGCTGAAGATCGCTCGCAATACGGCCGTCAACTATCTGAGTCGCCGAGCTACCCGGCCGTTTGCAGCCGACGGTGAACACGCGCAACGATTGCTCGACGAAGCCGCCGCTGCTCACGGCCCTTTGTCGAGCGAATTTGATTTGGAATACCGCCGCGAAGTTTTCCGCTGGGCCGCCGACCAGGTGCGTTCCAACGTGGCGGAAGTGACGTGGGAAGCATTCCGCATGACTCATATCGACCAGATTTCTATTGCCGACGCCGCCGAACAACTCGGCATCAGCACTGGAAACATCTACATCGCGAGAAGCCGCGTGATGGCGAGATTGAAGGAACTGGTGACTCGATTTGAAACGGAGGATTGAGTTCAGGCCCAACGGGCCGATCGTTCGTCCAGCCTGGGGCATCGCCCCAGGAAAGGGATTCCAATGGGCCGCGGCCGTTCGAAACTTGACTCGCTTGCACCATGACCCAACCCACGACAACTTGCAGCGACGTCCGACTTCGTCAGCTTCTGAAGGCTGAAGACGACAGCGAAGATCTGCGCGC
>CAZHET010000073.1:0-17848 GCA_964531585.1 uncultured Planctomycetaceae bacterium | reverse complement strand
GCCGACGAGATGCTCGACACGCTCTGCCAGAAGCCGCTCATCGAAAAGCAGCGGGCCATCGTGATGGAAGGCGAATCGCGGTGGGAAGTCGACCAATTCTTCGGCGAAAACGCGGGCCTGGTTGTCGCGGAAATTGAACTCGAGAACGAAGATCAGCCCTTCGAGAAACCTGACTGGCTCGGTGCCGAAGTGACCGACGATCCGCGATACTACAACTCGAACCTTGCGAAGACGCCGTACTGCACCTGGCCAACCCGTTAGCCTCGTCCTGGCGCGTTGGCATCGTGCCAACCCGTGGTGCTCGTTCCAGGGCTCTGCCCTGTCACGCACTGCCAGGGAGGCTCTGCCTCCCGTCTTCCATGACGAGAATTCAATTCCGTGTTGAAAAAGGTGTCAGGAACTCCCCGTCGGCGGGAAGTGGACCAATTTTCCATCGGCTTCAGAGTACCAGACACGTTTTTCCAAGGAGCGTATCACTTCGTCGAAACTCAAGTTGACGATTTACAGACCCGTCGCTCAAAAGATACAGGCTGAGCCTGCAAGGCATTGCGTTCCTGGGCAGAGCCCAGGAACGAGAAGAGTTACACGCACGCCTCATAGAAAGTCCGTCAGGTGCCACACGATATCTATGAAAACCCGTTGATCACCCGCTACGCCTCGCGCGAAATGGCCGCGATCTGGTCGGCTCAGAAGAAGCATTCCACCTGGCGTCGGTTGTGGATTGCGCTGGCGGAAGCTCAGCAGGAACTTGGCCTGCACATCACCGACGAGCAACTGGCTGAAATGCGTGCCACCGTCGACGACATCGACTTCGACTCGGCGAATCGCTACGAACGAGAACTGCGGCACGACGTGATGGCTCACGTGCATGCCTGGGGAGATCAGTGTCCGAAGGCTCGCAAGGATATTCATCTGGGAGCCACAAGCTGCTACGTGACGGACAATTCGGAACTGATTCAAATCAAGGAAAGCCTGCTGCTGACCAGGCGGCGACTGGTGCAGGTGATTGACCTGCTGGCAAAGTTTGCCGCCGAGTACCGTGACCTGCCCTGTCTCGGCTTCACGCATCTCCAGCCCGCTCAACCGACCACCGTGGGCAAGCGAGCGACGTTGTGGTGCTGGGATTTGCTGCTGGACCTGGAAGAACTTGAACATCGCATCGACACGCTGCGTTTCCGAGGCGTCAAGGGAACCACGGGAACTCAGGCAACGTTCCTCAGCCTGTTCGACGGCGATCACGAAAAGGTCGAGCAGCTCGATCGGCTCGTGACGGAGAAAATGGGCTTTACGATTCGCCACGCAGTCACCGGCCAGACGTATTCGCGCAAAGTGGATTCGCAGGTGATGGCGACGCTGAATGGAATCGGTCAGTCCTGTCACAAAGCCGGCAGCGACATCCGCATTCTGCAGCACCGCAAGGAACTGGAAGAACCGTTCGAAAAGCAGCAGATCGGCTCGTCGGCGATGGCTTACAAACGCAACCCGATGCGCAGCGAACGCATGTGTGCTCTGGCACGATTCGCGATGAGTCTGCAGACCGGCATCGACGCGACAATGGCGACTCAATGGATGGAACGCACGCTGGACGACAGTGCGATCCGGCGTTTGACGCTGCCTCAGGCGTTCCTGGCGATCGACGCGTGCCTGATCCTGTACCGAAACATCACGGACGGCCTCGTGGTCTATCCGAAGACGATCGAAAAGCACCTGAACGAGGAACTGCCGTTCATGGCGACCGAAGAAATCCTGATGGCCGGAGTCCGCTCCGGAGGCGACCGCCAGGACCTCCACGAACGCATCCGCCTCCACAGCCAGGCCGCCGCCGCAGAAGTGAAGCAGCAGGGCCAGCCGAACGATCTAATCAGCCGCCTGAAGACCGACAACGCCTTCGCGAGCGTTGACCTGGAAGGCGCGCTCGATGCAAAAAAATACGTTGGCCGAGCACCCCAGCAGGTCGACGCGTTTATCGCGGAACAGATTGAGCGGGTGCGCAAACGATACGGCGCAGCGCTGTCCGGCACTGCGGAAGACGTCCGCGTTTAACCACGACACATGCTATGCTGCTGATTCGCAACCACCGAATCGCGGAATTTCTGTCGAGCGCCTTTCATGAGCAGCAATGTCTTCCTCAAGAGTGTCAGCATCCGCAACTACAAAAGCATTGCCGAATGCGATGTTGACCTGGGTGGATTCACGTTGCTGGTTGGTCGCAATGGCTCGGGGAAAAGCAACTTTCTGGATGCTCTCAGGTTCGTTACCGACAGCCTGCAGACTTCTGTGGATCATGCGATCAAAGCTCGCGGCGGAATTGGTGCAGGGATTCGGTTAAGTGTCCCTCTCCCTGGCAAGTTCACGATCGGTGTTCGCGCTTTCGTGGGCGACCAGGTCGCGGAATACGAGTTCACGATTGGCTCACAGGCAAAGGGGGGCTTCCTAGTAAGGGAAGAGGTGTTGCGCATTCGGTCCCTGTCCGGAGAAGTGCGTCATCATTTCCACGTCGAAGACGGGAGACTCAAAGATTCAACGGCTCAGACACTCCCTAAACCACGTCCGGACCGACTATTCCTTGTCGTCGCGTCGGGACTGCCGGAGTTCCGTCCGGCTTATGACGCGTTGTGTTCAATGGGCTTCTACAACCTGAATCCTGAAGCGATGAAAGAGGTCCGGAAACCGGACGCGGGACCGTTGCTGGCACGTGACGGCAGCAATCTCGCGAGCGTTATTGCTCGGTTGACCGAAGACAATCCGGAAACTGTCGCACGGATTCAGCAGTACCTGTCATCCATTGTTCCAGAGGTCACTGGCTTCCACGTAACTGCGGTTGGGCACCACGATATGCTCGAGTTTCGTCTGCCGGTTGCGGGTTCGGAACATGCAGGGCAATTCCTTGCTGAGAGCATGTCAGACGGAACGATGCGAGCCCTGGGGATCCTGACTGCTGTCATGCAGCTCGTGAATCGGGCTGAACCAATCCGACTTGTCGGAATAGAAGAACCCGAAACGGCCCTGCATCCGGCTGCGGCAGGTTTGCTGATGGACGCCCTGCGTGAAGCGTCGCAGCACACGCAGATCCTGGCAACGACACACAGTCCGGATCTGCTGGACAACTTTGACCCTGATTCCGACTGCCTGGTCGCAGTCGCTGCTGAAGAAGGAACAACGCTGCTGGGGCCGGCTGATCCGGCATCACTCGATAGCATCCGCAACCATCTGTTTACTGCGGGTGAACTACTCCGAATGGACCAGTTGCAACCGCGACGCGACGAATCGCGACAGCAATTGTTGTTCGCGGACGAGGTTGCGCCTTGACGGAATATCTGAAAGTCGTGCCGATCGTCGAAGGTCACGGCGATGTCGCTGCCGTTCCAGTTCTGCTGCGACGCTGCGCGGAACACTTCTATTCCACAGTCACCGTGGACGTGCTGACGCCGGTAGGTCAGCCAAGAGACCGGCTTGTAAAGAACAAGGACGAATGTCTTGTTCGTTCGGTTCAACTTGCTCAGGCAAAGCTGATACAGCATCAGGTGCCGGAATCAATGTCGTGGATTCTGGTGATCGTTGATGCCGACGATGATTGCGCCGCGACACTCGGCCCGGCGATGCTCAAAGCCGTCGCGTCAGCCGGTGTGACGATCCCCGTTTCGGTGACCCTCGCGGTGCGAGAATTTGAAACATGGCTCGTCGGTGGAGCAAACACATTGACGGATCAGCTCCGGGAAACAGACCCGCCCGATGCACCAGGGGCCTCCGGGGCGCGCAAGGGATGGATCGAAAAGAGAATTCGCACTCCGAAGTACAGTGAGACAGTGGATCAGCCCCGTCTCGCCGCCGCATTTGATCTGGGGCGTTGCAGGAAAACCTGTCCTTCCTTCGATAAGCTTTGCCGCGAATTCGGTGCTCAGGTTGGCATGGTTTGAAGTGGCCGCCACCAGGATTTCGGAGCGCAAGGCACTCGCAGGAAACTCGCAATGCAGAACGGAATCGTCTCGATTCGGGACTACAAAGTCGGCACCGCCCAACCTCTGCTGTTCATCGCCGGGCCGTGTGTGATGGAATCTGAGGCGATGGTCATGCAGGTGGCCGAGCATCTGGCGGGGCTGCGTGACCGGCTGGGCTGGCAGATTGTGTTCAAGTCCAGTTTCGACAAGGCCAACCGCACCAGTGTCAGCAGCTATCGCGGGCCGGGTCTGGATGACGGGTTGCGGATGCTGGAAAAGGTGACTCAGGCGACGGGCCTGCCGAGCACGACGGACATTCACGAGGCAGCTCAGGCGGCTGCGTGTGCCGAAGTCTGCTCCATCCTGCAGATTCCCGCGTTTCTGGCTCGCCAGACGGATCTGATCGTGGCGGCCGCCGACGCGGCGGTGGCTCGGAATATCTGCGTGAATGTCAAGAAACCGCAGTTTGTTGCCCCCGAAGACGTCGTCCACGCCGTAAAGAAGTGCGAGGATCGCGGTCTGCGCAGCGTGATGCTGACGGAACGCGGAACGACGTTTGGTTATGGTCGGCTGGTCAACGACTTCCGATGCATTCCGATCATGAAGTCGTTTGGTGTGCCAGTGGTGTACGATGCGACTCACAGCGTTCAGCTTCCGGGAGGAGCGACAACCGGCGGGCAGCGGGGCATGGTTCCTACTCTGTCACGTGCGGCTGTGGCAGCCGGAGCGGACGCGGTGTTCCTGGAAACTCACCCGGATCCGGATCAGGCGGCCAGCGACGGTCCCAACATGGTCGCACTGAACACACTTGAGAAGCTGCTTGGCCAGTTAACAGCACTGCGGGAAACGGTGCGTGCGTTCGAGGAATGACGGGCGGTTCGGTCGTGTGGAACCGGTCGTCGCAGGACAGGCAGTCCAGTCCCACAACCGGCAGGATACCGCATCACGAACAGGGAATTTCGCACGACAAAGCACGGGCCAGCACACTTCCCGGTTCGAAAGTCCGGGCTCGATACTTACCATTCATACCACGGGATGTTGCCCTGTTCGCCATACGGTTTACACGAGCGAGTTGCGACACTTTCACAGAAGAGGTCACTGTGCGTTTGTTTGTTCGCCTGGTCCTGCAGGGAAGTCTGATGTGCGGCGCTGCTTTTATCGGCTGCGATAACGCGGTGGAAGAATCCGCCACGGAGTCGTCCGCCACATCCTCCACGGCCGCTGGTCAGGAAACGGAAGCTGAGCGCTGTCGTAAGAAGCTTGCCGGTGCCATTCGTCGACTGGATCCGGAGAACTTCGACACGTTGTCCCGGCGTGACCGGGCAGTCAACGGGCTGAACGCGTGGCTGACATCCTGCGCCGCCGATGACGTTGAAGCGTTAAAAGTCAGTGACGCCACGCTGCAGATGCTTGATCCCGATGCGCGGCGGCAGGTCACTGCGGGCCGCTACACATCCAGTGATGCGTTTACCATTCGTGATGCGCTGCTGATGCGAAAACTGTCGGACGCTCTGAGCAGGCAGGTCGATCTGACACTTCCTGCGGACCAGCGCAGCGAAGCCAGTCGAACCGCCGGCATGTTTCAGTGGGTCGTGCGGAACGTCAGCCTGATGCCGGACGACGAACAGCGAGTTCCGGTGGGCATGTTCGAGATTCTGCTGACCGGCCGCGGCACTGCCGAAGACCGCGCATGGCTCTTTGCCGAACTGCTGCGGCAGCGACAGATTGATGCCGTCGTGCTGCACCCGTCGGCCGCGCCGACCTCCGACGATCCGACCGATATCGTCGAATCGGCTGCATGGCTGATCGCGGTCATGATTGACGACGCTGTCCTGCTGTTCGACGCAGTCTCGGGAACCGCGTTATCGCCAGCCGATGGCTCAACCACCGACGAGGTCGTGTTTCAGCCGGCAGGACTGGAGGCACTGTCGTCAAGTGCGCGGTGGCATGAACCAGACGTTCTGATTGTCGCGCAGTCGTCCGCGTTTGCTCCCCGAATGCTGGTCCTTCAGGAACAACTGGCGGCTGAAGATTCGGCGATACTCTACGAAGAACTGACGGGCGGAACGTCCGCCATTCGGCCGCTGATCGAACGAATTTCCTCTCGCGGTGACGGAGCCTTTGCGGCGGCCCGGATCAGTGTCTGGTCACATCCGGACAGCCGTGCTGCCGCGGCGGCCTCACTGTCGGAAGACCAGCAGGCGGCGTACACCGACCTGATGCGCCCCTTCGAAGCTCCGTTCGAACGCGACACCGCATCGTCGGGAGGAAACCCGGAAGAGTTCAGCAGCATCCCTGAACAAATCAGCGATGAAGAACGCAAGCAGATGCTGGAAATGCGTCTGATGGAAGAATTCGAACGCACGGCCGGCAGCAGCGAAGACATGTTCGGCAAACCTTCCGGCAGGTTGAAGAAAACTCGCACCCGGCAGATTTCCGGCAGCAACGATCTGGATCTCATTCAGCAACTGCAGCAGATTCGCATCGCCAGCACTCAGGAACAGATTCTGATCCGGGTTCCCGAACAGGTGCGTCAGGCGTACGGCTATCCGGAGATCATGCCGATTCCGTTTCCGCCAAGAATCCGCGAAGTCAATCAAAGCGCGACCGCAGACACGTTGTACTGGACCGCCATGCTGCAGCTTAGCCGCAATGAAGACGGAGCAGCGGTGACGACTCTGGGCAACTATCTGCGAAGTTACCCGGACGGAAAGTGGCATTACCCGGCTTTGATCAATCAGGCACTGGCCAACCTGCGGCTGGACCGCTTCGACGCGGCCATCTCAGCACTGAAGGAAGCCGATCAGCCTGACAACCCGGAACGTGCTCGCGCAAAGGTCCTGCTGAAACGACTGAGTCAGTAACGCGAGAACCAGCCCTGTCCCACGAGCACTCCGTTGCTCCCGCGCAGGCCGTCATGCGCGTGCCCGCTCAATGTGTCATCCCCGCGCGGGCTCAAAGTGTCATTCCCGCGCAAGCGGGAACCCAATGCGGCCGGCTGGGTTCCCGCCTGCGCGGGAATGGCTTTGAACGCGTGAATCACGTGCGGCGAATCGGCTGAGCAGCGCGATGTAAGTCGGCTGTGATCACGCGCCGTGAAAGCGGACTGACGTCACGCTGCTCGCCGGAATCCCTGGTCTCCGGCCCGTGCATCGGACCAGCGCGGCCGGCTGGGTTCCCGCCCCCACCTTCGTGAGGGCAGGACTCTGCGCGGGCATCACGGTGACAGAGTGAATCACGGTGACAGAGTGAATCACGGTGACAGAGTGAATCACGCTGCTCGGCTGATGGTGTTCGCAAAGTCGTTCACACCAGTTCCGAAATCACCGTTGGATCGCTGACCAGGTGTGTCGGGCGGCCTTCCGGGGTGTACAGCACTTTGCCGGGATCGATGCCAAGCTTGTGGTAGATCGTTGACACGAAATTCTCCGGCGACAGAACTCGATCCACCGCCGAGAACCCCTTGCGGTCTGTTGCCCCGACGACCGCTCCGCCCGGAGTTCCGCCGCCGGCCATCAGCACAGACATCGCGTTTGCCCAGTGATCACGACCCGGAGTCGTTTCGCCGTTGAGCGTCGAGATCTTCGGTGTCCGTCCGAACTCGCCCAGTGCCACCACCAGCGTGGAATCCAGCAGGCCGCGTTCCTTCAGATCCTGAATCAGCGTTGCCACGGAATTGTCCCACTTCGGCAGCCGCTTCCGCAGAGCGTTAAAGATGTCGCGGTGATGATCCCAGCCGCCGTCGTAAACCGTGACAAAGGGAACACCGCCTTCAACCAGCCGGCGAGCCAGCAGGCAGCGCTGCCCGAATGAATCCCGGCCATAGCGTTCGCGCACATCATCCGGTTCGCGGCCGATGTCGAATGCTTCCTGAGCCTTCGGCGACGTCACCAGATCGTAGCCCTGCCGGTAGTACTCATCGACGCCTGCGACAGGATCGGCGGCGGCTTCATGATTCAGGCGAACCATCCGATCGATCGATGTCCTCAGGTCCGTGCGGGAATTGAAGCGATCTTCGGCGAGATTTCTGGGAAGGGCCACGTCGCGAACCCGGAACTTCCCGCTGTTCGGGTCATCGGGAACGACAAACGGAGCATAGCGGGCTCCCAGGAAGTTCGGTCCGCCGGAGCGTGACATCTGTGGCATGCTGAAATACGGAGGCAGCCCGTTGTCTGTGCCGAGTTCCCTGGCCACCACCGATCCCAGGCTGGGATGAAAGCTGACAAACGCTCCACAGCCAACCGGAATGCGCGGCGGTGAGCCGGTCATCATGTAGTGATTACCGGCACCGTGGTTGCCCTGGTCATGGCGGATTGACCGGATCATGGCAAAGTCGTTCAGCGTCGCCGCCAGCTTCGTCATGTGTTCGGAAAACACGACGCCGGGAACGGACGTATCGACGTGAGTGAACTCGCCCCGATATTCGGCCGGAGCGTCCGGTTTGGGGTCGAAAGTTTCGAAGTGAGTCGGTCCGCCGTCCATCCAGATCAGGATGCAGCGTTCTGCAGTCGGCTTTGGCCCGGACGCATGTTTCGCCGATTCCCCGCGAGCCCGCAGGCTTCCCACCAGCCCGGAGCCGAACAACGAACCGATTCCGAGAGCGATGCTGTCGCGGCGACTAACTCCCTGGCAATTGCGTGGTTTCATGGTGTTTGTCCTGTTCGTTCATTGAGTACGGTACCACGTCTTGCGTTCAGCAAGGCGTGCGGCGCAGCCGTCGGAAACCTGTCTTGTGCGAACGGAAATCAGATAGCGAACATTTCCGGCGGCAGCAGCGTTCAATAGCGGTTTCCGACCGCTCCGCGGCACAGCTTGCCTGAACGGCAAGATGTGGTACCCGGGCATCAGTCCTGTATCACAAACTCCGGAGTATTCAACAAGGCCCACATCAGGTCTTCAACGGTACTGCGCCGATTCACTCCCTCGGCTTCAAAGAGCGCGGTGCAAACTTCGATTTCTGCGTCTGTCGGATTGCGGCCGTAGACCAGGCGGTAAAGCTGTTGCGTGATTTCGGCGGGAGTCATTTCCGATTCGGCCAGCTTCGTCGCGTGACACGCGTCGCTGGTGATCTGGCCGTGCAGATGTTCGCTGTTCATCAGGTGCAGACTTTGAACCACCGTGGAATCGGTTGTTCGTTCGCACGGAGGATCCTTGTTTGGGTCGGGCCGACCGAACGTGTCCAGAAACAGCGACTCCGTCCGGTGAGTCCAGATTTCCTTGGCGCTGGAATTCGGCGGCATCGCTGAGAATTCCTGCGGGATGCCGGACACCTGAGCGAACGCGTCCAGCAGCACTTCCGCTCGCAGCCGGTGACGGTAGTGACGGGAATAGTTTCGCGTGTCGGCGATGTTTCGGTCATTCGGCAGCGACGACAACTGATACACATGAGAATTCGCGATGACGCGAATCAGCTCCGTCAGCGAGAACCCGGAATCGCGGAATGCGTGGCCAAGGTCTTCCAGCAGCGGAGCATTCGACGGAGGATTCGTCGCCCGGAAATCATCAACAGGGTCAACCAGCCCGCGACCCATCATGTCGGCCCACACGCGATTCGCCATCACCTGGGCGAACAGGTGATTGTCCGGCGACGTCATCCAGTCAGCCAGCACATCGCGCGGATCGTTTGTGTTATCCAGTGAAGCCGCGTCGCCGAACAGTGGTCGCGGCGTCATTTCTTCGTTTGTCAGCGGATGCTTTACGCTGCCCTTCTTTCCGGCGAAGAAGAACTCCTCCGACCCGGAAATCGGCGGCGAGACTCCCGTACCTTTGCGATCCAGTTTCGCGAAGTAAGCTGCAAAGCTGTAGAAGTCGTCCTGCCCCCACACTTCGAACGGATGATGATGACACTTCGCGCATTCCAGCCGGACTCCGATGAAGAGCTGACTGACGAGCGTCGTCAGTTCGTCGGGCGACCGGCGATCGCGAAACAACGTCACCGCGCCGTTGCGAAACGTGCTGCCTTCAGCCGTGATCAGTTCGCGGACAAACTGATCCCACGGCTTGCGATCATGAAACGCCTTACGAATCCAGTGGTCGTAATTCAGGACGGCCTTGATGCCGACTCGGTACGGATTCGGCCGCAGCAGATCGACCCATTTGTTCGCCCAGTGATCGGCGAAGTCAGGTTCTTCCAGCAGGCTGTCCACCAGCCGAGCCCGCTTGTCTGGTGATTCGTCGACCAGAAACGAAGCGACTTCGTCCGGAGTCGGAATGCGACCGCAGATGTCCGTGGTCGCTCGGCGAAGGAACGTGTGATCGTCGCAAACTTCCGACGGCGTAATCCGCAGCGCTTCGAGCTTTCGCCACACGTGATCGTCGATAAAGTTGTTGCGGGGAAGATGAGCATACAGATCTGCCGAAACTTCGCCCGGCAGAGGCACGGTCACGGTACAAACTGCCATCTGGTACATGTACCGAGCCATCACGGCCGCTTCTCCGTTGACGGTTCCTGCGGTTGTCAGTCCGGATTCATCAACCGCGGCGATGGGAACTTCATTAGACTGAAACGCAGTCAGCCGGGTGACATCGCGCGTGCTCCCGTCGTTGTAGTGAGCCGTCACCGTCAGTTGAACCGACTCACCCGTTTTCATCACGGCCGCCGCGGGCTCAACGGTGACGGAGGTCAGTTCCGGGGCGTCTTTCACTTCGCGGGCGGCCCCCTGACTGAGCCAGCGCAGAAACAGGTTGTGTTCGGGACTGCCAACTTCAAAACGTCGGCCACCGCCGTGAGCCACTTCCGCTGTCGGCTTCCGCACGAACAGGCTCTGTTCAGGGGCACCCGGAAAAATTCGCCGCCCACGGCCTTCCTTGACGATGGCGTCGTAGTCGGCGTCAGAATCAAAGCCGAGCAGCGATAACTGAAAGCCGCCCTGGCCTCGAGCCTTCCCGTGGCATGGTCCCGAATTGCAGCCGAACTTTGTCAGGATCGGCTGCAGCTCGTTTTGGAAGTCAACGGGTTCCTCTCCGTGTGCGGTACACGCGATCAGCGAGCCGGCAGCGGCAATGATCAGGATGAAGCGGAGACGCGTCACGGCATCAGGTGGATGGAAGGAAGTGGCGGCGGGAAGGAGCGTCCGGGGGGATCGACGCGATCCGTTATCCTACCACAAGGCTGGCGGGCATTCCAAACGTTTCATACAGATGTCGGCAGCACCATCGCTTTCCCAGCCGCACGACAGTATCGGCGTCGTGGCGTTCTCGGAGGCTCAGCAGGACGAAATTAGACGGGCCGTTCGACGACCGGCCGATAACGAGGCCAGCTTCGCCGAGCTGCCGGACACAGATTCGCCGAATTGCCGGACACAGTGCTGGACCGCGAGGTAGACGGTGAGTTCGCTTGTCGCTGTGGCGAAACGGCTCTGACCGGGATCGTGCTGAATTCGAAAGCGATGACCGGGCCGCCGACCGGAAGTTTCTGGCGGGTTGAAGTGAACAAACTCGATCGTGCATTCCGGCGCGCTCGGCTGTCGCGCAGGACAAGTCTTGCGGAAGCGCGACACCGCTGCGTTCCTGTTCAGTGATTTTTTTAGCAAATCGGAGTCTGTCTATGAGTATTCAGATCAACGTCGGAGACCATTCCGGGGCGGAGCACGGCAGTACTTACACACCCATTCCGGAAAACCTCCGAGATCAGTGCTACTGGGCGCGGACAAAGGCACGGTCAATCGCAGCAAACATCCGTTCGGCAAATCGCTATTTTTCTTCGTTGTCCGGGGGCCGCACGCTCACCAGCCTGCTAGGTGACAGTTCGATTTGGATCAACTACGATCCATCAATCACATACTTTGGTTACACCTACTCGAACAATGACCTTTGGATTGGGCCCATGCCGTTCCGAATCGGCAAATGGACAGTCCTGGCGACAATCATTCACGAGCTGGCGCATATTAACGGCGCGCCTGGCGGTAGTGCCGTTTGCTTCCCAACCGGCACCTGCAACGCCGCGGAACGCGCCGTGCTTGAATCCGGTTTAGGCAGCCGGACGGAATTCACAAGCGGCCGAGACGACCCCCGAACACCGTATAACCCCAACATCGTCGGTTGATTCGCCGGGCGGTCGACTCGGCGCACGGCTCCCCGACCTGTTGTATTTGTGATGTTCCGGTCGCTCTTCATTCTTCCGGAGATATGACAATGGCTGAAGAAGTGGTCCAGTGTAATACAATCGAACAGGCGCGCAACCAGGCCGTTCAATGGCTCGAAGCCAGGAACGTTTCCTTTGGTCCGCAACGCACCGTAATTCAGGGCAACCTGAAGAAGTGCGAAGAACTGTTCGGGAAAGAAACGGGGGTGTCCGGCAACACGCCCGGGTTCTGGCGATTGCGACTGGATCATGACCCGTTGAAGGGGTTGCACTTCAACGCCGAATTTGGGAAGGGTGGCGGGGGTGAGAAAGCCGCATTTTGTTTCCCGGGAGGAGCGGACCTGCTGCGAAAGCTTGCAAATGCCCGGAGGCCGAGGTGAGCCGGTGATGCAACGTCGCGAACGAACCTGGCCGGCGTCTACTCTCCTGCTGAAGATAACCGCAAAATGATCACATTGCGGCTCGAACCTATCGTCCTTGGGTCACTGATTGAAGCCTGCGTCGAGATCGGTGACCGCGACTTTCTGGCGGTATTGAATCGGCACCAGTGCGGCGTGATCCGACTGGCCGACAGCGAGATGACCTTTGTGATGCGGTATCTAATCGCAATCGAGCAGTATCTCGGCGACAGGTTTCCTCACCACAATGACGACGATCCGCTGTATAGCGAGGAGCATGAAGACGGATACTTCGACGGGCTGGAAATCTATCGACACCCACTGGCTTACGCTCTGGCTAAAATCCTGGGTGACGATTTCCTGGACCGATTTTCCGCCGACTGACGCTGTGCCGCATGTCGGCGTTGGTTTGTCACGCGAAGGCGTCTCCCGGTGTTCACTGAACTAAGGAATGATGTAGAACAGCCCCGTGACGGCTCCGGCCTGCACGGCAGCGGCTTTCCAGCTCCATTCAGGAAGGTAGGCATCCGAAGCGAATTCGTGGCACGTCGGACAGTCCGGGAGTGCTCGCACGCAGTCACGCGGATGATCGACGGTCGTCAGGTATGGCGTCACGGCAATCGTCGCATAGAAGTGGGCGGCTGACCCCAGCGTCGTCAGGCAGCCGTTCGACTGACCGCAGCGTTCGAGATTCGGGTCTTCGAAGTACAGCGGGTTGTGTTGGAACGGAAAAGTATTTCGTGACAGCCGCCGCGGCGCGAAATTCGGAGTCGTATTGTAAAAGTGCGGATAGGTCAGTTCGGCGAAAGCGATCGCCTTATCTTCCGGAAGTTTGGCGGCCGGAATATCAGGTGCCTGCGTGCTGATGCCGTTCACAGAGACCTGGCTGATCGGACTGAACAGCCCGTGGACGGATCGAGACCCGGGCGCACCTGCGGCATCAGCCTGCCGGGGCACGGTGAAGTTCGACTTTGAAGATTCGCTGTCGGCGGGTTTCGCGGGATCCTCGTCGTAGGCGCGGTCCTGACCGGGTTGCGCCGCCGAGGTTTCATAAAGCGGCGGAGCAGGAATTGATGACGGGCGGCCGGGCAGGTCACTGCGAGCGACGAGCGTGTTGAGTTCTTCCATGTAGGCTGGAGCCAGTACCTGCGGCTGCGGTTCCGGTTCGTGCGGAGCCAGATCGACCATCGTTGTATCGTTGACTCTGACCCACGGAGATTCACCGTTCAACAACTGATGCAGGTCGCTCAGGTAGGTCTCCGAGGCGGCCGCTTTGGCGATGCTTTCGCCGGGGACGAGTTGCTTGAGTTCGCGAAATACGTCGGCAGGGATTCCACCCGTCGAATGCCGCAGTGAACCGGCAGCGAGCGTTGTCGACCGGGACACCTGTGACTGGGGAAACATGCGAGCGGCATCGTGTGCGATATTCTGCAGCCTGACCGTTGACAGTTCGGTCGCCGCCAGTTCGGTCGCCGACGGGACAGACATCGTCAGGAACGGACATTCTGTGGCGCTGAATGTGACCGTTGTTCTCGGCTTGGCGGACGACTCGGCCAACGTCGGATCGACCGACCAGTTTACGTCGGTGACCTGTTTCGCAGACGGTCCCGGTGCCGTAGTCGCTTTTGCCCCGCCGGCGGTCATCGTGCTCGGTTCGGTGACCGGGCTTTTGCGCTCCGCGACGCTCACGGGCTTGTGTTGTGGCAGTGGCTGGATCGGGGCAAAGGTGACGCTGGGGACCATCCGGGCCGCCGGAGTCTCCAGGATCCTCGGTGAAACAGTCACGACACGGTGTGCGGGTGCCTGGTTGGCGGCTCCTGGATTTCCGGCCACGGCAGCGGTTTCGGCGTGCCTGACAGTTTGGTTTTGTGCGTCTGATTTGCTTTGTGCGACAGCCCGGCCTTCTACGACAACCGGAGCGGGGCCGGCAGACTTTGTATGCTGCTGTTTGGTGGCTTCAAGCTGAGCGGCTTCCAGTCTGGCCAGCTTCAGGGCTTCGGCCTGAGCGCGAATTTGCGCCAGGGACGTTGTCTGTGGCGGAGTCACATCGACTGCCGGTTGCGGCATTGCCAGCGTCGGCAGATCGTCGGTATTTGCGACGCTGACGTCGATCGCTGACTGTTGAGCAGCACTCGCCGTCTTAACAGCACGCGCCTTTGAAAAACTGATCGCGACGACTTCCGTTCGTGCCGGGGCCGGGCGAGCCGTCTGTTTGCTGAAATCCCTGTGCTCCTGACTCAGCCCGGCTCGAGGGCCGGGAAGCTGTGGCAGGGCCGCAATCACGGCCTGCACCGCGTCCTGAGTTGTTGTCGCAGCGTTCGCCGGTGATTTGTCGGCGACGGTGTGGTCAGCGGGAAGCGGAACGGGGGCGGCCGGTACAAGGTTCTTGTGGCTTCCTGTGGACTTGGCATGTAGCCTGTTGTCAGCAGGGGCTGGCGGCAAAGCGGCGGCCCAGTCGACGGACGCGACTTCCGCCGTGGCGGGCAGCGGTGCTGCGTCGGGTTTTGGCGACAGTTTCACCCGGTGAACGGCCCGAGGGGCAACTGAAGCCGCGGTACCACCGACAATCGGCGAATGGATGTTCGTCGGGCTGACTTCGGCGATGACTGCCGAATGGGCAGCACCCAGCGAAAGGACACCCAGCGAAAGAAGAACCGCCGCCTTGCTTCTGATAAACATCTGCGCAACTCCGGGGAAAAGGCCCTCCATGGTCTCCATCGCGATCGCGACGGACGGAGCCTTAATCCTCGTGTCGGAAATACATGGATCACGACATCGGCCTATCACGCAATTGTCCTGCTGGATTCGCCTGTTCAGCCCGCGGCTCTGGTCCGCCCTGGCCAGGTGTTCCTGCCGCTGGAATCGTCAAAGTTCAACACCCGCCTGCGACTTACTTTGCGGAGACGGGTTCGGCAGAATCCGAGGCGGTGTGCGGGGGCCGTGAATGCCGATTTTCTCAAGGGAATCTATTTGGATTCGCGTGGCTCCGCATATTGGCTGCGGCGTCACCTGTCCGCTGAGGGGCTTGTTTTATGAGTACGCTGGACTGGTTAAAGAAGCTTCGCCGGAAACTGGGCGCGGCAAGTCACGCGCCAGGGGCGCGCCGCGAGCGGCATCTGCGGCTGATCCAGCTCGAAGACCGCCGCGTGCTGAACGCGACGTTTGCCCTCGTGGGAATGGATCTGCAGGTCACCGGGCTGGAAGCCGCGGAACTGACGCTGACAGAAAGCACCTTCGACTTTGACGGCGCGGGGCCGGATGATCCGGTCGCTTCTCTGCGCTTGGAACTGAGCACCGGAACGTGGGCCGACGGCGGCGGTCTCGGTGGTTTGTTCGACAACACGGGAACCGTCCTGAATATCGATCTGGCGGCGGTGTTCAATCAGATCACGGTTGAAGGGACTGACGCCCACAGCAATCTGCTGCGGCTGGACCTTTCGGGGGGTGATTTCCTGCCTGCCGGCGGACTGGCCTTCTTCGGTGGCGAGTCCGTCGGCGACAACGATACGCTGGAAATCCTCGGATACAGCGTCACGACTGTGACACTGAATCACACCGGTCTTGAATCCGGAGACGTGACACTGTCCGGCGTCGGCAACATTTCCTTCGACGAAATCGAACCGCTGCTGCTGGGGGGTGACGCGGCCGACCTGATCATCAACCTTCCCGGTGTTGATGACAACATGGTCGTGCTCAGTGATGACGGCACGGCCAATGATGGTGTCTCTCAGATTGGCGGAGCAACTTTCGAACTCACGACCTTCACGAACCCCACCAACAGCCTGACGATCAACGACGGCGGCGGACAAATGTCGATTTCCGTTCAGGGGCTCGACGCGATGTTCGACGCCGACCTTGTGATCAACGATGAGGATGCAACATTCGACAATGCGGTGACGTTCGAGACGAACCCAACGGATCTCGGCACCGGCAGTCTGACGGTTCAGGCAGACACCATCGACATCAATGAGGCGATTACGACAGAAGGCGGAGACGTCACCCTCACAGCGGTGACGACAGTCGCAAGCACTGCCGCCGGGGATATCACGACAACCGGGGCTGCGGCTGGTGATGACTCGGGTTCGGTGGACATCAACGCTGGCGGAGATGTGACGCTGGCCGGCTCGATCAACACGTCCGGAGCCGGTGCCGGGAGTAACGGCGGACTGGTCGAGATCGACACGACGGACGGGGATATCGAAACGGATGCCATCGATGCAACGGCCGGAGCCGGTGGCAGCGGAGGTAACATCCTGCTGACCGCTGCAGATGCCGACGCCACAAACGGCACCGCCACGGGCAGTATCACAACGAACGGCGTTCTGCAGACGAATACCAATGCCGGCATCATCACCCTGACCGCCGACAACGCGGTCACGATCAATGCCAATTTCACGGGACTCGGCAACGGAGCCGTCACAGTCACCGCCAACGCCGACAACGCGACGGACGGCGGCGCAGAATCCATGGTCATGGCCGCAGCCGCGATCATCGATGCCGGCGGCGGTACGATCGCTCTGTCGACCGCGGGAACCGGTGGCGGTGACATCACTCTCGGCCAGGTTCGAACCACCAACGGCACAAACACTGCGGTCACGATCGACTCGGAAGGCAGCATTCTTGACGGAACCGCCGGAGCACTGGAAAACGTCGTTGCCCAGGCTGGCCGGCTGACGGCGGATGCCGTGGACGGCATTGATATCCTGACAGATGTGGCATCACTGAACGCTTCCGTGTCCGGTGCGGGCGACATTCAAATCGTGGAAACCGGCGACGTCATTCTGTTCGACGTTGACACCGCCGACGGAGCCATCACGGTCTCAGCGGGCGGACTGATCACCGCTCAGGATGTCAATTCTTCCGCGACCGACGACGGCACAAATGACATCACACTGACAAGCATCGCGAGCGGCATCGACGTTATTCGAATTCAGGCATCCGCCAATGCTGCAGGAGCAATTAACAGCGCGACGCTGATCGCGGCCGCTGACATTCGCGATGCCGATCCTGGAGCAGATGACATCGACATCATTGGCAACGATGTCACGCTGACTTCCAACACGGGAAGCATCGGCGCGGACAATTACGATCCGCTGGCCGACGACATTTTCAAAGGACCGATCGACGCCCTTGAAGTCGCTTCGTTCGGCACACTGGCGGCCACCGCGGCCGCCGCCGCCGCGGTCAGTCTGGCCAATGATCCGGCCGCGCTGCTGCTGACGGCTGATTCCGTTCATCTGGAGTCCGGCGCGGACATCGACCTCACAGCCGGGACCGTCACCATTGTGGCGACAAGTCTGGCGCTGGTGACCCCGGGAACGCTGACGATCGCGGACACGGGACTGGCAGTGGATGGCGACCTGCGGATCAGCGCGGCCAATGTGCGAGCAGCTACGCTCGGTAATGACGTGATCCTGGGAAGTGCCGCG
>CAZHET010000072.1:0-17858 GCA_964531585.1 uncultured Planctomycetaceae bacterium | reverse complement strand
CCGGCGGCGTGTGTCGGTCGACAGCAGGTCCGCGATGTTGGACGATTCGGCGAACTTCGCGAACCGACCTCCATTCGTCATCAGGCCCGAAGGTCACCGACCGCCATGTTGTACGCGTGTCTCGCCGCACTGCCGATTTTTGTTGTCGCCGTCTTCCTGGTCGGAATGCGCTGGCCGGCTAGTCGCGTCATGCCGATGTCGCTGCTGACGGCGATTGTGCTGGCGCTGGCCGTCTGGAACGTTCCGGGCTGGCAGGTCGCTGCCTTCGGAGTGAAGGGAGCGCTCATCGCGGTTGACCTGCTGTACATCATTTTCGGCGCGATTCTGCTGCTGAACACGTTGCAGCAAAGCGGGGCCATTGAAACGATCCGGGCCGGATTTCACAGGATTTCTCCCGACCGCCGTGTGCAGGCGATCATCGTGGCGTGGCTGTTCGGATCGTTCATCGAAGGCGCGTCCGGGTTCGGAACTCCGGCGGCCGTCGCCGTGCCGCTGCTGGTCGCTCTGAGATTTCCGCCGCTGGCTGCGGTTGTCTGCGGCGTCATCATTCAGAGCACGCCGGTGTCGTTCGGAGCACTCGGGACGCCGATCCTGGTCGGAGTTGGCAACGGCTTGAACGTTGTTGGCGCGTCGGACGTTCAGGAGGCGGCGATCGCTGCGAAGTTGCTGGCCGATTCGTCACAGGGTCCGGAAGCGCTGCTGCATCAGATTGGCATTCGAGTCGCCGTGTTGCACATGATCGTCGGCAGCCTGATCCCGCTGATCCTGGTCGCCATGCTGACGAGATTCTTCGGCAGCGAGCGGTCGTTTCGCCAGGGACTGCGGTGCTGGAAGTTCGCCATCTTTGCCGCGTTTGCAATGACGATCCCGTCGGTGACGACGGCAGTGTTGCTGGGGCCGGAATTCCCGTCGCTGTTCGGCGGTATGACCGGGTTGTTCATTGTGGTCATGGTGGCTCGCCGTGGCTGGCTGGTGCCAAAGGGGGAACCGTGGCAGTTTCCGGAACAAGCTGACTGGCCGGATGACTGGACGTCCACAGACGTTCGCGTTGCCGATGTGACGAAGTCCGAACGCGCCATGAGTCTGCTGCTGGCGTGGACTCCGTACCTGATCCTGGCCGCGTTGCTCGTTGCATTTCGCCTGCCGCAGCTTCCTGTGAAGCAATGGGTGAATTCCGAGGCGGTCACGCTGCAGATGACGAACCTTTGGGGAACCACCGCGGGGCTGAAACACACGCCTCTGGCTCTTCCCGGCACCGTGTTTCTGCTGGTGGTTGCCGCCACGTTCGTGCTTCACGGGATGGACCTTCGGCAGATGGCAGTGGCGGTGACTCAATCGTTACGCACGACGGCAAAGGCCTCCGTCGCGCTGATTTTCACGGTGCCCATGGTGCAGATCTTTCTGAATTCCGGCAGCGGCCTTGAAGGAGCACTTCCCGCGATGCCACTGGTGCTGGCTGGCGAAACCGCTCGCGTGACTGGAAGTTTGTGGCCGCTGTTTTCGTCGTATGCCGGCGGGCTGGGAGCGTTCATCGCCGGCAGCAACACAGTCAGCAACATGATGCTGTCAAAGTTTCAGTTCGAAGTCGGTCAGGCGATCAAGGCGGACCCGTTCTGGATCGTCGCTCTGCAGGCCATTGGCGGAGCAGCCGGCAACATCATCTGCGTTCACAACGTCGTGGCCGCATCAGCGGTGGTGGGACTCGTCGGCCGGGAAGGTCAGATCATTCGCCGCACGTTCCCGGTGTTCGTGTACTACGCCGGACTCGCGGGAATTCTGGGAATGCTGATCGTGAACCTGTGACAGGCGACGGAATCTGCGGAAAGCCGTCCGTACGACGCGACTCTGATCCCATCGCGGAGATGTGACGCGCGGCCTGACAACGCAAAAGGACAATCGCTGATCCGCATTGGCACGCGGCCTGACAAAGGAAAAACGCCCGAAGAACCGTGATGATTCTTCGGGCGTCGGATTGTCGAACGCTTCGCGATAATCTCGCGGTTGTTAACGCACGCGAGCGTCCGCAGTGATCGTTTCGGTTTCCGGTTCGGTCTCGCCGTTCTTTGCGCGTTCTCGTGCAGCGATTGCTTTTTCACGCACGCGGCCGAGAGCCGTGGCGGAGATCAACTGAGCCTGTCGCAGTTCAGCCACGTTGAAGTAGGCAGACCGTTCGCCTCGCAGGCCGACAACGACCTTGGAAGACAGTTCCTGCCAACTGAGATTGTCCGATGCGTTCCAGACGGCAGCCTGAGCGACATGCGGATTCAACTGACCGGTGGCAACCATGCTGATCAGTTCCTTCAGCAGGGGATTGTCGGTGAACTCTTCGACAGGGATGATCGTGTATTCAACGTAGACGTTCGGATCTTTCTTGCCGTGCTCCAGGCACGTCGAGACGTAAGGAAGTTCGATCGTCTTTTCGGGTGGAATGGAGAACAATCCGCCACCGCCTCCACCGAAGCCGCCCTGGCCGCCGCCGCCCTGACCACCGAAGCCGCCCTGGCCGCCGCCCTGACCGCCGAGTCCGCCGCCGGCTGCCTGCTGGCCACCGCCCTGCTGACCACCGAGTCCACCTCCGCCGCCAAGTCCACCGCCGCCGAGTCCTCCTCCGCCGCCAAGTCCGCCACCACCGAACTGCTTGACGACCTGCACGGCCACGAATGACTGTGGAAACTCAACCGTCAGCGGCTGATCGGTCGTGTTGGTCACTCGCACGGCACCATGCAAAGAGTCCTTCGCCAGAACACGCGTCGAGAACTGTCCCGACTTCATGCCTTCAAAAAGACCCACGCGTTCGGCAGCGGGGTCGAATTTTACATTGCGGACAATTGAAGGCTTCGAAGCCCGCTCCCGTTCGCGACGGGATTCGGCCTGTACCGTCGCAGCGACCAGCAGCATTGCCGCCAGAGCACCAAAAATCGCAATTCCAGGACGCCGTTGCAGTCGCATGGATGAACTCCCGTTGAAGGTTCTGGCAAGTGGGTTCCGCGTGGCCGTGATTGGGCCTGTCGGAGTTCGGAAACGCGGTTTACCGCTGAGAATCCGTGTAGTTACGGAGTTTATCGCCGAAATTTGCCGATTCGCAACAAAAAACCCGCCGCTGCACGGGCGTATGTCGGCAGAAAGCGGCGAGCGAGCTGAGAACAGAGTTCATCCGGTGTGGGTTCTGAATAACGGTTCGCGAAGCTTTTCGGGACTACTCTCGCCCGGAGAGCGCGGTTCCGCCCAGCACAATCAGCGCGACCAGTCCGACCAGATAGACCGTCAATGTCGGTCCACCAGGGTTGTCCGCCGTCTGGACGGGGCTTCCGGATGCTCTTGCCTGCGCGACCTGCCAGGCATTCAGTGGAGTAAACTGCGGTCCCGTGGGTTCGCCCTCAACGTTTGTCTGTCCTTCTTCCGTCGAGAACGCGGCGGTCTGGTTGACGGAATTGATGGCCGTCGTCACCAGCAACTGCTGAGCGTGCGGTTCCGTAAGCAATCCGCCCGGTGTTGATTGGCTGAGCGTTGATTGGCTGAGCGTCGATTCGGTCAGTGAGGGAATGGTGCCAGGCACTGCCGCTAACGGTGTGACGCCCTGCAAACCGCCTGCCAGCGATCGACTTTCTCCGCTCGCACCATTCCCGGGAAGCCCGTTCCCGTCAGAACCAAGGTATTCGGATTTCCACAAGCCCGAAGAGAATGACAGCGAGTTTCCCGGGCCGGAAGGCAGCCCGTTCTTCTGGACCGCGAGTCCATCCACGGCAGCGACTCGGCAGCAGGCCGCCACGAAGATGATCGCCGCGATCAGAAAACTGAATTTTGCCGTGATGGTCATCAGCGCCCCGCATGGTCCAGTTGCATCGACATAGGTGGCCGATCGTTGCCGGCTACTGACGATGTCGCAGCCCGGTGTTTCGGAAGGGCGAAGCTCCTGCTGAGCCGCGTGTGCCGCACGGCTTTCTACTGCGACACCGTGTGCTGGTGCTCCTTCCCTACCCAACCGGCCGGCAAACGCGACGAACAGGGTTCCCCGCCCGGTTTCAGTCTACATCCTGTGGCGTGACCGTCGCCGAGTGATTCACGTTTCCGTCACTTGTCAGGCAAGGTCGCGGCAATGCGATTGAGTGATGACGGATCGTCGCTTGTCAGCGACCAGAGACAACGTCCGGTGTTGCGTTTCGCCAACTGATCGATTCACCTGGCACAGCCGCGAGAAACGGTCGCGGGGCGTGTGGCCAGCGATCCGTTCGGTGAGGAACGACTACCTGCCGCTTGCCCTACGAGGCACCGCCACCTTCGGCGACATCGCGGACAGGCGAACTCGGGAAGTCATCCGACTCCAGCCTGACGACTTCCTGCGGCACATCATCCGGATCGCGGACTGCGGCCGATGTGCCGGGCACGATTTTCGGCCCGCGGTGATGCCGGTCGATGATTTCATGCATCTGTTCAGCGGTCATCGTCTCTCGTTCGAAGAGCACGCCGCTGAGTTCATCGAGCGTTTCGCGCTGAGATGTCAGCGTTTCGTACGCCGTCCGATAGGCTTCATCGACAAGGCGTTTCACTTCCAGATCGATTTCCCGCAGCGTCTCTTCGCTGTGAACGGAGTCTCTCACGATCGTGCCGGAACCCGTCAGGAACGGAGACCGCTGCGATTCGCTGTAAAACATCCGGCCCATCCGTGGACTCATGCCGAATTCTGTGACCATGCGGCGAGCCATATCGGTGGCTCGCTGCAGGTCGTTCTGAGCGCCGGTCGATGTTTCGCTGTAGACGATCTGTTCGGCCGCGATGCCTCCCAGCAGCACGGCGATGCGGCTGGCGAGTTCCGACTGAGTCAGCAGGTCGCGTTCGTCTTCCGGCAGCTGCAGCATGTAGCCGAGTGCTCCCATGCCGCGGGGAATGATCGAGATCTTGTGCACGGGATCCGTGTTTGGCAGGCTTGCCGCGACCAGCGCGTGTCCTGACTCGTGGCAGGCAACTCGCTTCTTGACTTCGTCGATGATGATGCGGGAGGTCTTTTCGAGGCCCGCGATGACTCGTTCGATTCCGTCTTCGAACGCTTTCATGGTCACGCGTTTATCGCCGCGGCGAGCGGACAGCAAAGCCGCCTCGTTCACCAGATTGGCCAGGTCGGCACCGACGAATCCGGGGGTCAGCTTGGCCAGTCGCTGCAGATCCACGGCGTCTGCCATCTTGATGCGCTGAGCGTGTACCTTCAAAATCGCCTCACGGCCCTTGATATCCGGCCGGTCAACCAGCACGTGCCGGTCAAAGCGACCCGGTCGCATCAGCGCCGGGTCGAGTGTTTCCGGACGGTTGGTAGCGCCCATCACGATCACGCTCTGATCGGTTCCGAAGCCGTCCATCTCAACCAGCAGCGCGTTCAGCGTCTGCTCACGTTCGTCGTGGCCGCCGGGAGCTCCGCTGCCGCGGACTTTGCCCAGGGCGTCCAGCTCGTCGATGAAGATGATCGATGGTGAACGCTGCAGGGCCTGCTGGAACATGTCGCGCACGCGAGCCGCTCCGACGCCGACATACATTTCGACGAAGTCTGAACCGGACAGGCCGAAGAACGGAACTCCCGCTTCTCCGGCGACTGCCTTGGCCAGCATCGTCTTGCCGGTTCCAGGAGGTCCGACCAGCAGGACTCCGCGAGGAATTCGACCGCCGAGAGCCTGATACTTCTGCGGTGTTTTCAGGAACTCGACAACTTCCTTTAGTTCTTCGACCGCTTCGTCGATCCCGGCAACGTCTTCAAACGTGACGTTGACATCTTCCTGAGCGTACAGGCGTCCGCGACTGCGGCCGAACGACATCGCTGAACCCGTTCCGCCCAGCCGGCGCATCAGGAAAAAGAACAGCACGATCATCAGCACGATCATCAGCAGCATCGGCAGAGCTTCCGTCCACGGCGATGGCGTGACAGCTCCGGAATACTCGATTTCGTTTTTTTCGAGGAGCTGTTCGAGATCGCGGATGGATTCGTCGCCCATGCCCCACATGCCGACGTAGAACCGCTTCAGGCCGACGGTGCCGTGCTCGCGAACTTCGGCCGCCGGCTTGTTCTGCCACGTCATCTCCGTCGGGCCGATGGTCAGCTCGTGGACGTTGCCCTTGTTCTTCGCGCCCGACCGTACTTCGCGGCGGAACTCGCTGAGTTCCATCTTCTCGCCGCCACGACCGCGGCCCAGAGTGGAAAACACGACCAGGCCAATCACACCCAGCACCAGCAAATACCAGAACGCGTTCGACTGATTGCGGTCCTTGCGAGGGTCCTTCCCCGGTGTCGGTGGCTTTCGGGATGGTTTTCCTTGTCGGTCAGACATTCATGACCCCAGTGGGTGACTCAAGGCAGTGGGAAATTCAAGGCAGGATGTGACGTGGCCTGCAGAGGCGGGCGTGCAACTTTAGACCTGGGGCGGTGTGGGGTCAACGTTGGTCGACGCAACATTGGAACCGCCGGTGTGCGGGCCCACCCGCAATCCGGCCTGTCGCAACAATCGCTCGGTCTGGAAAAACCGCGAAAAGCGGCATGAAGAACTCTGTCCGCTTCCGGGGTGTCGCATCTGTCGCCATGACTCATTCGCGCTGATTCGTCAGCAACAGCGACCCGCCGCGGTTCGCCGCTTGCCCCCGTGGTGATAACATCCCTGCATTCAACCGAGCGATTTCATTCCGAGCATTCAATCGTGCCAGATCTCACTTCCCGGCAGTTCACCATCGATGATCCGGCATCGCAGACGCTGCTGGCGGCAGTGCGCAGCCGGCAGGCGGGTCTGTCGTGGTCAGCCGCACGGCGTGTGGTGCAGTCTCGGTGCGTGGCTGTCAACGGCGTGTTGTGCGTCGACGAAGCCCGGCGGCTGACAGCAGGCGAAACCGTCACCATCGCGACTCGCCCGTTTCCCCCGCCTCCCACAGACGACGATGTCACGATTTGCCATGTCGACCGTGATGTGATCGTCGTCGAAAAGCCATCCGGAATGATCACGCTGCGGCGAACGTCGGAACTGAGCTGGTCGGCGGCCCGCCGTGCTCTGGCGCCGACACTGGATGAAGCCGTTCCCCGGCTCATCGCAAAGCACACCGCCGAACGCAACGGAACGACACTGAAACAGCGCCGACCGCAGCTGTTTTCCGTCCATCGCATTGATCGCGACACCAGCGGCCTGCTGGTGTTTGCTCGCAACGACGACGCCAGACAGAAAATCATTCAGCAGTTTGCCGAACACGCGGCCGTGCGAAAGTACCTGGCGGTGGTTCCCGGCTGTCTTCCCGATCAGGCCGTGCGGAGTCAGTTGATTCGCGATCGAGGCGACGGGCTTCGAGGCAGCACGCCGGACACGTCCATTGGGCAGCACGCGGTGACTCACGTCAGCACGCTGCGTCGCGTGGGCGAATACAGTGAACTCGAATGTCGTCTGGAAACCGGCCGCACGAATCAGATTCGCATTCATCTGGCAGAACTTGGCCATCCCGTGTGCGGAGACATCAAGTACCGCGGCCCGTTCGGAATTCCCCCGGTCCCGGACAACAGCGAAGCCCCGCGTCTGGCATTGCACGCTGCCGAGTTGCGATTCGTCCACCCGACGACTCGTCAGACCATGCAGTTCCAGGTCCCGTGGCCGGTTGACATGCAGCGGTTCCTGAATCGCCTGCAGGCTGGCCAGCCGTGAAATCAGGGGCGACGGATCGTACGTTCCAGGTCACAGAGCGCAGATTTCAAATCACAAATTTCAAACTGAAGACTGAGTCGTTGCCTTCGAAACACAAGCGGCAGAAGTCGCCAAAGAATGTCATGCCGCCGCGCGGAGGTGTCGAGCCACATGCGGACTCGGGATCAGCCTCCACCGAACCGATCGCGAACCTGGCTCCGGACCCGGCTGCGCCCATTCCGGCGGTGTATGTCAGAAACCGCATTGCGCAGACGGCGGTCTTCCGCAAACAGATTGACCACGTGGATGGAGCGAAGCCAGGTGATCTGGTCGCCGTGTATGACACCGCACGTCAACTGCTGGGCTACGGCTTGTACAACTCCCGCAGCGAAATGGCCTTGCGAGTGCTGTGGCGCGGCGAAGACCTGCCGACGCTCGAATCGTGGGATGCAAAGCTTCGCGCCGCCGTGGCTCTGCGACGCGATGTGCTGAAGCTGGATCACTACACCGACACGTACCGCCTCGTGCATGCAGAATCTGACGGCCTGCCTGGCCTGATGATTGACCGGTTTGGTGACGTCATCTCTGCAGAAGCCTTCAGTCTTGGCATGTACCGTCGAGCGTCCGCGCTGCTGCACCGCCTGGCTCCTCTGATCGGAGCGAAACACACTCGCGTGCAGACCAGTCCGCAGTTCCTGTCGCAGGAAGGTTACGATCCGCCGATAATCACGTCCGATGGTTGCCCCAGCCAGGTCACCGTGCAGGAATACGGCACTCGCTTTCGCATTCGCTTCGAAGGTGGTCACAAGACGGGCTTCTTCTGCGATCAGCGAGACAACCGTCGCAGGCTGGCGGAATTCTGCGAAGGCAAAAGCGTGCTCGACCTGTGCTGCTACACAGGCGGATTTGCTGTGCAGGCGAAGACGCTCGGCAAGGCGGACGAAGTCGTCGGAGTCGATCTCGACGAAGAACCGCTCCGGCTGGCGAAAGAGAACGCGAACCTGAATCAGGCCAGAATTCGCTTCGTCCAGTCCGACGCGTTCAACTACATGCGAGACATGATCGCCATCAACCGGCAGTTCGATGTCGTGGTGCTCGATCCGCCGAAGCTCATCCGTTCCCGCGTCGAAATCGAAGAAGGCACTCGCAAACACTTCGCACTGAACCGCCTGGCAATGCGGCTGGTCAAACCCGGCGGCCTGCTGCTGAGCTGCAGTTGTGCGGGACTGCTGCCGGAACCTGAGTTCATCAACCTGCTGGTGTCTGCCGCCCGGCAAAGCGGCGAAGAAATTGAACCGGCCAGCGCCGACCGCCCGGCTCGCCACGCCGCTCGCACGATGCAGATCATCGCAAAGACCGGAGCCGCCTCCGATCACCCGGTCATCAGCAATTGCCTGGAAACGGAATACCTGAAGGCCGTGTGGATGGTGCTGTGGTGATTCGCATTTGGGATTCGAAATTTGAAATTTGAAATTTGAGATTTGAAATTTGAGATTCCAAAACCCTCACCGCATCTCTTCGGGCCAGTCGCCGACTTCGGTCCATGTTGCGGCGGTGGTGTCCATGAGTCTCGCCAGAACAGTCCCGCGACAGGAGATTTCGGCCAGCACGCCAGCCCCTTCCGGCACTGTTCGCAGCGACGGACGCAAATCGGCCAGACGATGAACCAGCAGCAGTATTCCTCGCTGCCGCGGATCGTATTCAAACGGAACCAGCCGGATATTTCGCTGGCGGACAATTGGGACACATTGTTCCCAGTCGGAAAGTTGAAACTGATGGCTGACGGGAGCCACCAGGACGGTCGAGTTTTCCGGGACGTGTTTCCAGAAGTCACCGTTCAGCGCATCGGCCCAGTAGCCGGCTTCCAGCGGGGGACTGTTTGCGGACGGCGACTGCACCCACTGCCCGGCGAAATTGTAGTAGTCGACGGCATATGGCCCCGGAAGCTGCGTCACGAAGATCAGGTCCGCGGCGATCAGAGCAAGGCAGGCGCCGGCCGCCACGCGCGCTGCTTTCGGCGCGCCGCTTTCCTGCCGTACGCACGCGAACATCTGCATCAGGCCCCTGCCCGCCAGCAGGCTCAGCGGTGGCATGATGACCAGAAACAGCCGCGTTCCGTCATAGACCGGCGTCCCGGGCAGCGAAAAGACAATGAGTGGCCAGGCGATCGACAGGCTCAACAGCAGGTCAACTCTGTCGATGTCGGCGAACAGAAGCTTCCCGGAGGTGGCTCGGCGCAACACGCGCCAGCCAATCGCCAGCAACACCGACGCCGGTACGGTCAGCGCTGTCATGACGAACGGAAAGTGCCACGGCACGGCTTTGTCGGTATAGCGGTGGTTGAAGTACCAGGCATACAGAGTCAGTCGATCCGACGCTCGTCGAAAGTAGGCGATCGTGTTATCGACCGGGTCCAGCCACAGCCAGGGCCAGCCGGCAAACAACACGACTGCCGCGACGAAGCCCCACACGGCCAGCGGCCGGATCGCTCGCACGCGATACTGCCAGAATGCCCAGGCGACGATCAGGGGCGGCAGCAGAATCCCCTGGATCTTCGTCAACAGCAGCAGCCCGAAGAACACTCCGCTGACGGCAGCCTGCCTGTTCGTCGGCGGTTCGTCGCGAGTCCACCAGGCAAGCACTGGCAACAGCGCGGCCAGCCATGCCACCGATGTAAACGTTTCCAGCGACGCGAGCCGGGCGTGTGCGACAACCCGCGGCATCAGCATCAGCGCGACGGCCACGGCAATGGCCGTTCCAGCGCCGTAGCGGCGACGCGAGAATTCGGCGGCCAGCAGCACCGTCAGTGCAAACGCCAGACAGGAAGCAAGCCGTGCCGCGGGGAGGTTGATGGCGGACAGTTCCGCTCCGCCGATCAGCCACGCAGTGAATTCGTGAGCAGCTCCGATGCACAGCCTTCCCAGCGGCGGATGGTCGGCGAGATAATCGTCGGCTCCGAACACAGCCCGCGCGCCCGCCGGAGTAAACAACAGCGGTCCGTGACGCATGGCAGCGTTGAACAGATAAATGCCGTGAGTCACATTGATCGGCTCGTCCAGCGTGACGCCGGGACCGACAGGCAGCGGCGAATCCACCAGTCCGTGATTGACGCGCGACGCCGCCAGCAGAAATGCGACAACGCTGAGCGTCACCACGACCGATTTTTGCAAAGTCAGGCTCATACTGTGCTGAAGCTACGTCAGAGCGATCAGCGGCGCATAGAAAAAGCCGGAAGAAGGTCGTTCAATTCGGTGGAAACCGGAACAACCTTCTTCTCGGCATTTTCGCGTGAAACGGCTTGAACCGGTTCACGAATCAGCGGGCGGGTTACGCCAACTGCTTTCTTCGGCTGACAAGCGTCCGGATGCGTTCTGCCAGCAGAGCGGCATCAAACGGCTTGCGGAACGTCTCGTTAAAGATCGTGCGATCAAAGCCTGAAGCGTTGTCTTCGTCACTGAGCAGACCAATGAGCACCGTGTCGGCGTACTCGTTGTTCTTCTTCAGGTTCTGAGCAATCATCAGGGCTTCTTCGCGACCCATGACAAAGTCCACTACCACGCAGTCGGGGTGAATGGATTCGGCCTGGATACCAGCTTCAAATCCGCTGGCAGCGATTTCGATCTTGAAGTCGTCGTTGGCCATCATTTCGTTCAGACTTGAACGAGTCAGGCCGTCGGAACCGACAAGCAGAATTTTGCCCATCGCCTCGTCTTCCAGTTCGCCAAGAGGCATGCCGTGTTCCTTCAGGAAGCGAATCAGATGTTCGCGGGGAATACGGCGGTCCTGGGAACCGGGGATTCGATATCCTCGAAGCCGTCCGGAATCGAACCACTTCGAAACGGTGCGCGGGGCAACTTTGCAGATCTTTGCTACCTGTCCAGTAGTGAAGATCGTTTTCATGGGCGGGCTCTCCAATCAGTTCTCACTTAACAACCCGGGGTCTCATCATGATTGCCCAGGTCGTCACCCCCTGATTTTCTGAATGCGTGGTCGGCTCACAGAGCCCGAATGTCGTGAAACCACTTCAGAGGTTGCGGGTCGGGGTAGTGACAGGGGTCCATTCGGGATGCGTGCGGCGCACCCCCTGTGCCTTCACAAGACACATTTTCGGAAGGCAGGCAGTGTTCAGAACCCGCGGGCTCCAACCGGAGACGCAGAGCTGCAGCAGAATCGCCATCCGCTGCGCTGAACGCTGACTTACCCCCCTGGCAATTGCGTTCCTGTCATATTCCTGGCCTCCCTGCAATGAGAATCGCTTACTCACTGCCACAACAGGATGACAATCGCCTTAGTGAATTGTCGTCATGCCGGTAGGACCGACTTTAACCTTCTTAACAGAGCTGCACTGGCTGACGACTGACCTGTCAAGACCAGTTGCGACGAAATAATGCCCGCCAGCCGCTTCCTGTCCTGCCCAGTATTCGCACCCTGACGAAGAAAGGGCCGGTGCAACCGGTCCTGGTCGGCCGGAAACCGTCCAGCAGCCGCGGCCGGCAGAGTCCGCACGAACGGTGCAACCACATGAGTCGGGCAGGGAAACTGTCCAGGGGCTGCACGGTCGAAACTCCGTCGCGCCGTCAAACATTGGCGGCAGTCGAGCCACGCGTGATCGGCGGCGCGACAGTTCTGAGTCGCTGCGAGGTGATTGGCAGGGCTCGTCGATGGCGCAGGGCCACGTTTTTCCGCAGGATGTATCCATTGCCCCGGCCGGTCTTGCGCGGCCTGGCTATACTATTACCTTCGTCGAGTCAGTGACCTGTTCTGCCGGACCGAAAGGAACGCACGAAGATGGCATCGTTCGAGCACTTGCGCGGGATGGCCGGCTGCTGGTTTCTGCTCATCACATTGGCGGCTGATTGCGGGCTGAGCGACGAAGCGCCGGACGAAGCGCCGGACGGAACGACGATCGTTCACGCCACAAAACAGTCGGCAACCGAAGACGAACCTCTGCCCGACAAATCGCTGCTGCGACTGGGAACAAGGCGGTTTCAGCATCCGGGTTCCGTTGTTCAGTTGCAGTTGTCCCGTGACAACAAATCCGTTCTGACCGTTGACGGTGGCCATGTGATTGCCTGGGACGCGGCGACCGGCCGCGAGCTTTGGCGCCAGGTGCGTCAGCGCGCCAGTGGACGTGGCCTGAGCGCCGCTGCCTATGGAGTTCATCTGCTGGGCCTTCACCCTCAGTCGAATCACTTCGTGACGGGCGAAGCAGGCGGCGCGATTGGTCTCAGAGATGCAAACACCGGCGACATGAAGCTGGTGAAGACGCCGGCAACCGGTCTGGTGAAATCGGTCGACTTCAGTCCGGACGGTAGACTGGTGGCCGTGGGGAACGAAGCTCATCTGCTTGTCTGCGATTCCGACGGCAAACAGCTCTACGCCAGGCCCAACAATCCTGAAGCACCAATGACGTTCGGCGGCGATGACCACGACCGGCTGAAGTTTGGCGGTGATTTCAGTTACGCACGTTTCTCACCCGACGGCAGGCTGCTCGCACTGGTCAACAGCGAAAAACCGAACACGATTCAACTGTTTGAAGCCGTTTCGGGAGATGCTGTCCGCGATATCGAAGGTGCAGACCGCATCGTTCGCTTTGACTTCTCTCCCGACAGCACGCAGGTCGTTGCCACGGAACGCGATATCGCTGCGAGAATGTATGACATCGCATCCGGCGAACGTCTGTGGGAACTGATGATTCCGGCGGCCGCCGGAGCGGAAAGTTACACTTCCGCCGTGGCGTTTCGGCCGGACGGAATGCAGGTTGCCGTCGGTGCGCCGATTGGTCCGGACAATACAATTCGACTGGTTGACGCAGGCACCGGCAAAGAAACGGCAAGACTCACCGGCAGCGGGTGGAAGCCGTGGACTCTGCAGTACACCTCCGACGGGCGGCTGCTGTACGGTTCTGGCTGGGACGGAGTTGTACGGCGTTGGAATGTCCACACGGCTGAACAGCTTCCGCGTCCGGGAGGTGTCCGAGCGTCATCGATCTGTGCCATGTCCCGTGACGGACGCCATCTGGCCTTTGGCGACGACGCTGGCGATCTGCATGTCGTCGATCTTGCGACAAGCACAACGGTCAAGCGGCTTCGCCATCCCGGTTCGTCGTGGGGACAGGTCGTGTTTTCTCACGACGGCCGCAAACTGGCCGGCGGCGGCACGCATGACGCTCACATGCACGTGCTGGTCTGGGATCTGCAGTCGGAAGAACTTCAGCATCACTGGCGGTGGGAAAAGGGCAATGATCCGCATTCGGATGTTGAGGCCCTGGCGTTTTCGGGCGACGGCAACCGCATCGCTGCAGCCGTGTTTCGGCAGGATGCGGCTTATGTCTGGGATCTGGCCACGAACCGGCAAATCGCACAGGTGAACCACACCGGCGTCTATGGAATGGATCTTGACCACGATGGCGGAACCATGATGACTGCCGGCTGGGATAAACACATTCGAGTCTGGGACTGTGACAGCGGTACGGAGATCAACAAACTGGAAGTCACCGTCGGATCAAAGGAAGCTCAGATCAACCGCGATGACACCCGAATGTACGGAGTGAAACTTTCCAATGATCAGACACTGATCGCGACGGTCGACATGACGGGCTCGATCCGTTTCTTCGACCGGGAACTCAGGCCGGTGTCGGTCATCAGCAACGCTGGCTGGTTCACTTTCGGAGCGTTGCAGTTTTCTCGCAACGATTGCTGGATCGGTGTCGGCACGGGAGATGGAGCGAAAGTGTTCGATATCGGCACGGGGCAACAGCTTTTCGCCGCGGACGCGCATGAGCAATCCATTTACACAGTCGACTTTGGGGCGCGTGACCGAACCTTGTTAAGCGGTGGATCAGACGGAGTGTGCTTCCTTTGGGATCTGACGTCCGACCGGAAAAACGATTCCGCCACCGCGACTGAACTGGTCCGCCAATTGCGCAGCGAGGATGCGACGGAAGTGTTTCACGCGTACCAGTTGCTGACGGAGACTCCGGAACGCACCGTCGAGTTGCTTGGCACGGAACTCCGGCAGCTCAGTGAGACAGAGGTTGCAGACGGCGATCTGAGAAAGGCGGTCGTTGGTCTCGGCGCCAGAATCCCGCAGATTACGGAACGTTCGCTGACACAGTTACGGGAATGGGATTTCGTTGTACACGACCGGCTGACCAGTCTGCTGGCCGATGGCAATATCAGCGAAGACCGCGCGAAGATTGTGCGGACCATCCAGAATATCTCGCGCGCCAAGACACAGCGTCTGGTGCGGCTGCTGACTGATCTGCAAACGCCCGAGGCGGATGAATTGATAGCCGAACTGCTGACAAACTGCAGGCTGCCCAGCCTGAAACAAATGTTGCTGGCCGCTCAACAACGCCGAGCCGTACGCGTGTCGCAAACCGTGTCACCATAGCGGACGCGGCAAGGCGGAGTACTAAGGCGACCGACGGCAGGAGACATCGGCATATTCCCATCTGCCGCCCGCCTGCCGCGACCTGTCAAATTTGTGCTGCAGGTTCCGATCATCAAAAAGTTCATTCTCGCCATGGAGCAAGACCAATGTGTTTCATCCAACAAAGCACCGCACGCAATCGATTCTTGGCTGGTGTCATCACGATTGCTGCGGCCGTGACCACCGCAGGGTGCGGAGATTCCGGGTCGGTCGAGATTCCGGAAAATCCCATTCCACTGCCCGGCAGCCCGCAGGCCGTTGAGTATCCGGAAGACAATGCTCCCGTGTCGCCAGCTGATATTGGAACAGGCGATATTGGAACAGGCGATGGCGGTACGGTCGATGAATCGCGTTCGGCCGATTCGCCGTGACGAAAGGCAGCGAGTGCCCGGGCCGGATGGCCGCTGACATCGTCCGGATGGCTGCTGACGTCGTCCGGATGGCTGCTGACGTCGTCCGTCCCGCGAACCGCGATTGCCCCGAATCGCCGGTCTGTGCAACAATTCGCGGTGAATTCCCTAGCCTGCGATGCTCAAAGGAGTGAGCGTGTCAAACCTATCCGCAATTGCCAGACTGTTGCGCGGCCACGGCCGACGCAGATGCCGCCGACGTCGTCAGCGTGCCCCGATTGCTCCGGCGGCAGTACTGGAAGCTCGCATGATGCTGTCAGCCACAACGATCGCGCCGCTGACGAATGTCACTCTGGATTCCAGCACGGATCTGCAGATCGTCGAACTTGGCAACCACTTTGACGACCCGGAGATCACCGGGTCGACGGTCGAAATCGCCACGCCGCTCGGCAACTTCATCATCGAGACGTACGACGCCGTCACGCCTCTGACGGCTCAGAACTTTGTCGAGCTGGCGGCGGGCGGCAACTACACCGACATGTTCATTCACAGGTCGGACCCCGGGTTCGTGATTCAGGGCGGCGGCTTTACGTTTTCACCGGCCGGCGAGGTTGACCAGGTGGCGCACAACGGCGCAGTCGTCAATGAATTCGCGAACTGGTTCGATCCGGAAATCGGCGGTCTGGAACCAGGCACACCGCTGAACGTCCGCGGTACCGTGGCGATGGCGAAACAGGCGGGTGACCCGAACAGTGCGACGTCTCAGTGGTTCGTCAGCCTGGCAGACAATTCGGCAACTCTGGATCCTCAAAACGGCGGATTCACGGTCTTCGGGCACGTCCTGTTCGACGGCATGGACACTGTGGATGCCATCGCCGCTTTGCCGATTTTTGCGGCAAACGCGCCATTCAATGAACTGCCCGTTCGCGACTACGAATCCGGCACCATTCTGCGGGAAAACGTTGTCACGACCACCACGACTGTTGTCGACGAACTGACATACCAGGTCACTGCCAACAGCAACCCGGATGTCGTGTCGGCAATCGTGCTGGACGGAAGCCTGAGACTGTCCGGCGTGCCGGGTCAGTCGGGAAGTGCGACAATCACGGTGACCGCCACAGATCTGCAGGGACAAACGGCAACCAGCACGATGACGGTCACCGTGCCGCTTTCCTCGGCGCTGACGGCTCCCGGCGGTGAAGTGTACTCACGCCGGCCCACGTTCACCTGGTCAACGGCCGCGCAGGCAACCGAATATGGACTGTGGGTGAACCGTGTCGGCGGGCCGACGGCCATCATTCATGAACCAGCGCTGACAGAAACCTCGTTCACTCCCGCGACGGATCTGCCGTTCGGTGAATACCGAGTCTGGGTGCGTCCAAAGAACGGCGGGACGAATGGCATCTGGAGTCCGCCGGCAACGTTCAGCATCGCTCTCCAGAAACCCACGGTCACATCACCTTCTGTCTACGACGTGACAGAGCGACGCCCCGTGATCGGATGGACCGCGTCCGCCGATGCAACCGAGTACGACCTGTGGCTCAGTCGGGTGGGCAGTGGCAGCAGCCTGGTTATTCGCGAGCCTGAGCTGACCAGCACCGAGTTTACACCCGCATCCGACCTGGCCGACGGTGTTTATCGAGTCTGGGTCCGTGCAAAAGCTGAGTCAGTCGTGTCTGCGTGGAGCACCGGTCTGACGTTCGAGGTTGTGATCGGCAAGGCTCCCGTGATTACCGCGCCCACGGGAATCGTGGCGACGGCCCGTCCGGAATTCACATGGACTGGAAACGAATCGGACACCCACGAACTGTGGGTGAATCAGATCGGCGGCGCGGCGCGGGTGATTCATGAGACCGCGATCACAGGAACCTCGTTCACACCATCTTTCGACCTGGCAAATGCAACGTACAAAGTGTGGGCTCGCAAGCGTCCGGCGACGGGCGAAGCCGGCACCTGGAGCATTCCGGTGCAGTTCATCGTTGGCGTGCCGCCGGGATCGACACAGATTTCCAGCATCACAGACACCGACACGGCTCGTCCCACATTTGCCTGGTCGGCTGCACCAAACGCCGTACGCTATGAACTGTGGGTCAACGATCTGACTCGCAACGTGATTCGAGTGATCCACCAGACATCGTTGACGGAACTGCAGCACACGGCGACCGTGGACCTGGCAGCGGGACAATATCGCGCCTGGATTCGGGCTGTTGCAGCCGGCAACGTCGCCGGAGCATGGAGCGGGGCGTCCAACTTCACGATCACCTGACGCTTCGAAGCCGTGGACCGTCCGTTGTGTCGATGCGTCGCCGTGTCGAGCGCCCTTTGGCACACGTGGCTCGGCAGGAGCCTCGCCCTCCCGATGCGTCGCCGTGTCGGCACCCCTTGGCACACGCGGCTCCGCAGGAGCCTCGCCCTCCCAATTGAGTACACCGCCGCT
>CAZHET010000071.1:12905-17895 GCA_964531585.1 uncultured Planctomycetaceae bacterium | reverse complement strand
ACGATGGGCCACCATTTCACACAGGGAACAACTGACTCCAACGAAATCTGGCTGGAAGTGGTTGCCTCGTCCGGAGATCGCCGGATCGCCGCCAGCGGGCTGATCAATGAGAACGGTGAAGTCGATGAATGGTCACACTTCGTCAACACATTTATGCTGGATCGGTTCGGCAATCGCATCGACCGCCGGAATGCTCAGGACATTTTCATTCCGCTTTACAGTCATCAGATACCTCCCGGAGCAGGCCAGACGGCTCATTATCGATTCACCGTACCCGACGACATCGCTGCTCCGCTGACTGTCAGCGTTCGGCTGCTGTACCGCAAGTTTGATGCAACGTACATGCGATACGTCGATCACAAGATGGCAGAACTCGGACAGCCTATTCGAGGCCACGAACCGGGCAAACCGTACCACAACGAACTTCCCGTCACTGTGCTGGCTGAGGACAGCGTGACGTTTCCGATCGAAGGCATTGTCGCGGACGTCCCGAATCCGCCCGTCAGCATTCCGGAATGGCAGCGGTGGAACGACTACGGCATCGGGATGTTGCTGAAGGGAAAAGCGGAACTGAAACAGGCGGCTGATGCGTTTCGCAAAGTGGAAGAACTTGGCCGCTTCGACGGTCCGCTGAACCTTGCCCGCGTGCTGTTTGCGGAAGCCGGCGACGGTCAGCTCGACGAAGCCGCCGACGCGGTCAAACGAGCAGCGGCGCACACTGAGCCGGCTGCTCCACCCTGGACAGTGGCATGGCTGAGCGGGATCGTGAATCGTCAGCAGGGCTTTCTGAAAGAAGCCGAAGAGAATTTTCGGCAGGTTCTGGAAATGCGCGATGCGGAAACCGTCCGCCGAAAATTCGACTTCAGCAAGGACTACGAGGTCATCAACCTGCTGGGCCGCACAATCTTCGATCGAGCACTGCAGATTCGCAGTGAGGCTCGCAAAGACGAACGCGACGCACGACTCTCTGAAGCCGCGGACGTGTTTGAAAGAGCACTTGCGATTGATTCCGAAAACGTCGACGCTCACTACAACCTCAGCCAGCTATACGGTTATCTCGGCGATTCTGAACGAGCGGCACAGCATCAGAAGCTGCACGCTCGCTACAAGGTCGACGATACAGCCCGCGGGCAGGCCGTGGGGAATGCACGAAAGAAGTATGCCGCAGCAAACGTCGCCGCTGAACCGCTGGTGATCTATGAACTCAGGTAACTCGGGTAAGCGACAGGACGAACGTTCCGGCTCGGGCGCTGGCGAGCAGTGTGCTCCGGCAGGCGTTCGCACGAACGACTGTTTCCAGCGTCTCGCCAGCCGAACAACGCGGCACATTATGAAACCAACGCACCAACACAGAGCCAAAGATCTCATCGGTTGTCGGCGAGACGCGGCTCAACGCGGGAACACAACCTATGTCTGAACACGATCACGAAGAACTGACCAACGACGATGTTGTCGGCAAGGCGCTGAAACTGTCGTTGACAGGACTGGTGCTGGTCGCTGTCACCGTCGCTGCATTTGTTTTTCTGCGGCGTGACGACAAAGAGCAGCTCGCGGGTGAAACCGAACAGTCGGCTCTGCCGGAGGTGCGCGAACAGCCAACGCTGAAGCTTCCGTCTGTCATCTTCACCGATATCACCGCAGACGCCGGAATTCACTTTGTTCATGAAAACGGAGCTGAAGGCGAAAAGCTGCTTCCCGAAACGATGGGTGGCGGCGGTGCGTTCTTCGATTTCGACAACGATGGCGATCAGGACATCATCTGCGTGAACTCAACCGTGTGGCCGTGGAGTTCCCGGAACAATGAATCGCCGACTCAGGCGCTGTACGAAAACGATGGCCACGGGCAGTTCACCAATATCACGGAAGGTTCGGGGCTGGACGTTGCGTTTTACGGCAATGGAATTGCGTGCGGTGATTACGACAACGACGGCCTTGTCGATCTGTACTTCACAGCTGTTGGACCGAATCGGCTGTTTCACAACGATGGTGGCGGGAAGTTCTCGGAAGTCACTGCCATCGCGGGAGTTGCCGGAGCCGACGACGCATGGAGCACCAGCGCCGGCTTCTTCGACTATGACCTCGACGGCGATCTCGATTTGTTTGTGTGCAATTACATCGAATGGTCCCGCGAGAAGGATGCGTCGATGGAATTCACGCTCGACGGAACTTTGCGGGCGTACGGGCGCCCGTCAGATTTTCGGGGAGCGTTTCCTGTGCTGTACCGCAACGACGGTGGCGGGAAGTTCACCGACGTTTCCGCGGAAGCAGGCATTCAGGTCACGAATCCTGACACGGGCGAACCGCTGGCCAAGTCGCTCGGACTGACGTTCAGCGACGTAAATTCTGACGGCCGGCCTGACATCATCATCGCCAACGATACCGTGCAGAATCTGCTGCTGCTGAATCAGCCGGACGGGACGTTCATCGAGTGCGGAGCAGCCTGCGGCATCGCGTTCGACAATGACGGCAGCACTCGTGGAGCCATGGGCATCGATGCGGCGTGCTTTCGGAACACCGAAGCACTCGGCGTCAGCATCGGCAATTTCGCAAACGAAATGACGGCGCTGTACGTCTGCCAGACTCCGGGACTGGACACACCCATTTTTCGCGATGAGGCTGTGTCCAACGGGATCGGTCCCGTGACACGGGTCGAGCTGACGTTTGGCGTGATGTTTCTGGACGTCGATCTGGACGGTCGACTTGATCTGTTCGCATGCAACGGCCATCTGGAAGAGGATATCCAGAAGGTTCAGGCCAGCCAGCGCTACGAACAGCCACCGCAACTCCTGTGGAACTGTGGGGCGGACTACGAAAACGAGTTCGTGGTCATGCCTCCGGAAAACGTCGGCGCGGATTTCGTCCGGCCCATGGTTGGGCGCGGAGCGACGTCGGCGGACATCGACGGTGACGGGGATCTCGACCTGCTGCTGTTCTCGTCAGGTGGCCCCGTTCGTCTGCTTCGCAATGACCAGCAGTCCGGCCACCACTGGCTGCGTTTCAAACTGAACGGCGTCACCGGCAACCGCGATGCCATCGGGTCCGTGGTCAGGGTGACTCTGCCTGACGATACGGTGCTCACACGCACCGTGAATCCGACTCGCAGTTATCAGTCGCAGGTGGAACTGCCGGTGACGTTCGGCCTGGGCGAGTTCGATTCCGTGAAGGCCGTTCAGATTATCTGGCCGAATGGTACGGAACAGAGTTTCGCTGACGTTCCTGCAGACGGATTGCTGGTGATTACAGAGCCGTAGAATGGCTGCTGTCGCGGTGAAACACGTGTGGTAGACTTGTGACACACGATCGTTTGTCAGGGTCGGCCGCGCCGGTCACACGAGGAATCAGAAATATCCGTTGAATCGATTGAGTCCGCGGCAACTGTTCCACAACGGAGGCGTGTCGATCGTTCGGTGCCGCCACTGGAACAGGGCGACACACTCTCTCGCGATGAGTTTGAACGCCGCTACAACAATATGCCGCACGTGAAAAAAGCGGAGCTGATTGACGGGGTTGTCCATATGGCGTCACCCGGCCGATGCGACCATCACGGCAGTCCGCACGCGTCGATCATAGGCTGGCTGTTCCAGTATCGCGCTTTGACGAATGGTACGAATGTCGTGGACAACACGACGATTCGACTGGATCTGGACAACGAGCCGCAGCCGGACGCGGCGCTGTTTGTTAAACCCGCCTGCGGCGGAAGCGTGCGGATCAGCGACGAGGACTATATCGAAGGTGCTCCCGAGCTGGTTGCGGAGGTGGCGGCGAGCAGTGTCAGCATCGACATGAATCAAAAACTGCACGTGTATCGCCGCAATCAGGTTCGCGAATACATCGTCTGGCGCACACAGGACAACGAGATCGACTGGTTCATCCTGCGCGGCGGGCAGTACGTCGCGCAGTTGCCGAACTCCGACGGATTGCTATGCAGCGAGGTTTTTCCCGGCCTGTGGCTCGACGCCGCTGCAATGACGGACGGCGACATGGAGACCGTGATTCGGGCGGCGCAGCGCGGTGTCGAATCGGACGAACACAAACGGTTTGTCAGTTCGCTGGCTGGCGGATTGAGTCGACCTTCATAGTTTCGGCAGATGAGTTCCGGCCGGCCGCTACAGCAGATTCTCATCTGCCGATCGCTTGCAGGCATGCGAGCCGACCAGAGGGCGTCCTAAAGCTTGCCTGCGCCGCGGACGTGATAGTTGTGGCACTGCAGACAGTCATTGCCGGCAGCCTGCGGAGTATGGCACTCAATGCACGTGGAAAGCGACATCGGTTCCACGCTGTTCGCGGCCGCATGCGGTGATCTGACTGTTCCGCCAGGGATCGGCTGCCTGGTTGTCAGAAAATCCAGATGGTCGCGCTGAACGTGATGGCATGATTCGCAGCGACGGTCACCAAACGGTTCGACGGACCGCACCTGACCTTCGCGGTTCAGCAGCGTTACGTGAGGGCTGTGAGCGAATCTGGTAAAGCCGTCGGGCGTGCGCTCCCGAGGCCGCCAGTTCACGGCAAAGTGATCTGCAGTCGGCACGACAGTATGGCACTTGATACAGCGCCCGGTGGCCTGCGGCTGCGTCAGGCCTGCCAGCAACTGACTGGCCGCTGATGACACCGCCGAGTCCTGCACTGCGGCGTTCTGTGGTGCAGCCGAATTCGCCTGCGCCGCTGCCAGATCCAGCCACGACCAGAGAATCTGATCGGCATGCTTCTGGCTGTGGTACACCAGCGAGACGTCATTCGATGACGGAACGCCACGTACCGCCTCCCAGGCTGACGCATCATTCGACGGAGCACCAGCGACCGCTTCCTGCGGCGCGTACAGATCAGCCAGTTTTACGAAGAATCCCAGTTCGACCAGAGCTGCGGCGACGGCGTCAATCAATCCGGGGTCAGCACCAGCGACCGCTTCGTGCGGCGCGTACAGATCAGCCAGTTTTTCGAAGAATCCCAGTTCGACCAGAGCTGCGGCGACGGCGTCAATCAATCCGGGGTC
>CAZHET010000071.1:0-12805 GCA_964531585.1 uncultured Planctomycetaceae bacterium | reverse complement strand
AGAATCCCAGTTCGACCAGAGCTGCGGCGACGGCGTCAATCAATCCGGGGTCAGCGTCTCCGAGCGATTGCCGCAGGCGCTGCTGCAAAGCGGCGTCTCGCTGCAGGACAAGGTCGCTGACCAGCTTGCGGCGCGCGACGATGACCGCCTGCACTGCCTGAGCACGCACCGCGCTGTCATTGCCATCGGATGTCTCGCTAAGGACCTGCATTGCACTCGCAAATTGTTCATCGGCCAAAAGCAACAGCAGCATCACCGGTGGCGCGGCCGGGGGCGCGGCCGGGATTGCTGCGTTCTGCTGCGAAGCGTCCGCGGCAGGCGTCTCTGGCGGCAGCAGATCAGAATCCGTCAGCGTCAGAAACGGGATGCCCGGAAGTCGCAGCAGCGGCTGCGGATCGGCTTTGATTTCGTTCAGATGACACGCCGCACACGAACTGTCGAAGTCAGCCACGGTCATGGACCGGCCAGCCTCATCGAGTGAGTGACACTTCGAACAGGTGTCATTGGGACTCTGTGCCAGCCACTCACCCCCATCAGCGGCAAAGTGAACGCGGTAGTGCGTCAGATGGTCAAACAACAGATGCGACGGCGTTTCGTGCTGCGGGATTTCGAAATCGGGATGTCCGTGCTGCAGACTGTGAAACGAACTTGTGTGACAGATCTGGCACTGTTCGTTGGTGATTCGTTTCAGATCAAATTCACGTCCGCGGTGTTCCTGATGGCAGCTTGCGCAGGCAAGTTCGCCTTCTGAGGTGACCTTGTGCTGCGGCACGATTCTCGCCAGTGTCTGCCGCAGTGTGTGATGCGGCGCATCCTGCTGCTTCTTCGTGACCGCCGCCAGCCGGGCAGGATCTACTCCGTGAGGGTGCAGGGCGAAGCTGCCCAGCACGTCTTTGTGGCATGTCAGACACTTGTCGCTTTCGCTGATGTCACTGGCTGCACCAAACGCAGTTGTCAGGTGATTGCCGGGAGAAACAGTGGCCGCTGAATGGCATGCTGAACAGCCCTGTTGAATCGTGTTGTGACGGGCGGTCAGTTCACCGGGTGAAATGAGTGAAGTGGTGTTGAGCAGCAGCACATCGGATGGGTCAGAACTCCCTCCCAGAAGCAGCAGGCAGAACCCCAGCGACGCAGCCGCAACGCCGCCGCTGAGCAGCCGGCGCTTGTTCCGCAGGCTTCGTTTTGGCTGGCAGGGCTGAATCGCGTGAGGGCACACAGCCTGGCGATCGGGATCGTGGACATCGGGAACCGGTCCTTCGGCACAGCAGCCGCCCCACGCCTTCGCCCGGCCGCAGACCCACGCGTCCCCCTTCCGCAGCGGCAGGCAGACCTGGCCGACCTGACATTCGCCGCGCCCCGAAGGTCCGATCGGGCACGGGCAGCCTTCTGCCAGGTGGCCACACAGCCATTCCTGGTTGGGTCGCTGATAACGCTTCGCGTCAAAGGCCTGACTGTTCGGAACAGAAGTCACAGCAGACCTCCCGCCCATGCGTGAACGAGCACACTGTGAAAAAACGCAAAGACCAGCAATGCCCACGTCAGCGGAATATGCACAAACAGCCAGCACTTCAGTGCGGCCTGCAGCGCGAACTGGGAATCCAGTTGATGCTTGCGAAGCACGTGCTGCTGAAGCTGCGTCAGCAGAGATCGTTCATTTTCGTTGAGGTAACGCATCTGATCGGTCATCTCGCGCGACAGTGCATGAAACCTTCGGCTGGACCCAAAGAACAGATGCTGCAGGAAGTCGCGATGTCCGTCCATGTAGCTGCGAACGCGGTTGACGTAGAACTCCGGGATAGCGGACGTTCCGGCTTCTGAATTGCACTGCAGTATCAGCGCCTCGGCGGAGTCACAAAGCTGGCGGTTCAGCACCGGAACGTGCTCAAAGATGACCTCGTCGCCCAGCATTGTCAGTCGGCGCGGATAACGGCGCGTCATGTACAGACCGATCAGGCCGCTGGCAAACACGCTCAGGTACAGGCCGGCGAGCAGGCATTCAAAGAAGCCATTCGGAACTCTGAAGCTGATATGAATTGCGAACAGCAGAAACGTCAGCAGACCCAGATAGATGTGGGCCTGCAGCCACGCCGCGGACGAGCCCAGCGGAATGAACGGAAACGACTTGCGAATGTTGTAGGCCGCCAGAAACACGATCACGGCCAGCAGGAACCAGCCGGACGCATAGGTCGCCGGGTACAAAGAGGCGGACAGCACGTAATATAGTGCGATCAGTCCGGCGGCCGCGACGGCTGTAAGACCGAAATGGATGCCGCGGCGCATCGCAAACGACTTCATCGGTTCACCCATTGAGCGACGGAGTCGAATTCTCCCAGATTCAGCCGGACCAGTGCATCGTGAGGGCAGGCGTTCTGACAGGCCGGGCCGGTCATCTGATCGGCACAGAGGTCGCACTTGGTGGCTTTGTCGATTGTTTCGTGCTGCACATCGTGGAACAGTGACCCATTCGTATCGCGAATCTGCACCATCCGAATGGCGTCGTAGGGGCAGTTCATTGCACAGGCCTGACAGCCGATACAGGTTTCGTCGTTAATGACCACCTGACCTTCCAGGACATTGCGGTGAATCGCACCGGTCGGACAGCGAATCATGCAGACCGGATCCGCGCAGTGCATGCAGGCATTGGCGACCATGTACTTTCCGTGCATCGGTCCGTGTCGCAGAAACCGCGGATTGTTGTCGTGAGTCGCCGCGCAGGCTCGCACGCAGTCGTCGCACCGCGTGCAGCGGTCCATGTCAATCAGCATGGTGGCCGTGCCGTTGACGAACCGCCGCTCAACGAGAAACTCCAGCAGCCCGGAATCGACCTGGCGAATTTCCGTCTGTTCCGGAGTCGCCGTCAGGTCTGGTGGCAGGGGTTCGCTGTCGTCACCGGCAAGACTGGCTTCCAGCAGAATCGCTTCTTCAAACAGTCGAGTCGGAATAATGACAACGGTGACGTAGCCAACGGCCCGAAGTGAGTACTGCAGCGGCACGGGTTGCGACTTCTGAAAGCCCTCCACAATCTCCGGAATACCGAATGCCTGGCCGGGAGTCAGATAGCTGACGGTGCGATGGCCGTTGTGGTACTGCCGGCTGACTCGTGCAATGCCGCTGCGAATCAGAATTACACCATTGGGATAGTCGCCTTCATGCGCGATAATTGCCTCGTGCCTGAGGCCGGTTGAGGAACCGAATTCTGCGAGTTTTCGGAAGCTGTCGACTTTGTCATAGTCGCCGTAGGATTCGAACTGAGCATCCTTGAGCAGGCGTCGCCGGCGTTCGCGGTTGCGGCTGTGCCCGCCTTCGGTTTTTTCATCGTTGCTGGTGTACAGGTGCGCGAAATAGGGTGAGTTTCTTAAGAACGAGCGCAGGCCATACTCCCGGAAACGCTGATCGATACGTTCCTTCAGGCCGGGATCCTTCTGCATGATGTCACGCAGCCCCTGCCAACGGATTTCCAGCAGTTCGCATCCGCTGTCCGCGAACACGGTCGCCGTACGCTCGATACGGCCCAGCGCTGACTGTTCGCCGAAGAACTCCACCGCCTGAAGGCGCGTGGTCTTGTACCTCGCCAGAACGCCGGGGACGTCCTGAAGATAAATGCGGGTCTCTTCGCCGCTGCCCTTCGTGCGAGTCTGCCCGTCAACGACCCAGGCCGTCGGGTCGCGGACTTCGGAATCCTTTGGCCTTTTCCACAACTGCTTTACGGCATCCAGAAATCCCTTGCGGCGAAACGTGGAACGCCCCAGCATCTCGGCCGGCATCGAATGGCGTCCGGGCTCGACTTCAATCCGCACGCTTCCGGACAGCAGAAAGAATGCGGAATTGCCCCAGTCACCTTCGCGGATGATGATTTCACCGACCGAACAATGAAGCAGTCGAGCGTCGTTCTTCAGAATTCCGGCAAGCGTTACCTTGCCGCGAAAACGTTCGGGATCCAGGTCAGAAAACGGGCGGACGGAAAGCAACCGTTCGACGTCAGCATCCGTCATCTGATCGGAAAACGGAACGTCCCAGCGAGCCGGTCGTTCGATCTTCTGCAAACTCATGCAAGGTCCCCGGTTAGCACGACTATGGTTCCAGAGCCTTGCCTTTGGGTTCCGGCGGATCCGCGAGAAACTCCTTATCCAGCGCCTGCAGCAGCGATCCGTTATGACGTGATACGAAGCTGTTCGCGTGGCGCGCGACCGTATCAGCCGTCAGGGCCGCGGTTTCGCGCGTCAGATCGCTGAACCGACGTCCAAGTTCGTCGACGGCGTCGACGACTGCGTGCAGGTCGGCATCTTCCAGCGGTGGAATTCCTGAAGCCCCATCCGGTTCTTCCAGGATCTCGGTAATCTCTTCGATCAGTCCTTTCGCATCATCGACGCGATCCTTCCACCCGTCCGCGTAGCCTTCTTCCAGTGCGTCTTCTTCAGACACGGCCGCCAGATTGCGCAGGCACACTTCAATGATCGCCAGTTGTGAAGCGACAAACATAACCCGGTGACGTTCGATCTTTGACTGACCGGTGCGGTTATTGACCAGCGACGGCATTTCTGCGTTGTGATGCTGGTCCATGTGAAAGTTGTGCCGCACTTCACCCTGTATCCACGGGATCAGGTCGAACAGCTCGTTTCCGGGATTGTGTCCGACGTTGTCAGCAACCAGCTTCTCGTTCCCGATGATGTGGCAGCCGTAGCAGTTCTTTGCAACGTCATAGACGCGGCCAGACCGCACCATGCCGGCGTTGTCGCAGAACGCCTGGCGATCGACCAGGTGCTGCGGCGATTCCTGATGCATCCGTGTGACATTGGGGCCGTACACCGAATGGCGATTCAGCCAGCCGTGCTCACCACCCGCTGCCCCGTGACAACTTTCGCAGGACGTGCCGGATTCGATCTGCAGTCGCCCCAGGTTGACTTCTTCCGGCGGAACGTGGCAGTCCAGGCACATTCTCAGGTTGCCGTGTTCCGCCTTCCACTTTGCACCAACGGAATTCTCGTTCGATGTATCCAGACGGTTGATACCGCCGCCGTCGAAATGAACAGTTCCCAGCCAGGCAACATACTCCGACCGATGGCATTCGATACACGCCTTCGCTCCCATGAAGTCTGCCCGATTTTGCACCGGTCCCGCGTGCGCGGGCACGCCGACTTGCGCAGTACCGACCGCAGACGGAAGTTCGGGAGGCACCTCCAGGACCGCGGCATCCTGAGACGACGCGCGGTTAAACGACAGCAGGCATGACGCGAGACATGCCGCAATCACAACGCAGCCTGGTAATGTGCTGATAACACGCAGATTCGAAACGGTTGCAAAGGACGGTTTGGTCACCTCAGAATTCCTTTCTGGTAGCCCCGCAGCACTGGCGGGAAGGCCCGGGTATCGTGCCCGGTCACTGGCGCACACGCCTTATTTCGCAAGATGCGGATCACCCTTTGGCTTGGAAAGATCGCCCACCAGACCATCGAGCGCTTTGAGTTTCGACCCATCATGCACAGCCGCAAAGGCTTTTGCTGCCGCAGCAACCTTGTCGGCTGCTTTGGCCGCTGCTGACTGATCGTCAAAGCGACGGCCCAGTCGGAAGTCGACGGCATCCACCGCTGCCTGAATGTGTTCATCCTTGACAGCGTCAAGAATATCTTCGGACAGGAAATCAAATGCGTCTTCCGCGCGGCCTGCCCAGCCCTTCGATCCCGCGTAGCCCTGCTTCAGGCTGTCGGCGCTGATCGCTCCCAGGTTTCTCAGGCAGACCTCAAGTTCCACCATCTTGCCAACGACCAGCATGACTCGCTGCCGCATTTCAGGAGTGATTCCTTTGGTTGCCTGCAGCAGGCTGGGAGATTCTGCGTTGGCCTTCTGATCGATCTGAAAGTTGTGCCGGACTTCGCCCTGAATCCACGGGATCAGATCGAAGCCGCCCTGGCCGGGCTTGTGGCCCGCATTCAGCAGTTTTTCATTGCCAACGATGTGGCAGGTGTAGCAATTCTTTGCCAGCTCATAGACGTTTGCCGAACGAATCATGCCGGCAGCATCAGTGGCTGCCAGACGCATCTCTCGATGATCCGCCGTCTCCTGTTCACGCGTGACGCCGTCACCGCCATAGTCTGAATGAATATCGAACCAGCCCGTCGCGCCGCCGGCCGGGGAGTGGCACGACTCGCAGGACACGCCCACAACGCTGCCGCCGCCCGTGTGAGGCGTCGAGTGGCACTGTATGCACGCGTCTTTGCTGCCAAAGTCCGCGATGTATTTCGATCCTGCGGCGGAAGAGATGCGTTCGTGATTGGTGAAGTGAACAGACTTCGTCCACGCGGCATGCTCTGATTCGTGGCACTTTGTGCAGGAATCTGCACCTTTGACTTTTGCAGCATCGATACCGGGTTCCACCGTGGAACCTTCCGGTGTCGCCGCGAAGAGTGCTGTCAGCGCCGGATTCTGCGGCTGAGGCTGGCCGGCGGATGCTGGTGAACTGCGCCACGTGGAGATGGTCAGCAGTCCGCTGCCTGCCAGCACGGCAGCCGTCAGTGCCAGACTCTGGATACGTCTTCCGGATACGTGTTGCATTCGTTCTACCTTCCTAAAAAGTCGTCTGAAGTGCCGGCGGGAATCGACCTGTCAGGCATCCAGTACGATATGGCCCTTTGGCACGGAAACACAGGTGAGGCACGATCCCGCACCGCATTCGGTGCGGCTGTCCACTGTGTAATCGACGCTGCCGGACTTTACCGCCACTTCACACGAGCCGCAACTGCCCGCTCGGCACCCGCTGTCAATCTCGATTGAATTTTCGAGTGCGAGGTCCAGCAGGCTGGCGTGCGTGCCGTTCCACTGCACACTTTTGCCGGATCGGCTGAATTCCACCGTGATCGACGGGGACGCCGTGCCCGGCGCTGCCGCCGCGGGCAGCGTCGCCACGGTGGAAGTCTTCTTGACGGTTGCCGGTCCGAAGGCTTCCATGAAGACACGGTCTTTCGGCACGCCCCACTCTTCCAGCGCAGGAACCAGCGTGTTCATCATCGCCGGCGGTCCGCAGATGTAGTACTCAAAGTTGTTGACTTTCAGCACTTGCTTCAGGACATCCACTCCGACATGTCCGCGCGTGTGATAGTCGGTGCCTTCCCAGTCGCCTTCGTGCGGGCAGCTGTAGCAAACGTGCAGATGGAAATTTTCGTACGCCTGATCGAGCTGCCGCAGCCGGTCCTTCATCGCATGATCCGGACCGCAGCGGATTCCGTAGAACAGCCATACGTGCCGGCTGGGGTTTACGCGCAGAATCGTCTCGGCCATGCTCAGGACGGGAGTAATCCCGACGCCTCCGCCGATCAGAACAACGGGATGTGCGGATTCCGGATCCAGGCAGAAGTCCCCCCGAGGTGCCTGCACGTCCAGAATGTCGCCGACCTTGACGTGATCGATGAGATAGTTGGAAACCCGGCCAGGCGGATGCCTGGAATCAGGCGGCGGCGGCACGCGTTTCACGGTAATGCGATAGTAGTTGTGGTCGCGGCTGTGCGATGCCGGCGGTGCATCCGACAGCGAATAACAGCGAACGACCGGCTTGCGAGTGCCCTTGTCGTCGCCGCCGGCTGGCAGGTCCATGCGAAAAGTCAGAAACTGCCCGGGTCGAAACGAAGGCAGCGGCTTCTCGTCGTGCGGCACCAGATAGAACGAGCAAATGTCTTTGGCTTCGACCACTTTGTCCCGCACGCGAAACTTGCGGTATCCGTTCCAGTGCAGTTGCTGCTGTTCGCGACGAACTCGCAGAGCTTTCGCGGCGGAAACCTGCTCGTTCAGCAGGTCCAGCGCCAGCCTGCCACGCGTCGCGGCGCGGGCCTGTTCCTGGTAGGCGGCGGCGATCGACTGTGCCACTCGCAGACCCACAAGCGTGCAAAGGATGGCCCCGATGATCTGCATTCGCCTTCTGCCCGTCTGACTCGCAGGGAACGTCACTTTCCGGAACTTTCCAGACGCTGGCTGTGCGGCCGGGCGATTCCGACCGCTGGCGTCCAAAAACCACGCCAGCGCGGCAAGGTTCGGAGTCTAGCACGATATTTGGGTCCCCGGCAATTTCAGCCGCAGAATTAGCCGACCGATCAGGTTGCTACTTCGATGACGGCCTTAATTACTCCGGCTTCCGGTCGGGTCAGCCGGTCGAAGTCACTGACGACGTCGTCGAAGTTCGAGCGGTGCGTAATCCACGGATCAGTATTGATCGTGCCGTCTTCGATCAGGCCGATGATGCGGCCGAAGTCCCGCGGCAGAGCGTTGCGGGATGCCTTCAGAGTGATTTCCGGCCGGTGGAGTGTCGGATGTGTGAACGCGACTTCCTGTGTGGTGATTCCCACGTAAACGAGCGTTCCTGTATGAGCCACGTATGTCAGCGCGGTTGACATCGATTGGTTGCTGCCAGTGGCATCCGTCACGACGGAATACTTCGCACCGGCGGTGATGTCCATCATCCGGGCCATCTCGCTGCCGTCGCCCGTGAAGGCAATTGTGTAAGCGATCCCGTACGTCTTCTGACAGAACTTCAGCCGATCCGGGTTCATGTCCATCACGGTGACGATGGCTCCCGTCAGGCGAGTGAACTCCAGAGTGGCCAGCCCGATCGGACCTGCTCCGATGATCAGGACATGCTCGTCCGCCGCAGGTTCACCGCGATCCGTGGCGTGGCAGCCGATCGCCAGAGTTTCCACCAATGCCAGTTGCTCCATCGTCAGTTTCTTCGACGGATGCAGCTTGTCGGCGCGGATCAGAAATCGTTCGCACAGTCCTCCATCCACCATCACTCCGATCACGTTCAGCGTCTCACAGCAGTTGGACGCTCCTTTGCGACACGCATAGCAGTTGCCGCAGTTCATGTACGGTTCAACGCTGCACCGATCTCCCGGACGGACGCTGGCCACGTCATCACCGACCGCCAGCACTTCCACACCCAGTTCGTGACCAGGAATGCGCGGGTAGCTGAAGAACGGCATCTTGCCAAGGTATCCGCTGATATCCGTGCCACAGATGCCCATGCGATGAGTCTTCACCAGAGCATAGCCGGCTCCCGGCATCCCGGGGTCGCTGATATCGATCTGTCGGAACTGTTTCGGTTCCAGAAGCTGAATGGCTTTCATATTCCGCCCGCGTGCTGTTGATGTGCCTGACCCCGGGAGTTGCGGCGCGTACCGCGTCCCGTATTGAGTCGGTTTTACTCGGTCGCCGGCTCGTTCGCCAACCGGGCGGGGCGAAGTCTTGCCAGTGACGCGCCGCGCGGGCACGTGCGAGGTCCCGGCTACGCTCCGCACTGCTTGCCGACGAGCGGTCGACAGTGCAGGCCGACAGCGAAATCACTCCGGTCGATGTGCAAGACACGCGATTTCCGGCTATTGTATTCGCTCGGACATTAAGTTGTCTGATTGTCGAATTCTGAATACGGAACGCACGAGGGAACATTCATGGCCGATCAACCACAACAAAAAGCGAAGCCTGCCGGCGTCTCACCGGCTCGAAAAATCGTTTCCGGCGTCGTCCTCGTTGCGGCACTTGCGGTTGCCGCACTCGAACTTCGAGCGAGCCTGGGGCAGCGCCAGTCGATGGCCGCGTTGAAGGCCAACGAAGAGGATCCCGCAAAAATCATAACGCACGAGGAAGCGAAGGCGCTGCTGTCATTGTCACCGGCTGAAGAGCTCGTCAACGAGAATGACGTCTCTGCCGAGTACAAATACTCGTGGTTCAGCCTGCTGCGTCGCGATCAGATGCGAGTCTTCATGATCGTCGACAAAGGAAATCCACCGAAATTCGTGACGTCGGCAACGGAACCGGACAGCGACCTGATCTCGGCCACCGCACAACCTGATGGTCAGGAAATGGCTCCTGAGTTCCAGCCCGGCGGTGGCAGTCCGCCGAGCGGAGCCACAGGCGCTGCCCCGTCGCGCCCAGAACCTGACGATTCTGATGACAACACCGCTGCCGACGAAGCTGGTGCCGAATAACCTGCCGACGCAACGGCTTCGCACACCAATGCGTAGCTTCCGTGACTGACTTTGGCCCACTCAGATGCGTTGGCTGACTCAGATTTCTCTCCAACCCCGACGGAATCCCGATGCGTGCCTTCACCAAACACACAAGTCCCGACGGCACGCTGGTGCTGCGAGCCGCCGTCTGTCTGGCAGTGCTGGCATCTTGCCGGCCATTGGCGCTGGGCGCTGACATCGTGCAGTACCACGGGTACGACAAGGCAATCGAACTGAAGAACGATGCGGGCGTTCGCGTCATCCTGTGTCCTCAGGTTGGAGGACGTGTGCTGGAGTATTCATTGAACGGGAAAAATGTCCTGTTCGTTTCCAGCGACGAAAAAAGCTGGCGTCCGGGCGACAAGCCACCCGCGTCCGCCGGACGGTTCGACATCGGGCCTGAACTTGTCATCCCGCCACGTGAAGTGCTCTGGAGCGGTGAATGGACGGGGGAAATCACCGGAGACCGCACCGCACGGGTGACCAGCCAGCAGGACCCGAATACCGGCGTCCGCCTGACTCGCGATTTCGAACTGGCGGCCGATTCGTCAAGGCTGCTTTGCACTCAGACGATCACCAACGTGTCCGACGAAACGAAGGAATGGTGCCACTGGAGCCGTACGTTCGCCGTCGGCAAAGGATACTGCTTCATTCCGCTGACATCACCCAGCCGGTTCCCCAACAGCTACGTGATGTACGAAGACGGCGGCCTGATCAATATGCGTCCGCAGGATCCCAGCATCGTCCAGCGCGAAAACCACCTGCAAATCGGCCCGACTCCCCGCAAGCCCAAGCTGGGCTTCGACAGCTACACAGGAATCATCGCCTACGTGGCTCCCAATGATCTGCTGTTCGTAAAGCGTTTCGATACATTCCCGGATCGCGTCTACAACGAAGCGGCCGGACTGACGATTTCCGTCTGGTATCCTGATAACGACATGGTCGAACTGGAACCCATCGGCCCCCGCGAGCGTCTGCGACCGGGCGATTCTGCGTCGTTCACGGAACAGTGGCATCTGGCCCCCATGAAGTTCCCGGCAACCGGAGATTCCGTCGACCTGGACTCGCTCAGTGAACTGACGTATTCGCTGAAGTAGCTCGCTGCGGTCAGACGGCTTCCAGCGTCCGCTTGCGACCTGCGGCCGACCGCACTTCGCCGACGGTCCATCACGGTCCTGCAGGTCGGCCCCGGCTGTGCATCACCCGGATTATTCACGGGTTCGTACGACGGGACTCCGATCCCGCCGCTGCAATTCGACGGGATCGGAGTCCCGTCGTACGGTGTGCTTTTTCGACGCTCGACTTTAACCTGTCGCTGACGCGTCTTGTGGCAGAACTCGCCAGTCGCGTGACAAATCCAAACCAGCGCCCTGCCAACTCCTGGTTTTCGGGTTCGTCATTCCCGCGCAGGGTCCTGCCCCGGCGAAAACGTGAGCGGGCAGCCAGATCGCGGCACTGGATTCCCGCCGGCGCGGGGATGACAGCCATTTCGGCAGCATTGCCGAAACAGCCTGCGCGGCTTACGTATAGTCCGCGTAAGATTTTTCCTCAACCAGTTCGGAACCAAGAATCAGGTTGACCTGCTTCTTAATGGCCGCTCGTTCATCGTTGTTGATGTAGACGGCACGTGCCAGTGAAACGAACCCGCTGCCGAAGTTCCCGGACCGTTCACACTCCCGAATGGCGTCTTCGATATCCCACAGCGTCTCGTTGACTGCACGAAGCTGCGACCGCAGCGACTGCAGTTCCTCGGTCGACCGCACGTTTTTTTGCCAGGCATCCGACAACCGCTCCAGTTCGTGCGTCACATTCTTCAGCTTCTCGCTGCAGGAAATCCGTTCGGCTTTGATTTCCAAAATCGTGATCTTGTCGAGCAGCTCACCCGACGAGACCGGGACTTCAATCGCTCCGCCCGTTCGACCGGTGGTCGAATCGGTCGTGCCGGACATCTCACGCAAGTCACCAACGGCATCACTTATTCGAGCGAAGACAGCATCCCAGTCGTCCAGTGATCTCGCCCGGAACAGCCTCGCAGTCGGATACCACGGACACTCGTCGCCCTCGTCTCCCCACCGCCATTCGGGGATGAACGATGTTGCAATCCAGACCGGCACTCCTAACGCCCCGGCCAGATGAGCCGTCGCGGTGTCTGACGTCACCACCAGATCCAGATGAGTCATGACTGCGGCGGTGTCCATGAATGCTCCGGATTCGGTGTCCAGATCCGGAAAGACGGTCACGTCGAAGTCAATCTCATCCAGTTGCTCAACGCCCTCACCCTTCTGAAGACTGAACAGCTTCACGTCGTCCAGTTGCGCCAGCGGCGCGAAATGCCGCAGTGGAACGGAACGGTAGCGGTCATTGGCGAAATCACTGTTACCCTGCCAGCAAATGCCGATGTTGAACGTGCCGGGCGAAAGCCGAGCCTGCCACGAATTCGCAAGCGGTCCGGCGGCTGCGAGATACGGAACACGACGCGGGATGGAATCGACGGTGGTCTCAAAGATTGCGGGCAGGCTCAGCAGCGGTGCGTGCAGATCGAACTGTGGAAGGCTGTCTCCGTCGGCTACAACGACATCGACGTCTGCACATGATTCGATCAGTCTGACGATCGGGCGGTGACACAGGAAGATCACCCTCCCGACGCGTTCCTTCACCAGCTTTGCATAGCGGATAAAGTGAATCGTGTCGCCCAGCCCCTGTTCGGCATGCAGCAGAATCGTGGCGGCAGGCTGCGAACTGCCGTCCCACAGCGGCACGGGGAACTCCCGCGGAGCATGCTTGCCGCGTTTGCGCCACTCGTAGTCAGGCCAGCCCTT
>CAZHET010000070.1:0-17996 GCA_964531585.1 uncultured Planctomycetaceae bacterium | reverse complement strand
CCCGCTGCTTTTCGATGAGCGGCTTCTGGCAGAGCGTGTCGAGCATCTCGTCGGCTTCGTCGAGCGGAATTTCGTATTCGTATTCCGACCGCGTCGGTCCAACTGTCGGCCCTTTAACGGCCAGCCAGCCTTTGTGTCCGTCAGAACGAACTCGCACGGAAAGCCGCTCCGACGACTGCAGATAGCCCTGTCGGTACGTGGTGAATTCGGCGTTTTCCCATGCTCCGGGTTTGACGAGAAACTTGCGTTCGATTTCGAGCGGCATCGACGGTTTTCCTGATGATTCCAGGGACCAGATCCTTCCGGCGTGCCATTGCAGGGAGGATTCGCTGCCGATTGGGCCGTCGCACAACAGGCAGGCAGAGCCTGCAAAGCATGGCGTTCCAGGGCGGAGCCCTGGACCGAGTGATTTCATTCCGGCTTCGCGTTACAGGACAGAGCCCTGGACCACAGAGCCCTGGAACGAGTAGCGAGTGGTTACTGATTCAACCTCGCGGTGATTTCTTCCACGATCCGTTCCACCGGAACGCGGTCCTGTTGCAGCGAGTCACGATCGCGAACCGTGACGGTACCGTCGGTCATGGTGTCACCGTCGACGGTGATGCAGTACGGCGTGCCGATTTCGTCCTGACGACGGTAGCGGCGACCGATGGCACCCTGCTGGTCGAACTGGCAGCTCAGCCCCGCGGCTTTGAGTGCTCCGAAGATCTCCGCCGCCTTTTCCGGCATGCCTTCCTTCTTGATCAGCGGGAACACGGCGGCTTTGACGGGAGCCAGCCGGGGATGAAACTTCAGGACGACGCGTTCCTGCATTTCGCCCTTTTCGTCGGGCTGCCGGTCTTCGTGATAAGCTTCGCAGATGAACGCGAGTGTGGCGCGGTCTGCACCGGCGGAAGGCTCGATCACGTGCGGTGTAAAGCGCTCGCGCGACTGGTCGTCGAAATACGTCAGGTCCTTGCCGCTGCCGCGATACTTCGGCTGACCTTGCTCGTTCTTCTCGACTTCCAGTTCGCCGGCCGCATTCTTTGCCAGCTTGCCTTCCATGTGAGAACGCAGGTCGAAGTCGCCTCGATGAGCCACGCCTTCCAGTTCGCCGAATTCGCCTTCGTCGAGAAACGGAAACGCGTATTCGATGTCCGCCGTACCGACGGAATAGTGAGCGAGTTCGTCCTGATGATGATCTCGCAGAATCAGGCGTTCCTTTGCGACTCCGAGACCCAGATACCAGTTGTAGCGCCGGTCGCGCCAGTAGGTATACCATTCGCGAGACTGATCCGGATGACAGAAGAACTCGATCTCCATCTGTTCGAATTCGCGAGACCGAAACGTGAAGTTGCGCGGCGTGATCTCGTTGCGGAAGCTCTTGCCAACCTGACAGATGCCAAACGGCAGCTTGACGCGACTGCTGTCCACGACGTTCTTGAAGTTGACGAAAATGCCCTGAGCGGTTTCGGGGCGGAGGAATGCTCGATTGCTGTCCGACTGAATGGCTCCGGTGAACGTTTCGAACATCAGATTGAAGCGTTTGGGTTCCGTCAGGTCGCCTCCGCAGTGCGGGCAGGGCACCTGAAGGCCCGTCTGGTTCTTCTGTTCCGTCGCCAGGTATTCGAGCAGCCTGGTGACAGATAGCTGCATTTCGGGATTCGCGTTCAGATCTTCGACAAGCCACGACAGCGTCACTTCCGGATTGCGGACGAATGCCAGTCCCGGTGCCAGCCTGCGACCCAGTTTTCGGCTTTTCGCCCATGTCAGGGCAGCGTCGTGACGGAACTTCAGGTGCTGTTCAGAAACTGTCGTTTCGCAGGCCTCAGCCAGCGACAGGACCCACGGCGATTCTTTCAGCATGTCCCAAACATGGTCCGCACGCAGCAGCCTTTTGCACTGGCGGCATGTCTGCATCATGTCGTGGAACAGATCGTAGTGACCGGAACATTTCCACACCTGCGGATGCATGATGAGTGCCGATTCCAGACCGACCATCTGAAACGGCGAAGGAGCACCGACGGGTGTCAGCAGCTCGTTGTGAGCGGCCACCATGTCGTGGTACCACAAGTCGCGCACGTTGCGTTTGAGTTCCGTGCCCAGCGGGCCGTAATCCCAGAAGCCGTTCTGACCGCCGTAGATTTCGGAATTCTGAAAGATGAAGCCGCGCCGCTTGCACAAAGCGACAATCTTTTCCATGGAACGCGTCATTGAGTTGCCTTCGTAGCGATGAAGGGCGGGATTGTAGAGACGCCGGCGAACCACGCAAACCGGTGGTGTTGACCGTCATTCCCGCGCGGTCGTCATTCCCGCGGAGGCGGGAACCCAGCCCTGCTCACTGGGGTTCCCGCCTTCGCGGGAATGACGGCATGCACTGGGTTCCCGCCTTCGCGGGGATCACGGGGGATGAGTGGTGGAAATGTGTCCGCAGGTTTGTGAACATGTTTTCTGATCAGCCAGTTCCCTCACGTTCTGCCGGAGCCATCACACTGTGCGAGCGAATCCACCTGCCTGTTGCTGCCTGCTTACGCTGCTGACACTACTTTCTACACCGATGTTCGCCCCGGCGCAGGACGACGGTCGCACGCCCGACACGGCAATCGCCGGGCTCGACGTCGCCAGCGATCTGCAGGTCACGCTAATCGCGGCGGAACCAATGCTGCTGAGTCCGTCCAACATCGACGTGGATCACATGGGACGGATCTGGGTTTGTGAAGTCGTCAACTACCGGCGGTTTGCCAACGCCGACAACCCGGATCGCGAAGGAGGTGACCGGATCCTGATCCTTGAGGACACGAACGGCGACGGACTGATGGACCGCGAAACCACATTCTATCAGGGCCGGGACATCGATTCGGCGCATGGAGTCTGCGTGCTGGGCAATCGAGTGATCGTGTCGGCCGGAGAAAACGTGTTCAGCTTCTACGATGACGACGGCGACCTGAAGGCCGATCGCAAGGAAGTGATGTTCACCGGGATCAAGGGAGTTCAGCACGATCACGGCATTCACAGTTTCACCTTTGGCCCGGACGGCCGACTGTACTTCAACTTCGGCAACAGCGGCAATGAACTGCATCGCCCGAACGGAGATCTCGTCGTCGATGTCGCGGGCAATGAAGTCTACGCCAACCGTCAGCCGTATCAGGAAGGCATGGCGTTTCGGTGTGAACTGGATGGTTCGAAAGTCGACACGATCGGCTGGAACTTCCGCAACAACTGGGAACTGACGGTCGACAGTTTCGGCACCGTCTGGCAGTCCGACAATGACGACGACGGTAACCAGGGAGTGCGTATCAACTTCGTGATGGAGTACGGCAACTACGGCTACAAAGATGAACTGACCGGAGCCGGTTGGCGGGAACCTCGCACGGGCTGGGAAGACACGATCCCCGAACGTCACTGGCACCTGAACGATCCGGGAGTCGTCCCGAACCTGCTGCAAACCGGAGCGGGATCTCCGACGGGGATTCTGATCTACGAGTCCGACCTGCTGCCGGAACGCTTCCGCAACCAGTTGATTCACTGCGACGCCGGGCCAAACGTCGTGCGCAGCTACGCTGTGAAAGACGATGGTGCCGGCTATTCGGCATCGATCAACGACATTCTGTTCGGCACGCGAGACCAGTGGTTCCGGCCGTCGGATGTGTGTGTCGCTCCGGACGGTTCGTTGATCATCGCCGACTGGTACGACCCCGGAGTCGGCGGCCACCGCCAGGGCGACGTGGACCGCGGCCGGCTGTTCCGGGTGGCTCCGCCGAACAGCAAGTACTCCGTGCCGAAGTCCGACTTCAGCACGGTCGAGGGTGCTGTCGCGGCTTTGAAAAGCCCAAATGTTGCGACTCGTTATTTGGCGTTCACCGCGTTGCGAGATTTTGGTGCGGACGCGGAATCGGCGCTGTCCGCGATGTTTGCGAACGATCCCAACCCGCGTTTCCGAGCGAGGGCGCTTTGGTTGCTGGGAATGCTGGACGGGAAAGGTCAGCAATATGTCGACAAGGCAATCAGCGATGACAGCCCGGACATCCGCATTGCGGGAATTCGGCTGGCTCGGCGACTGGAACTTGATGTCGCGCCGATTGTCGAAAAACTCGTCTTCGACGCGTCGCCGCAGGTTCGTCGCGAATGTGCGATTGCGTTGAGGCTGTGCGATTCGGAAGCGAAGCCGGGACTCTGGGCTAAGCTGGCTCTGGGCCTGCCGGACAATGATCGCTGGTACCTGGAAGCTCTGGGAATCGCTGCCGACGGCGCGTGGGACACGTGCCTGCCAGCCTTCGTTGAACTTCAAAGCGGGGTCGAAACACCGGATGAACATGGTGAGAAAATCAGCAGGCTCGTCTGGCGCAGTCGCGGGTCGAACTCGGCAATCGATATCGCCGGGCAGATCCTGTCGCTCGCCGCGACAGATCGGAGCGGGCCGACTGACAAGCAGATCGCCGCTTTCTTCCGGGCACTCGATTTCCAGCCGAAGCCGGGAGTTCAGGAAGCCGCTGCGAAGCTGATTCAGTCCGACACGCTGAAAAAGCTGAATGCCGAAGTGACGCCCGTTGTCATTGCCGAAGCGCTGTCGCGACTGGATCGCGAGCAACTCGAATCCGTCCCGGACGCCGCCGCTGCGCTGGATCGGGCACTGACCGATCTGCAGGGAACGCCGCGGTACATTGCACTCGTTGAACGTTTCGAACTGCGGGATCACTACGCGGACGTCCTGACTCTGGCTCAGCAGAATGTCGGTGAACAGATTGGCATCGAGGCCGTGCGTTCATTGCTGAGACGCGAACAATGGGGCCTGCTGACGGATGCTCTGAAGAGCGACGATCCCGAAGCCGCCGTCGCGACGGCTCAGGTGCTGGGCAATTCCTACGACGGGGCGATTGAAGGACCGCTGCTGGCCACGGTCACCGACGATTCTGTTGACATCGACGTGCGGCGGGAGGCCGTGCGCGCGGCGTCGAAGGTGAACAATGGAGTTAACAAGCTGGTGCAACTGGTGGAAAGCGAAAAGCTGCCCGAAAATCTGACGCAGGCCGTTGCCGCCGCACTTCATTCTGCCCCGACTCGCGAAGGACGAGCGGCCGGAGACCGCTTGTTTCCCCTTCCGCCGGTCAAGGAAGGAGAAGCTCTGCCGCCAATCAGCGAACTCGCCAAAATGAAAGGCGACGCGAAGAACGGGCAGCTTCTGTTCAACACCGAAGCCACCTGTCACAAGTGTCACATCGTGGGAAAACTCGGCCGTGAGATCGGGCCGAACCTTTCAGAAATCGGCAGTAAGCTCAGCCGCGAAGCGATGTTCGAATCGATCATCTTTCCCAGCGCCGGCATCAGCCACAACTATGAAGCGTATACGCTCGTTCTGGCCTCCGGCACAACGATCACCGGTCTGATCACCAGTGAAACCGACGACAGCGTCAGTATTAAAGCGGACGACGGCCTGGTGCGGGAGTTCAGCAAAGATGAAGTCGACGAAAAGGTGAAGCAAACCATTTCGCTGATGCCCGCCGATCTGCAGAAACTCATGAGTGTCCAGGACATGGTCGACGTCGTCGAATACATGCTGACGCTGAAGACGAAGTAGCGGCTGTTCGTACGACGGGACTCTGATCCCGTCGACTGCGCAGTGACGGCATCGGAGTCCCGTCGTACAGACATTTCGGTCGTCCCAAGTCCGCGATCCCCCCATGCACCGCCTGATCCCTGCTCTCGGTCTGCTCGTCATGATCCTGCTGGCGTGGCTGATGAGCAGCCACAAACGGCGGTTTCCCTGGCGAGTCGTCTGCGGGGGGATCTTCCTGCAGGTCGTTTTCGCATTCCTGATTCTGAAGACCGACGCAGGGGAGGCAGCGTTTAAGGCCATTGGTGATTTCTTCACCGGCATCCTGGGATTCGTCGACAAAGGCTCGGCGTTTCTGTTCGACGTTTTTCCACGCGGCGGTGACACAGACCCGCTGCCGGCGCAGTACACACTGTGGCGGTCGTTTGCATTCGGCATTTTGCCGACGATCGTTTTCTTCTCGGCACTGATGTCCGTGCTGTATCACCTTGGACTGATGCAGTTGGTGGTGCGCGGGATGGCGTGGGTGATGAGGAAGACGCTGGGAACATCCGGAGCCGAAACGTTGTCCGCCGCGGCCAACGTGTTTGTCGGCCAGACCGAAGCGCCGCTGGTGATTCGTCCGTACGTCGCCGGAATGACGCTGTCGGAACTGAACGTTGTCATGGTCGGCGGCTTCGCAACGATCGCGGGCGGAGTCTTCGCTGCTTACATCGGGATGGGGATCGACGCCGGACACCTGCTGACCGCGTCTGTGATTTCCGCCCCGGCGGCGCTGACGATCGCCAAGATACTGCAGCCGGAAACCAAAGAATCGGCGACCGCCGCCGGTGCCGGGATTTCTGCAGAATCCCGCTGCGTCAACGTACTGGAAGCGGCGGCCGAAGGGACTGCGTCCGGTTTGAAACTGGCGCTGAATGTGGGAGCCATGCTGTTGGTCTTTGTGGCGTTTGTGGCGATGATCAATGCATTCGTCGGCTGGTGCGGCGGCTGGGTCGCATTTTGGTTTCAGTACCAGGCGGCGGAGAACTGGTCGCTGGAACTGGCGTTCGGGTACGCGTTCGCTCCGTTTGCCTGGCTGATGGGCATTCCGTGGGACGAGTGCCGCCAGGCAGGCAGTGTCATGGGCACTCGCACGGTCATCAATGAATTTCTCGCGTACGCCCAGCTTGCCGAGGCGAAGCAGCAGCTTAGCCTGCGAACCTACGTCATCACGACCTACGCGTTGTGCGGCTTCGCCAACTTCAGTTCGATCGGCATCCAGCTCGGTGGCATCGGCGGCATCGCTCCGGAACGCCGCTCCGATCTGGCGAGACTGGGCCTGCGAGCGATGCTGGGCGGCACGCTGGCGACGTTCATGACAGCGTGCGTTGCAGGAGTGTTGCTCAGTGATGCCGATCTGGAACGTCGGGAAACGCAGGTCGCCGCCGAACGGAAGTGACCATCCGCCGGGGTGCCGATTCGAGCGGAACGCGAAAGGACGGAATCAAAGTTCGGGGATTCGAATTCCCGCGGCTCTGCGATCCCCGGCGCCGCAGGATCCGCACGATCGATATTCTGCGACGTACCGCGTTCCGGCGGTCGTCGCATTTCGTAAACATCGTGAATCCCGGTTGATTCGTGACGTAGCGTTTTCGCAGAAATCATTGCGGGTGCTGCACGCGCCCGTCAGTCTGCCAGAACCACAAGCCACCGGACCACACCGATGCTGGACCAACTCACCAACCTGCTGACACACCGAAATTCCCGTCGCAAAGCCACGCTCGCGATGGCTCGAATCATCAGCCAGTACGACATCGTTGTCATGCCTTACGAAACCGGCGTCAGCGCCGAGCGACGCACGCATGACGAACGCCACGTCGCCTTCGGAGTCTGGCTGATCGCGTGTGAGCCGGGAACAACCGCCCGCGACGTTGATTTTTCGACGGCGGTGCCGGCCGTCACTCACGACCTGCGCAGCGAAGGCTTCGGGGTACTCACGCCGCTGAATCTGGATCACAAGCACTTTGTCGTGGCAGTGCCCGACGGCAAGGAAGCGTGGCGGTTCTTCTCCACGAAGCTGTGCCACAATACGCCGAAAGACGGTGGCTGGTACCAGCTTGGCCTGCATCTTGAAGGCGTCGTGGAACCGGAACCGGAACAGACCGTCGCCTTCCGTGAACTCATCGCAGATGTCAAAGCGAAGGCCGCCCGGTAACGCGAGCCCCGAATTAGAACCTGCCTGCCGATTCTGACAGCATCAGCCGCGTGGCGGACGCTGACAGCGTCCGCAAGGATGAATTCTCTTCGTCCGGTCATTTCAAACGCAGAACGAGCCGTTCGATGCCGCGCCTTCAGCTGGAAGGTCGTAATCGCGCTGAGCAGACTCCTGGCTGCAGCCGCAGCGACATGAAGTTACATCGCGTCGAAATAGCGGACCGCGTTGCGAAACACCTGCAGCCCCTGACCTTCGCCGCGCATGCCGTTGCGAGTCCACTGCGGATGCTGAGTGGCAAACAGAAACCGTTCCGGGTGAGGCATCAGGCCGAGAACTCGCCCGGTGCTGTCTGACAGACCGGCGATGTTGGCGACGGAACCGGCCGGATTTGCGATTTCCGGAAGGACATCCAGCGCTGTCGGATCGGCACCGTTCGCCACCTGTGCGGCAGCTTCCTTCGACCAGTAGCACAGGGCGATTGAGCCATTCTGTCGCAGGCCATCCAGCACCGAATCGTTCTTCACGGCGACTCGTCCTTCGGCATGAGCGATCGGCAATTCGAATTCATCCTTTCCCTGCAGGAATACGCTGTTCTGAGACGTGACCTTCAGCGTCACCCAGCGATCCACGTATCGCCCACTGTTGTTCCATGTCAGCGTAATCTGGTTTTCGTAGAGCTGTTCATCGCCGTCGTCGATACCGTGCCGCATCAGCAGTCCGGCTTTCAGGATCACCTGAAATCCGTTGCAGATTCCCAGCACCAGCTTGTCGCCGCTGAGAAATTCCCGCATGGCATCGTTGAGCTGACCCCGCAACTGCCGCGAAAAAATGACACCTGCACCGATGTCATCGCCATAACTGAAGCCGCCCGGCACGCACAGTATCTGATACTCGCGAAGCAGCGCGGGATTTTCCAGCATCCGAAACAAATGCACGCGTTCCGCCGAACCGCCGGCCAGCTCAAAAGCGTGAGCGGTTTCGACGTCGCAGTTAGTGCCGGGAGCACGCAGAATACAGGCGCGGGGTGAAGGCATGACCGAACTTTGAACAGGGCAGGGCGTGAGTGAGCGGGAGTTTTAGCAGGCCGTGTCACCTGATTCATGCGTCACGGCGCTCGTTCTCATGCTTCCGGCCCGAGCACGCGTTTCCGCAAAATCTACTTCACCATCTGCCTGCAAATTCCCCGGTTCCTTCGGTGGCGGAGATCCGCGGGACGGGAAGTTCGGGATCTCGGACAACAAACCGCGCCGGCAGGAATTCGTTCGGTCACTCTCTCAACAGCAGCGACCTCATCGCCGTAATCAGCACGTCTTCGACGGCCGGGCTGACGCGCGAGGCTCCCGGACTCGCTTCGTATCCGCCCTGAGAATACGCGATCTCTGTCCCGATATAACCTGGCCCGTATTCACCGTAGGCGGCCATCGCGACAAAGTTGTCCGGAGCCATCGCCTGCGCCGCCAACTGATACTCGACAAATAACTCACCTGGCAGATGCAGAATTGCCGCATCTCCAACAGCCAGCAGGCTGACCGTGACAGGACTTCCCGAACTGGTCCGTCGCAGCCAGGCAAGATGCTTCGCGGCGGTCAAACGAGCGGGAACGCTGGCGGCAGGATCATTGAGGATCGCCTGGAGCGGTTCCTCCACAAGATGCTCACCGATGGGCAGGATAACATCGTTGGTTTTCCATCGAAGATCGCCGGCTGTGACAGGACGTTTGCTCAGGCTTTCCCACGCCCGTTTCATTCCGTCGGCGACCTTGTCGGCCAGGACCTGGCGATTTTCCGTTGAGCCATCATTCCACTTGCCCGCGCCGATGTTGCCACCGGCTCCGTTGAAATGGATGTGAGGCACGCCCGTCGCGTCCTGGCGAGCGTTGCGGGCCATGCCGGGAAAGTCAGGGTTCGCCTGGCCAGTCCGGTAATAGCTCTGTGGATGAGTGGCGTAATACGTCAGCACGGCCAGAGTTTCGCTGCCATTGTGGAACGAGACAATCTTCAGCATCGGGTCGATCGTGCCGACCGGCATGGCGCGCACCTCGGGATCTCTGCAGGCCGTATAGCGAGTGACTTTGACGTTCCCGTCGTCACCCAGAATGCGACGGTTGGAAGCGACTTCGTGAACTTCCGCCTGACCGGTGCCGACGTGCGTCACGGGCATCGCGTTTCCGAGTGAGCTGCTCAAGGCGTCCGCGGCCCGAACCATCACGCTTCGCAAAAATCGCTCGTCGTAGGAAACTCCGGCATATCCGGCTTCGGCAAGTATGCGTTCCGAAGAAAAGTCGCAGCGCGGAGCATCGTGCTGGTGCAGTGCATGAACGGTGACGCGATCAACCGACGTCCCGGCGGCTGTCGCAAGGCGTTCGCGAAATTCATCATGAGCTTCGTTGGCGACACCCAGCCAGTCAATGGCGCACAGGACGATCGGTTGTTCGGCCCCGATCAGAACCATTCCGCGACAGCTTAGCGGAGTCGTAACTTCTTTGGTGGGATCGTAGGCGAGCGGACTGCCGACCGGCGGCGACGCATCGACGTCGAATGTGGCGATCCGCAGCTTATCGTCGGCAACGCCGGTGACAGCAAAGAAAAGCGACCACGAAGCGAAGTATGTCAGGAGGGTTTTCATGGCGGGTTCTCACAAGGTCGTGGGCAATCGACTTCTACTCTCGTTCCCGGGCTCCGCCCGCTCGTTCTCGTTCCCGGGCTCCGCCCTGAAACGCACTGCCAGGAGGCTCCGCCTCCGATCGCATCGTACGACAGGCGTCCGTGACCGTCGGATCGTGACCGATGGCACTGAATCCTGACGGTACACAACAGCAGGCAGAGCCTGCAAGGCAGTGCGTGACAAGGCAAGAGCCTCGCAATGAGGTTGAGCATCAGGCACAGCCTCGCCACAAGTCGGAGCAGCGGCAAGGCCGTTCGCGACGCAGCAGCGATTCGTCCCCGACTCGTAGCGTCAGTGAAACCGACCGCACTTGCAAGTTCCCGGCCCTTGCCGCACATTGTCGCGGTTGTAGTTGCGGGACCAGCAGATGAGAATTTGTCACTGTGAACGCTGGCAGCGTCCACCGCGCGGCAAATGTTGCCAGGATCAGAAGGCAGTTCTCGTCCGCCGCTCGCCCTGCTGAGACTCACCGGGACGCAACCATCGGTGACTCGGCTCACTGAGAACAGCAACTTCAAACTTCGCAGCACTGTGCATATCGGCATGCCGTGTCTCGGTACGAGGCGACTACGTTACTATCCCACCTTTGCTCTGAGCCTGTTCCGTGCTTGGCCGCATAATTCTTGTCTTCATTCTGGTGCCGCTGATCGAGCTGGTGCTGCTTAGCCAGCTTTACGATCGCACCAACCTGTTTGTCACGGTGGGCATCGTCATCCTGACGGGGTTCATTGGCGCGCAGCTCGCCCGCAGGCAGGGTTTGAAGGTCTGGCGCACGATCCAGCAGCAAATGGCGGCGGGGAAGGCTCCGTCTCAGGAAATTCTGGACGGCGTGATGATTCTGATCGCCGGAGCCTTTCTGATCACTCCAGGAATCCTGACAGACAGTGTGGGATTCATGCTGCTGGTTCCCCGGTTTCGGCGACTTCTGGGACACCGGCTGACGCGCTGGTTCCGGGACAACACAGTGGGGAAATTTCAGGCGACGTTTACGTCCACGGCGTATGAGCAGTCGGGCGGACCTCATGCCTTCAACGAAGAAGCACCGTCCGTCCGCGTCGTCGATCCGAAAAGAGAACGGCTGCAAGCAACTCCGGATGAAGAATTATGAGACAGACGCTCACGGCGGTCCTGCTTGCACTCCTGTTTTCCCCGGTGTTTGCTCAGCAGCCGCGTCTCTACCGCGATACGGTCGAACCGCACTGGTTCCGCAACAACACGCGCTTCTGGTATCGGGTTGATGTCAGTTCGCAGCAGCACGGATTCATCCTGGTGGACGCGGTCGCAGGCACTCGCCGGACAGCGTTCGATCACAAGCGAGTAGCCATCGCAATGACGGAGGCACTTGGGCGCGAGTTCACAGCCGATCAACTTCCGATCGAATCGCTCGAATTCTCCGACGATGACCGAGAAGTCGTACTCGACGGCGATGGCCGCAAGTGGCGATTCAACATGGACAGCGGTGACCTGACGCTTCTGAGTGAAAGCGACAATGATCAGACAGCGGCCCGATTGTTCCTCCCCGAACGCCCGTCACGCGATCGCGGTCCAGACACCGAATTCGCAGTCGCCAACGAACTTGATCACGCCATCGAACTGATCTGGATCGAAGGCAGCGGTGAACAGCATTCGTACGGCACGATCGAGCCGGGAACAAGCAGGCGGCAACACACATTCGTCGGTCACGCCTGGCTGCTTCGTGATCACAAGGGCGGGAAACTCGGAGCGTTCGTTGCGCGGCGCAGGAATCCCGACCTGAAAATCAACGCGGCGGCAATCGTCAATGTCCGACGCAACGACCAGCGTTCAACGCGTTCGGACGCTTCTGAAACCAGCCGTGACAGAGACTCCGTGTCGCGAGATGACGCCGTGTCGCCCGATGGACGCTGGAAGGCCATCGTTCGTGGCCACAATCTCTGGCTGCACCCGGCAAACAACGAAGCGCGTGAACCGGCTCGCCTGTCGGAAGACGCGTCGGCGGGAAACACGTTCCAGAAGGACGCGTCCCGCCAGCGTTCACTCGAGCTGCAGTATTCGCAGGCGGACGCACCGGACGAACTCGCCGATGTCCGCTGGTCGCCGGATTCGCGTTTCGTGCTGGCCTTCCAGACGGTGCCGGCGGACGAACGGCGAGTCTACTACGTCGAATCGTCGCCGGCCGATCAGTTGCAGCCCAAACTGCAGTCGTATCCTTACGCAAAGGCTGGCGATCAAATCCCCGTCGCTAAGCCGCGGTTATTTCGTGTTGCGGATCATGCAGAAATCCCGCTGTCAGAGGCGCTGTTTCCGAACCCGTGGGAACTGCGGTTCCTGAGCTGGAACGAAACCGGCGACCGTTGCTTTCTGCTGTACAACGAACGGGGCCACCAGCATCTGCGCGTGCTGGAAATCAACTGCGACGGCGGCAATGTTCGCGCGGTCATCGACGAACACAGCGACACGTTCATTCACTATTCCACGAGCGGCAAGTTTGAACTCGAATGGCTGCCCAACAATCAGTTGCTGTGGGCCAGCGAGCGTTCCGGCTGGAATCACCTGTATCGCTACGACATTGCGACGGGCGAAGTGATCAACGCCGTGACGTCCGGCGACTGGAACGTCCGACACATTGAACACATCGACCGGGAGACCGGACAGATCTGGTTCTTCGCCGTTGGGATTCGCAGCGAACAGGATCCGTATCACGAACACTTCTGCCGGGTAAACTTCGACGGCAGCGGCTTCACGATCCTGACCGAAGCCGACGCCACACACGAAATCACCTGGTCACCGGATCGCGGGTTCTTCCTCGACCGCTACTCGCGAGTCGACCTGCCGCCGGCTCACGAACTTCGCCGCGCCGCCACGGGCGAGCTTGTCTGCGAACTCGAAGAAGCCGACGCCGTTGAAATTCTGAATGACCGAGGCTCGCTGCCGGAACGCTTTGTCGCAAAGGGTCGCGACGGCGAAACCGACATCTGGGGCATCATTCATCGTCCTCGGAATTTCGGCGCGACGAAACGCTATCCGATCATCGAAAACATCTACGCCGGGCCTCACGATCATCACGTGCCGAAAGAATTCCAATCGCGCTATCCTCACCAGCAACAGATCGCCGACCGTGGTTTCATCGTCGTGCAGATCGACGGCATGGGAACCGCCTGGCGGTCAAAAACATTTCACGATGTTTGCTACAGGAATCTGCGAGACGCCGGGTTTCCGGATCGCATCGCCTGGATGACAGCCGCGGCCGATCAGTTTCCCGAAATGGACGTGTCGCGCGTCGGCATCTACGGCGGTTCGGCTGGCGGCCAGAACGCCATGGCGGCGCTGCTGTGGCACGGCACGTTTTACAAGGCGGCCGTGGCGGATTGCGGGTGTCACGACAACCGCATGGACAAGATCTGGTGGAACGAACAGTGGATGGGCTGGCCTGTCGATGAAGCCTACGCACAGAATTCGAATACCGAGAACGCTCATCGACTGCAGGGGCATCTGATGCTGGTCGTCGGCGAAATGGACCGCAATGTCGACCCGGCAACCACGACTCAGGTCGTTCACGCGCTGGTGAAAGCCCACAAGGATTTTGATTTTGTGCTGGTTCCGGGTGCCGGTCACGGAGCCTGCGAAACTCCGTGGGCCGCACGGCGGCGCGCAGATTTTTTCGTCCGGCATTTGCTCGCCGGTTCGCGCTGACACTCACGAGCCACGCGAATGTTGTTCAAAGCGACGAGTAATCGATGGCCCGCGTGCAGTCCAGCGACGCCGTTGTCGGCGCAAGTGGGTACTTCAAACCGGTCGCACAGTTGAACAAAACGCAGTGGTCATCCGGCGTGATCCGGCCGCGGGAAAGTTCCTGCTTCCAGGCCGCAAACGTTGCCGCGCCTTCGGGACACAGCAGCAGACCTTCCCGCGCTGCAACTTCCTGCTGTGCTGCAGCGATGTCATCGTCGTCGACGGCTGTGGCAAATCCGCCGCTTTCACGCACGGCGTCGAGAATCAGGAAGTCACCGACCGCAACGGGAACTCGAATGCCCGACGCAATCGTGGCAGCGTTCGGCCACAGTTCGGCGTGGCGAGTGCCGTCATCGAATGCCTTGACGATTGGTGCGCATCCGGACGACTGCACCGCCACCATGCGCGGCAGCGGGCCTTCCAGCCATCCCAACTGGCGAAGTTCGCTGAATGCCTTCCACATACCGATCAACCCGGTGCCGCCCCCCGTCGGATAGAAGATGACGTCAGGAAGCTTCCAGCCAAGCTGATCGGCCAGTTCAAGTCCCATCGTCTTCTTGCCTTCGATCCGGTAAGGCTCCTTCAACGTTGAGAAATCGAACCAGCCTGTTGCCTGCCGGCCTGCGGCGACAATTCGTCCGCAGTCATTGATCAGGCCGTTGACGCGCCACACGCGTGCTCCCTGTGTGGCGATCTCGCGGACATTGATTTCCGGTGTGTCATCGGGACAGAACACGAACGCTTCCATCCCGGCTCGTGTTGCGTAAGCAGCCAGCGCCGCTCCGGCATTTCCGTTGGTCGGCATCGCGACTTTGGAGATGCCCAGTTCCTTTGCCATCGAAACGGCCATGCAGAGCCCCCGCGCCTTGAACGAACCGGTGGGCAGACGTCCTTCGTCCTTCACGATCAGACTGCCCGTGCCCCGTTCGAACCTCGGCAGCCGAATCAACGGCGTGTGGCATTCACCGAGACTGACGATGTTCTGCGTGCGGCGGACGGGAAGGAACTCTCGGTACCGCCACAGATCCGGCGGCCGACGGGCCAGCGCACTGCGGTCGACGTGAGCAGCAAGCGCTGCCAGGTCGTAGCGTACCAGCAGCGGCCGTCCCGCGGAGGACAGGCCGTGAACGACATCCGGTTCACAGCGCTCGCCCGTCAGTCCGCATTCCAGATGCGTGACGAACGTTGGACGATCGGTGGTGATGTTGGCAGATTCGAACATAGAGGGCAGCGAGCTTCGGGACTGACGAAAACTGCGGCGTCCGCAGGAACTGCGGGACTCACGAACCACGCAGGACAACGGCGGAACGTGCCGGAATCTGCACCTGGGTATCGGTTATCGCATCCGCCGCGGGCAGATGCGAGGCTGGCAGTGACGAGCCGCGCTGCCAGCCATAGTCGGCAGAATTCAGGACGACCGGATCATGGCTGCTGTTAAAGGCCAGAGTCATGAAATCGGTTTGATTCCCGTAACGGATCACGACGCAACCGGGCGACACGACAGTCGATGTCCGCGTCCCATGGCGGAACGCGGGATGCTGTTTGCGCAGCTGAATGCAGGCCTTGTACCAGTTCAGCAGGTCGCGGTCCCAGCGGCTTTCGTCCCATGGAAATCCCTTGCGACAATCGGGGTCGTGTCGACCGTCGAGTCCCACTTCGTCGCCGTAGTACACGCAGGGTGCTCCCGGCAGAGTACACAGAAACAGCCACGCCATTTTCAATGCCGATTTGTCGCCACGGCAACAGGTCAGAAAGCGAGGCATGTCATGGCTGTCGAGCAGATTCAGTTGCGACTGCACGATCGGCAGCGGATAGATGGACGTGGCTCGGTCGATCGCTGCAACGAACTCAGCGGCAGCAAAATGCCGCACGTGATGAAAGCTGCTGGGACGGTGAACCTGTTCGAAATCGAGATTCGTGCCGCCGAAAAAGCCGAGGCACGCAGCGGTGATCTGGTAATTCATCACCGCGTCCCACATGTCACCCTGCAGCCAGCGAGTCGCCTCGCTCCAGACTTCGCCGACGATGTAGGCTTCCGGATTGATGGCCCTCACCCGACGGCGAAATTCCCGCCAGAAGTTGTCGTCGTCGATCTCGTTGGGAACGTCCAGCCGCCAGCCGTCGATGCCGAATTCGATCCAGTGTTCCGCGACGGTCAGCAGGAACTCGCGGACCTCGGGGCAGTCCGTGTTGAACTTCGGCAGCGCAGGCAGATTCCACCACGCGCTGTAGCCAATGGCTTCGTAGCTGCCATGGCCGTTAGCCAGGTCCATCATGGCCTTCTCACCGGGATACGGCTGAAACGGCTGTCGCCCGGTCAGCCGATCGGGATGGAAGTGGAACCAGTCCCGGTAGGGCGAAGCGTCGCCGTTTTCCAGAACGTGGTGAAACTGCCAGAATCCCCGGCTGGCATGGTTGAAGACGCCGTCCAGGACAATTTTCATGCCGCGTTCGTGAGCGGCGTCGAGCAGCATCCGCAGTGCATCATTTCCACCCAGCAGCGGATCGACTTCAAAATAGTTATACGTGTGGTAACGGTGATTCGATGCTGACGCGAAGACCGGACAGAAATAGATGGCGGTGATGCCAAGCTGCTGCAGATAGTCCAGCCGGTCTGTGACTCCAAACAGATCGCCGCCCTTGAAGCCGTGAGGTGTCGGCGATGCGTCCCAGGGTTCCAGTTCGGCGGCAACACGAACTCGTCCGCTGCGAGCGAAGCGATCCGGAAAAATCTGGTAGAAGACAGCGTCACGAACCCACGCGGGCGTGTCGATGGACATGTCTGCACTTTCAATGCGTTCAACCGATGGCACAACGGTCGGGCGACGTCATCCGACGGCGGACGATAGTGAAACGATTGACGGCGCTGTAGTGAAGCTGAAGTGAAAAGGAAACTTTGATGGACGTTACGTCGCTGCCGCAGCTCGCACGAAACACGGCGCGGTTTCGAGAAGTCATTGGCATCCTGGCCAAGTACGGACTCGCCCGCTGGATGACTCGGGTCCATATCGACTGGGTGCAGCGGCTCTTCCAGGACTCGGAAGGCCAGCCAATCGCCGACCTGTCTATGGAGCAACGGATTCGCCACGCGCTGACGGAACTGGGAACGACGTTTGTGAAGCTCGGCCAGATTCTCAGCACACGGCCGGACCTGGTCGGTCCGAAACTCACGGCCGAACTGACACACCTGCAGTCAAACACGCCGGCTGACGCTCCGGCAGCCATTCGGGCACTCATTCAGGAAGAGCTTGGGCAGACCGCCGAAGAACTTTTCTCGGAATTCGAAGAGACAGCATTCGCCTCAGCGTCCATCGGGCAGGTTCACGCGGCGCGACTGATGGATGGGACCGCCGTTGTTCTGAAGGTTCAGCACGCCGGCATCGAAGACCGCATCCGCAACGATCTGGACATCATGCACCGCATCGCGGAGCTTGCTGAACAGTATTCTCCCGAACTGCGGCAGTACCGGCCGGTGGAAACGATGGAGGAGTTTTCCCGAACGCTGCTGGCGGAACTCGACTTCACCCGCGAACAGCGGCATCTGCAGACATTCATCCGCAACTTCGCCGGCCGCGACGATGTGAAGTTTCCGACACCGTTCGTCGAACTGTCTTCGCGGCGAGTCCTGACGATGGAGCGACTTTCCGGCATCAGCGTCGCCGACTGTGAAGCTCTGAAGTCGTCCACGTACGATCTTGCGGAGATCGCAGAGCGAGGGGCTCATTTGTTTCTGGACATGATCTTTCGTGATGGCTTCTATCACGCGGACCCGCATCCCGGAAATCTGATGCTGCTGAACGGTGGCGTGATCGGTCTGCTCGACGGCGGCATGGTCGGGAGAATCGATGAGCAGCTTCGCGAACAGATCGAAGACATGCTGCTGGCCGCCGTGCG
>CAZHET010000069.1:0-18106 GCA_964531585.1 uncultured Planctomycetaceae bacterium | reverse complement strand
CGGACGGCGCTGCTTGTCGCAAGCGCGATCACGATGACCGCGAGGATTCGTGCAGCGTTCGGAAGTAAATTCATCAACGAGCTCCGCGGGATATTCGGTCGGGGAGAGTGATGAGTATATTCGGCGAACGTGGAAGAAGCAGGTGTCAAACGTCAGCCGCAAACGAATCACGTCGATGACGCCTCGAACTCCTTCAGGAACTCAGTCAGTGCAACGATTCCTTCAGGGGGGAACGCGTTGTAGATGCTGGCTCTCATGCCGCCGACGCTGCGGTGCCCCTTCAGGCCACTGAACCCGGCGGACTCGGCCTGCTTTATGAAAGCGGCGTCCTTGTCGGCATCTCCGGTGACGAAGCAGACATTCATCAGCGAGCGGCTGTCCTTGCGGGCCGTGGGTTTGAACAGGCTGCTGTTGTCAAGGAAGTCGTACAGTCTGCCGGCCTTGTCTCGATTCCGTTCGGCCATGCCTGTCAAACCGCCACTGGCTCTGATCCAGCGGAACACCAGCATCATCAGATAGACACCGAACGTCGGCGGCGTGTTGTACATGGAGTCGTTGGCCGCGTGAGTTCGATACTGCAGCATCGCGCTTAAGTCGTGGCTGCCGCGTTCGATCAGGTCATCACGAATGATGACCAGAGTCACGCCGCTGGGACCGAGATTCTTCTGTGCTCCGGCGTAGATGATGCCGTATTTCGACACATCAATCGGGTGGCTGAAGATGTCGCTGCTGGCATCGCACACCAGAAACGCGGCGTTGCTGAATCCAACCGGCTCGTGAGCGAACTGAGTCCCGAAGATCGTGTTGTTCGACGTGAAGTGAACGTACGTTGGTTCGTCGCTGTAAACGTTGTCGGTGGGAATGTAGCTGAAGTTCTCATCTTTGCTGGAACACACCGTGTGGGCACTGCCGAACCGCTTCGCTTCGCTGACGGCTTTTTCGGACCACGATCCGGTCACGAGATAATCGGCGGTCTGAGCCTTCGACAGGAAGTTCATCGGGACCATGCCGAACTGCAGTGACGCGCCTCCCTGCAGAAAGAGGACCTTGTAGTTGTCAGGGATGTCGGCGATTTCGCGGCAGAGCGATTCCGCTTCCTCGGCGACCGCAACGAAGGCTTTTCCTCGGTGAGAATGTTCGCAGATCCCGATGCCCGAGTTTCCCAGTGACAGCAGATTTTCACGGGCTACTTCAAGCACGCTCTCGGGCAGCACGGCCGGGCCGGCGGAAAAATTCCAGATGCGATGGGTCATCGATTGCTAGCTTTCAGGGCTGATGCGAGGATTGATGGCTGCGCCGCTTTAGGCTGACAGCCTAGCCCAAGGTGAGACTTTATCTGCCTACCAATCTGCGGGAAGAATGGCATTCTGGGAACAGTAGAAGGTTTGGATGGAGATGGGTCGAGAACAACCCCCTGCCAATACCCGTTTAGGCATCGCGGCTTCAGTATTCTGCGCACGAATCGGGCGTGAAGGCTACTTGCGGATCGAGTTACCGTCACCAGAAGTGGAAAGGGTACGAAGAAAATGACGGCTACCGAAGCGACAGAAGAACAGATCGTCGCGGCCGCACAGGCTGTAAGCGCCGAGCTAGACACAGACATTGTCGTATTCTCAGGCGATGTGTTCCCTTTAGAGGATCAGAAATTCAACGATCTCGTCCGCGAGAAGCACGGGCGCAAGAACGTATTATTGGTGCTGAGCACATTTGGTGGGAGCGCAGACTCCGCCTACCGAATCGCTCGGTGCCTGCAGGAGTGCTATCGCGACGGGAAATTCTATGTCTTCGTGGACTCATACTGTAAGTCAGCAGGCACGTTGATTGCTGTCGGAGCGAGCGACATCATCATGGCTGACAGCGCAGAACTCGGCCCCTTGGACGTTCAGATGAAGAAGCCGGATGAAATCGACGAACGAGCCTCCGGATTGACTCCGATGCAAGCGATGTTCAAGAGTATTCGGTCTCCAACAGAGCATGAACGGAAACTCGCGGACCTACTTCGGCCAGCGGCCGTGGAGGCGTTGTTCACGGAACGTGAGTCGTTGGTTCACTTTATGGAATTTAGTTCGATTGAGGCCGAGCGGGCGACCGAAGATGGAAGCACCGTGACGCATCAACAGGGCAAACGAAATGAAAACGCGCGTGACAACGAGCATTTACCGGCTAGCCCAAATTCAACAAATGGAGAGAATGCGCAAACTGCGTGAGTTTCAGGCGAGGCAGAAGTTCAAGCGCGCCGCGGCGAACCGTCCGAAGTCGACAATAAAGACCCTACATGACGTCCTGTAAGTGAAGATTTATCGGCAAGAGCCAACCAGTTTTAAACACGCCCGGTGATTTCGCCGTCGTTCCCCACGCGCATTCGTGCCGCACCCAATATCGCGCACATAAACGCCGCCCAGCCAGACAGTTCATTCGCTGACTACGGTCGTGCCGTCGCCGCTTGAGTTACCGTTGCTCACCGATAAGATGCCCGGTCGCCGCCTCAACAACCCCCAGCGACCACCCCTGGCCCGTTTTTCATGAATCCGGTTCCCAATTCGCCCGACAGCCGACAGGGGCCGCGGTTACATCATTTTCAGGCTCCGCAGGGCGACTTGTCGATTCTCGCCGGTTCGGGGAACCCGGTCTTTGCACAGAAGATCGCCAGCGAACTGGGCGTCCGGCTGACTCCCTGCCAGGCTCAGATCTTCAGCGAAGGCAACGTCTTCGTCCGCATTCTGGAAAACGTCCGCGGGCGGGACACGTTTATCGTTCAGGGGGTCCATCATCCCGTGAATGACAACTTCGTCGAGCTGCTGTTCTGGATCGACGCTCTCAAGCGAGCGAGTGCTCAGAACATCACGGCCGTCATTCCGTACTTCAGCTATGCGAAGGGCGACAAGAAAGACGAACCCCGCGTGTCGATCCGTGCTCGCGTGTGCGCCGACGCGATTGAAGCTGCGGGAGCCGACCGTGTTTTGACGATGGACCTGCACAGCCCGCAGATTCAGGGCTTCTTCAGCGTGCCCGTCGATCACCTGTACGCGAGAGCCGTGATCTGCGAACACATTCAGACTCTGGGAATCGACAACCTGGTGGTCTGCAGTCCGGACGCCGGGTTTGCAAAATCCGCGGCTGCGTTCGCCAACCTGCTGGGAGTTCCCGTGGTGATCGGCAACAAGACTCGCACCGATCATTCCGAACAGGCGGAGATTCTGGAAGTCATCGGCGACGTGAAGGGCCGCAACGTGCTGATGGTCGACGACTTCACAATCACCGGCGGTTCGCTGTGCAGCATGGCGGAGGTCCTGAAGGAGCGCGGTGCGCGGGACATCTACGCGGCGGTGTCTCACGGAGTGCTTTCCAAAGGCGCGGCGGAACGCATCCAGAGCAGCGTGATCGAACGGATGTTCATGACGGACACGATCGAAGCGCCCTTCGAACCCTTGTGTGAAAAGCTGGAGATCATCTCGGTCGCGCCGCTGTTCGCTCAGGCCATCCGCAGCATTCACGACAGGACGAGCGTGAGCATGCTGTTCCCGGATGAAAAGCAGGTGTAGCCGTCGTGCCCAAGCTCTCGCCCATGATGGAACGCTACAGGGAGGTCAAGGCCGAGAATCCCGGTGCGGTCCTGCTGTTTCGAATGGGCGATTTCTACGAGCTGTTCTACGACGACGCTCAGAACGCTGCGCGAGTCCTCGGGCTGACGCTGACCAGTCGCGACAAGTCGTCCGAGAACCCGATTCCGATGGCCGGCTTTCCGTACCACCAGCTCGACAACTACCTGCAGAAGCTGATTCACGCGGGTTTTCGGGCGGCCATCTGCGATCAGGTGGAAGATCCGAAAACCGCGAAAGGGCTTGTCCGGCGCGAAGTCACGCGCGTCGTCACACCTGGCACGCTGACTGAAGACGAGTTACTTGATCCGCGCGAGAGCAACTTCGTCGCCGCGGTGGCTCCCTCGAAGACGAATCTCGGGCTCGCTTGGCTGGAAGTTTCCACCGGGCGGTTCTTTGCTTCGGAAATCGAGCCGGCGGTGCTGCAGGATGAACTGGCGCGAATTCGGCCGGCCGAGTGCCTGGTTCCCGAGTCCGCGGCCTCCGACGGTGACCTGCCCGTCAAGCGAGCGGATCTGGGCGGACCCGTCCTGACGGCTCGACCGGCGTGGTGTTTTTCGAAAGATGATTCGCGGCGGTTGCTGAAGGAACACTTCGGCACGAAAACGCTCGAAGGTTTCGACGTGGATGAAGATTCCCCCGCTGTGACCGCCGCGGGGGCACTGCTGGAATACATCCGCGATACTCAGAGAGCCGCGCTGCCGCACATTGTTCGACTGGAATCTTACCGTCGCCAGCGGCACATGGTCATTGACGAGGCGACTCGTCGCAGCCTGGAACTGACTCACACGATGCGCGACGGCCGGCGCGAACAGAGCCTGCTGGATGTCATCGACGAAACGTCCACGCCGATGGGAGCGCGCCTGCTGGCCGACTGGCTGTCCAGCCCGCTGACCGATATCGAACAGATCAATCAGCGGCTGGATTCCGTGGAAGAACTTGTCGGCAATCTGACGCTGCGCGACGATCTCCGCGAACTGCTGAAACAGATGTACGACCTGCAAAGGCTGACATCCCGAATCGCGACAGGCCGCTGCAGCCCGCGGGATCTGGTGTGCCTGGCGACGACTCTGGAACAGCTTCCAAAACTGCGGGCAAAACTGGCTCAGCGCAAGGCGAAGCGACTGCAGACGCTGGAACAACGCATCGATCTGTGTCCGGAAGTTCGTCACGCCATCCAGGAAGTCGTCATCGATGAACCCCCGGTCAGCGTGGCCGACGGAGGCGTCATTCGAGCGGGTTTCAACGCGACTCTGGACGAACTTCGCGATTTGTCGAGAGGCGGCAAACAGTGGATCGCCGCCTATCAGGCGAAGGAAAGCGAACGCACCGGCATTCCCAGCCTGAAAATCGGATTCAACAAAGTCTTCGGCTACTACCTGGAAGTCACGGGGACGCACCTGAGCAAAGTTCCGGACGACTACATTCGCAAGCAGACACTGAAGAATCAGGAACGCTACATCACCCCGGAACTGAAGGAATACGAAGACAAGGTTCTGCGAGCGGAAGATCAAAGCAAGGCGCTGGAACAGGAACTGTTCGCGAAACTGAAGGAGGACGTCAGTGCTCACATCGCCCGCCTGTTATCGACGGCGGACGCATTGGCGGAAATCGACGTGTTGACGGGGTTGGCCACGCTGGCCGGAGCAGCCGGTTATTCGCGGCCGGAAATGTGTCAGGAACCGGTGCTGGACATTCGCGAGGGACGTCACCCGGTGCTGGATCGCCTGATGCCGTCCGGGCAGTTCGTCCCCAATGATGTGCGGCTGGGTGTGGAAACCCGATGGGAGGGCGAAGCTCCCGCAGAGCCGCGAACGCGCGGAGAGGCGGCTCGGCAGGAGCCTCGTCCTCCCAACAGTATCGGCCTGGTTCAGATCATCACCGGTCCCAACATGGCCGGGAAGAGCACGTACATCCGCCAGGCCGCGCTGCTGACGATCATGGCACAGATGGGGTCCTTCGTCCCGGCGTCGTCGGCACGAATCGGTGTCGCCGACCGAGTGTTCGCGCGAGTTGGTGCCAGTGATGAACTCGGCAAGGGGCAGAGCACATTCATGGTCGAGATGACCGAGACAGCTCGAATTCTGAACACGGCGACCGAGCGCAGCGTGGTCATTCTGGATGAAATCGGCCGCGGCACCAGCACCTACGACGGCATTTCACTGGCCTGGAGCATTACGGAATACCTGCACGATGAAACTCGGTGCCGCACGCTGTTCGCCACGCACTACCACGAGCTGACGGATTTGACGCGAACTCTGAAGCACGCGGCCAACTGGCACGTGGCGGTTCAGGAAAACAACGACGACGTGATCTTCCTGCACCGGGTGGTTGAAGGAGCCGCGGGCCGCAGCTATGGAATTCACGTCGCCAGGCTGGCCGGTGTCCCGCGTCCGGTGACCGAGCGAGCGACCGCGATTCTGGACACTCTGGAAAACCAGCACGTCAGCGACGACGGTCGCCCGACGGTTCCCCAGCGGCAAACGAGTCGTCAGCGACAGCGGCAGCTTAGTCTGTTCACACTGCCGGAAGATCCGCTGCTGGACGAAATCCGCAGCCTGAAGTTCGACGATATGACTCCGGTCCAGGCAATGCAGGAACTCTATCGGCTGCATCAGGAAGCAACGAACCGGACGTAAGCGGTCTGTGTCAGCGTAGCTGCCGGTCAGTGCGATTCGACTTGCAAACCGGGCGGCTGGTCCCGATACTTGCGGCAACTCGATCGTGTCGGGCGACGTGCGTGTCGCGTTCCGGCCTGTCCGCCGCCGTAGCTCAGTTGGCAGAGCGATGCTTTCGTAAAGCATAGGTCGTCAGTTCAAGTCTGACCGGCGGCTCTTGTGTTCCCTTCGCCTGCTGCGACGCGGCGATTCGCACAGCGTCACAACGCTCGGCACGTTCTTCGTGCCGAGCGTTTTCTGTTTGTACTATGCTGCACGCGGGGGAAAAGGGGTCAGGTCCCGTTGTGCGAAGCACCTTTCAGGCCGTTCCGGCGACGGGACCCGACCCCATCTTCCCCCCGAACGGTTTAACTGCTTCGGATCAGAAAGTGAATCATGGATCCTTCGAACATGCTGCCGCTGATTTCGCGATGGGCGCATATCGGCTGCGCGATTCTTCTGGTTGGCGGGACGGCGTTCAACTGGCTGGTGCTGATGCCCGCGCTGCGCGGCGAATCGCCGGAGCTGATGGGCAGAATCCGCGATCGCTGGAAGAAGTTTGTGCACGTCGGAATTCTGCTGTTTCTGGTCAGCGGGTTCTATAATTACATCGCCGTCACGATTCCGCAGCACAAGGGAGACGGGCTGTATCACATGCTGGTCGGCACAAAAATTCTGCTGGCGCTGGTGGTGTTTTTCATCGCGTCGGCACTGGTCGGGAAGAAGCCGGGGACGCAGAAGTTTCGAGACGATGCGAAGAAATGGACCGGGGTCGCGCTGCTGCTCGCGACGGCGATTGTCGGCATATCGGGTTTCGTCAAAGTTCGCGGGACCCCGACCGCTGCCGCGGAAATCAGCGTCACTGCCCCAGCTGATTCCGGTGACACGACTTCTCCCGAGCAGGATCGCGTTCGTTAGGCGAGCGGCGGATGAGAACATTCCTGCCGCTGCCGGCAGCATCGGCCGCCTCGCGGCCGCTGCCACGAGGCGGATGCTGCCAGCGTCCGCAAAGTTCACTTCGCATCAGCATGTCGCCTAAACTCTGCCGGAACTCGCTTCGCGGTGCCCGAATGGCGGGTTCGTCGGCAGCCTCGCTGTCCAGGAGGCGCGACCGCCCGGCGTGACACGATCTTGGGGCGACTGGAAATCTCCTGCCGCAGGAACTGCGATGAACATTCCGATTTCCCGATACACGAACTTCAGCCGCTGCGTGCCGGATGGCGACACGCTCGAACGGCACGTCTGCGGCGACTGTGGCTGGATTCACTACGACAACCCTCGCATCATCGTCGCTGCGGTTTGCCTTTGGGAGCAGCAGATTCTGCTGTGTCGTCGAGCCATTCCGCCGCGGTACGGCTATTGGACCCTGCCGGGCGGATTTCTGGAAATCGGCGAAACGGCCGAAGAGGGAGCCTGCCGCGAAGTTCGCGAGGAAGCCGGAGCCGACGTGCGCGTTCAATCCCTGCTGGCGACGTATTCCGTGCCGCGGATTGGTCAGATTCACCTGGTGTATCTGGCCGACCTGACCAGTCCGGAGACTGCCGCCGGCGACGAGTCGCTGGAAGTGCGCATGTTTCAGCCCGATGACGCTCAACTGCCGTGGGACGAACTGGCGTTTCCCGTCAACGAGTGGACACTGCGCGACTACCTGAGTCTTGCGGGAGGGCCGGTTGCTCAGCCGTTTTCATTTCGGCCCGAACACCGGAATCAGCGCATGTCATCTGTCGATCATCATCCTGACTTTCCACCGCCGAAAGGACTGCCGTGACGAAGTCGAGCGAGAGTGTCCCTCAGGAGTCCGGAACGGCGGACACCGGATCCGGCAAAAGCCAGGGCATGAAACAACCGCGAGCCTGCGGATTTCTGATCGTCACAGGCGACCCGGTCGATTCGTTCCTGCTGATGAAACATCGCGATCGCTGGGATCTGCCTAAGGGCCACGTCGATGCTGGCGAAACCGATCTGCGATGTGCGCTGCGTGAACTGGAGGAAGAAACAGGCATCACCGAAGCTCAATTGGAAGTCGATCAGGAATTCCTGTTCGAGCATCGTTACCGGGTGAACGGCAAGCGCTACCGGATGGGCGATCAGCCGGTGGAAAAGACGCTGCTGATTTTCCTTGGCCGCGTTGCGAAGCGAATCGAACCGGCGCTGACGGAGCATCCCGGTTTTCAGTGGTTCGACTGGTCGCCGCCGCACTGCATTCAGGAACAAACGATCGATCCGCTGCTGGCGGCGCTGGAGCGGCACCTGCAGTAAGTTTGCCGGCGGCGTCAGTTGTTTTCCGGGTGGTAGGGCGGCGGTTCATCAATGGGCGGAACCGGCGGCGTCGGAGGATTTCGCAGTCGCTGCTGAAACTGCTGAAACGAGTGGTTCAGCGAATCCAGCAGCTTCTTCGCATTGGGTGCCGCCAGGAAGACGCGTTCGGCCACAGCGGATTTCGGAAAGAACGTCGTGATGAAATCCAGCGAGAATTCACTGGCCGTGTGACCAATCATTACGGCGTTGGCGTAGGTCCCCGACATCACGTCTTCTGAAAGCTTCAGTTGATCGTACAGATCCTGCGCCGACTGGCGCTGAGCATCTGCCGGAGCCGCAGGTGCTTCGGGCATCTGAACCGGCCCGAAGCGGTCTTCGTGTTTCTTCAGGTTGTCGCGTAAAGCCTGAATGAACTGGCCCATCACGGCCGGCGGCAGCACCACACGCGCGGCCACCTGCTGAGGCTGCTGCATTCTGAGCAGGAAGTCGACGATGAACTCATGCTGGCCCTGCAGCACAACGGCACCCGTGCTGAATGTTCCTTTGGCGACATGAGCCGGAACGAGCGCACCAACATGGCTGTGCCGAATCTCCTGGCTGTGCGGTTCGTCGTGGGGATTGCCAGGCGGATGATCTGTCATAGCGGGACGGTACTTTGACGGGAAATGGAATTCTGACGGGCATCGCCGTCTTTGCGGGCGGAAGTCGACCTTCGAGCACACAGTATAGTGTGCCGGAATTCAATTCCCATCTGCGGCAGGAATTGCCGCAAAAAGTGGAGAAATCCGGCGGTTTACTGCGAAATTCCGGCGCGTCGACTGATCTGCGGCCAGGATAACCGCGTCAGCGACGAACACTTCTGTTAGCGCCGGACCGCGCCGGGGCGAACTCTGGCGAATCAGTTTCGGTCTGGCAGTTGCGGAATCTATACTTTCTCTGTCTGGACTTTCACTGACAGGTTTCTGTTCCCGAGTCTGTTGTAGAAGGAAACCGTGATGCGGTTCCCGGCATTCCTGAAAACTCTGAGCTGCCTGACGGTGCTGCTGCTGCCGCCGTGGACGTGTGCGCAGGATGTAGAACAGGGGGCTCAATCGCCGTTCGGACAGTTCGTCACGCTGACGAGTCCGATTAACGATGCGCAGGTTGCTCAGGTGACCAATCTGGCAATTCGCCTGCAGGCTCAGGCCGAGCTGGAACGCCGCGAGGCCATTCTGGTGCTGGAGATTCCGTCCGGCTCCAGCCGGTTCGGACAGGTCAGCGACCTGGCACGGGCACTGACGTCGGCCGATGTTTCCCGCGTGCGTTCCGTGGCGTGGATTCCGGAAACGGTTCGCGGCAATCACGCGATTGTGGCTCTGGCGTGCCACGACATTGTGATGGACCCGGATGCCGCACTGGGCGACATCGGTCGCGGTGAACCGGTTCCGCAGGAGGAGCAGGATTTCATTCTGAGCATCGTTGACCGCCGACGCAACAGCCGCATGTCACGAGGAATCGTGCAGGCCATGCTGAATCCGTCGATCGAGCTGCTGCGCGTGCAGATGACAGGTGCGGCCGGTATTGACGAACAACGGTTCCTGACCTCGGCAGAACTAAAGACACTGCGCGATGGCGGTGCGGAGATCTCGGAAACCGAAGTCATCAAGGATGCCGGCGCACCGGGCGTATTCAATGCTGCCGACGCGCTGCGATCCGGTTTCATGGTGGCACGCACGGTCTCCGGACGGCGCGATGTGGCGGCCATGTATGACCTGCCGCTGCAGTCAATGCGCGAAGCCGGTCGCAGCGATAAGCCGGTGAAGGTGCGGGTCATTGCGGTACATGACGTCATCACTCCGGTGACCGAAGAATTCGTGCTGCGGCAGGTTCGCACATCAGTCGCCGAAGGCGCGACGGTGCTGATCTTCGACATCGATTCACCCGGCGGCTACCTGGATTCCAGCAAGTCACTGGCGTCGGCGATCGCCGACCTGGATTCGCGAAAGGTGACCACGGTTGCCTGGATCGCCGAAGAAGCAATCAGCGGTGCGGCAGTGACCGCGTTCGGCTGCGATCAGATCATCATGCGTCCGAATGCTCAGATCGGTGACGCCGGCGTGATCCAGGAAACTCAGGAAGGCGGTGCGTTTGAACGCGTTCCGGAGAAGCTGGTCGGTCCCTTCCTGCAGTTCATGGCCGACCTGGCTCGCGCGAAGAACCGTCCGCCTGCGCTGCTGCAGGCAATGGTCGATCGCAATCTGGAAGTGTTTCAGGTCACAAACAGCGAAACCGGTGCTGTGACCTACATGAGTCAGTACGAAATCGACGAGGCCAACGACGTCTGGATCAAGGGCAACATCGTTCCCGAGTCACGCAGGGATCTGCTACTGACGGTCAACGGCGAACGAGCCCATGCGCTTGGTCTTGCGGAAGCTCCGTGTGCAGACCTGGACGATCTGCGTCTGCGTCTGGGGCTGCCCGAAGACGCTGATCTAACCCCCGTGACAGCGTCGTGGGTGGACACGTTCGTGTTCCTGCTGCGATCCGGTTTTGGCGGTTTCGCGCTGATTACTCTCGGAATCCTGTGCATGTATGTCGAACTGCATCTGCCGTCCGGCTTCTTCGGAATTCTGGCTGCGATATTCTTCGCGCTGTTTTTCTGGAGCCGCTACCTTGGCGGAACGGCGGGCACTCTGGAGCTGGTGATGTTCGTGCTGGGCGTTGGGCTGCTGTTGATGGAGATTTTTCTGATTCCGGGCTTCGGCGTGTTTGGTGTTTCCGGAATTCTGCTGATGTTTGGTTCGCTGGTGATGGCCAGTCACACATTTTCGGGCATGTCGGCCGGTGAGGGCTTCGAGAAATCAATGAGCAGCCTGGGAACCCTGGCCGGAGCACTTGTGACCGTGATTGTTGTGGCGACGGTGCTGAACCGGTTTCTGCCATCAATCCCGTTTCTGAACCGGCTGATTCTGACGCCGCCAGGTCATGTGGCCGTGGACGAGAATTCGCCCCATCTGAATCCGGCAGTGCTGAATTCCGCACAGTCCGCCGGCCCGGTGGCCATCGGCGAACAGGGGATCGCCGCGTCAACGTTGAGACCGTCCGGCAAGGCCAGCTTTGGCGATCAGTTTCTGGACGTCGTCAGCGACGGAGCCTACATCGATCACGGAACGCTCATCGAAGTCATCCGGGTGAGCGGCAACCGCATTGTTGTACGGCCGGTCGACGACGAATCGGAAACAGCGTAGCGTCGTCAGAAACTGGTGTCGCTCAGAATTTCCTGCGGACCAACGGCCAGAGATGGCTGACTGCCCGCAGGTGAGATCAGCCGGGCATACACGCTGAGATCGATATTTTCGTCCAGAAACTGCGCCGATCCGTCGCACATGACGATGTTGACCCCGCCGAAGTGACCGGAATTCGGAAATGGACGTTCGCCTTCCGGACCCCCGCGAGCCTTGTTGATGGCTCCATACGGATGAAGCGGATCCATCGGAGCGGTCGCAAAGTAGTCGGCCGCCGTCAGTGGCGGCACATGGCCCGTCGGATTCGGGTCCAGCGGATAGACGAACGCGCAGTTACGCGGATCCGGATCGCCCCAGGACTGCTTGTCGCCCGCGTTGACGTTCTCCGTCAGCAGTATCGTGTTACTCAGTCCGTCATAAACGGTGTCGAACGTGTGGCTGGCATTTTTGCGCGGCGTCGGTCTGCCGTCGCCATTCTTGTCCACAACTTCTCGCCAGCACACTCCTGTCCGCCGGAACAGTTCCCGGTCTTCGTCATCATTGACTGTGCCGTTCACATTCAGGTCCAGGTCTGGTTTGTTGTTGCCGTGATAATTCGCACCTCCCCAGCCACTGCCCGTATTGTCCAGCGGGCCGTCGATATGAGCGTACCCGGCGTTGACCACGAAGCTCAGCGTACCGTTTGTGCCGACAGCCGTTTCGTCGTCGGGACAGGTCAGCACGCTCAGTGAGTAGTTCTGAATCAGGTTCAGGTTCGAGACTCCGTCGTCACCGAGATTCGTCGAATCGTGTTTCTCGTCGTGGTCCCAGCGGTCGAATATGTCCTGACGGTCGAGTTCGGAAAGCACATGCACGACCCAGCTCTTCATCTGCGCGCCGATAGGACCTCCGGACTGCCAGATTCCCCCGGCGTTTTGAAAGTCGCCCCATGTGCCATACGGCGGAAACCGATTGTCAGGCTGCTTGGCGGCGAAGGCATGCATGGCCAGCCCGACCTGCCGAATTCGGTTCAGGCACTGCGTGCGTCGCGCGGCGGAACGAGCGTTCTGAATGGCCGGCAGAATCAGCGACATCAGCACGGCAATGATCGAAATCACGACCAGCAGTTCAATCAGAGTGAAGCCGGTGCGGTGCGCAGCTCCGGATGTGTGAGTCTTCAACAAACGCATTCTTCCGGCACTCCTTGATATGGACTGGCAGCGGCGATTTGCCTGCCAGCAGTATGCCGCGAGAAATCCGGATTTTCAATTTCGCTGACCAATCGTTCGCCCACTCTTAATCATCCTGCAACTTTGACTTTGTAACCGATGTTCACAAGTTCAGTACGAATGCGTTCTATGTGGCTTCCCTGAATTTCCAGCGCGCCGTCGGCGAGTGTTCCGCCTGCACCGCAAATGTTCTTCAGACGAGTCAGCAGGCCGGCCAGGTCATTGTCAGCCGGATTCAGACCGCGAACGACTGTGACCACCTTACCCCGCTTGCGTTTTTCGACGCGAAGCGCGGCCGTCTGCGTTTCAGGAGCAACGCGTTCCGGTTCCGGCGGCGGGCATGTGCAGACGGATTCCAGCTCACCGCAACGATCGCAATGCGGCGGTCGGTCGAAGGGAGTGCCTGCGAACAAGCGCATGACGGACTTTCATGAAGGGTTGAGGACAGTGCCACAGCATGCGAGGTATGTGGCAGGTTTATAAGCCAGGTTCCGGCCTCGTAAAATCGCAGGATGCCTGGGAGATCCGGTTTCGCTCCGCCCTGCGGCTGGTTCCTGGCAGCAACGTACAAATCCGAATCCCGATGTTCCGTCTGCCGGCTTCCTTGCGGTTGGGGCTCGGCGTTCCTTAGCTTGTGTCCATGCTGCAGTTCTTTCTGAACCCCCTGATGCTGCTGGGACTGACCGGCGTTGCACTGCCGGTGATTGCTCACCTGCTTAGCCGCCGAAAGTTCGACGTTGTGCAGTGGGGAGCCATGCAGTTTCTGGATCCCAGTCGTCGCACGCGCCGACGGCTGAAGCTGGAAGAACTGTTGCTGCTGCTGATTCGCATCGGGCTGATCTGCCTGCTTGCCCTGGCGGCGGCTCGGCCCTGGATCGGCACCGGTTTCCTGACGGGCTATCGGTCCGGCGGTTCACGAGACATCGTGCTGGTGATAGACGGGTCAAACTCGATGGCTCGCAGCGACGGGCTGACAACGCTGCACCAGAAAGCTGTCCGGCGAGCGACCGAGTTTCTGGAAACTCTCCAGGCCGGAGACACAGTGGCGGTCATCGATGCCCGCGACCGTCCTGTGGCCGTAATCGAATCACCGCTGCATGATTGGGAGACCGTTCGTCAGAGGCTGGCTGAGCTGCCTCCTCCGTCGGGAGCCTCAGACCTGCAGGCTGCCGGCGAACTTGCGGTCGGAATGCTCAGCCGCAGCAGCAACGGAAGCCGCGAGATCATCGTGCTGACGGACCGGCAGCGGTCCGGCTGGTCCGTGGAAAACGACGCCGCCTGGACGCGGTTCGATGATCTGCTGAAGTTCCCGTCCGTGCAGCCGCGGCTGTGGGTCGTTGACAGCAGCGACGGGCTGGCCCCCATGGGTCAGAACATTTCAGTCGGCCGACTGGAAGCCTCGCGGGATCTGACGGTCCCCGGCTTCCCGGTGCGGTTTCATGTTTCGATCCGGAACTCAGGGCCAACTCCACTGGATGTGCCGCTGCACGTGCTGGTGGACGGGCAGCGGCTTGCGGAGCAGGACAGCAGCATCTCCGTTCCTGCCGGTTCGGAGGCCGCCTTCGATCTGGAACACCGGTTTGCGTCCGAGGGCACTCGCCGCCTGACGGTTCAGGCCGATGTTCCAGGCGATCCGCTGGCGATCGACAACGCGGCTGACGCGGCGATCCGTGTCACATCGGCCGTTCCCGTACTCTTGGTCGAAGCTTCGGGAAGTCTGGTGCCCACGGAAGGCTTCACATTCTTCGCGGCAGCTGCACTGACCGCGCCGCAGAACAAGTCGCCGTGGATGCACGCGAGAATCGTTCGAGCCAGTGATGTCACGCTGGACGACATTGACGCTGCTGCCGTGGTTGTGCTGCCCGACGTCGATCGCCTGCCCGACGGAATCCCGGAAGCAATCTGCAGGTCGGTCCAGCGCGGGAACGGGCTGTTCATTTCTCTGGGTGCGCGCACTTCGCAGGCGTCTTTCGATGAGCTTTTCGTTCGCACGGGCCTGTTGCCACCGACGAAGCTGGTGCGAATTCGCGAGGTCGATCCCGACGCCGCCGAGCCTGTTCGAGTGCTTCCGTACAGTCTGCAGACCGGTTGGCTGGACCGCTTCCGGGCTCGTGAAGACAGCAGTTTCCTGAAGGCGTCATACGACAAGTGGTGGCTTACCGAAGCGACACCCGCGGGTGCGGAGCCAGCAGATGACGCGGACATCCGCGAAGTTCCTGAACCTGAAGCAGCGCAGGCCCGGCCCGAACCAGCCGTTGCACTGGCTCAGTTGACCCCCGGTGACCCGCTGCTGCTGAGCGTTTCCAACGGCCAGGGAACGGTGTTGCTGCTGACAACAACGCTTGATACACGCTGGAACAATCTTCCCGCGCGGCCCGACTATGTGCCATTTATCCATGAAGCGATCTTCCAGATGGCGTCATCGAAGGTCCGACGGAATGTGAGCTTCGGCGAACCGCTGCTGACCAGCGTACCGTCGCCCGCCGCGGATGCCCCCGGACAGACGCTGGAATTTCGAGCCCCGTTCGACCGCCGACTGGATGCCGAAGTGGCGAATGCCGCGAACGAGATCATCGCCGTGCTGCCGAAGACGACGTTGCCAGGCGTCTACGAGCTTCGTGCCGTATCAAATGACCGGGCGGACGCCGGCCGCCCCGTCGACTCGTTCGTCGTCAATTACAATCACAGTGAAGACGACCCCGCGGAACTGTCAGACGACGACCGCAGCCGGCTGACGCTCCGCAATCGCATGACGTTCGTCGACTCGACCGAAACTCTGGCGAAGAAAATGTACGGTGACGAGTCTCGCAGCGAGCTGTGGACTCTGCTGATGTTCAGCTTCCTCGGGATGCTGGTCTTGGAACTGTGGATGACCCGCCGCCTTGTCCAGCGCGGTCACGGGGGAGAATTGTGATGCCGGGTTTCTGACCTCGATGATTTGAGATTTCAATTCTGGGTTTTCAAACTTCAAATTTGAAATCTGGGTTTTGAGATTCTGTGATTCGCTTCCTGTGATTCCTGCGTGAGAGCCTGATGTCCGGCGCAAATTCTGACAACCTGTTTCAGCGTCTGGGGCGGAACCTGCAGGACACTGTGGCTCAGGCTGTCATCAGCCATCACAAGCGTTCCGGAGCCGTGCTGTTCAGCGACACAACTCTGCGTGACGGCGAACAGATGCCCGGCGCGACTCTGGAACCGGACGACAAGTTGCAGATCGCACTGGCTCTGGAAGCGGCCGGAGTGCACTCTCTGGACGCCGGCTTTCCGGCCTCCAGTGAAGCCGACGTCGAGGCGATTCGCAGGATGGTCGGCGTCGTCCGGAAGCCGGTCCTCACCGCGCTGTGCCGGACCATCGAAGGCGACATCGACGCAGCCGATCGAGCACTGGAAGGCAATCCTCACCACAAGCGGGGAGTCAGCCTGTTCTGCGGCACCAGCCCGCTGCACCGCGAACACAAACTGCGGAAATCGCAGTCCGAAGTGCTGAAAATTATCACCGATTCCGTGGGTTATGCGTCCCGGAAATTCCGCATTGTCGCCTTCAGTCCGGAAGACGCCAGCCGCACGGAGATTGAGTTCCTGTGCCAGTGCTATCGTGAAGCCATCGACGCCGGCGCGACCACGATCGGTTTCCCGGACACCGTGGGCGTTCTGACTCCGAAGAAGGCTGCGGAGTTCATCCGACGCATTCAGGACGGAGTACCGAACCTGAACCGAGCGTTGCTGGCAGTTCACTTCCACAACGATCTCGGGCTTGCGGTGGCCAACACACTGGCCTGCATCGAAGAAGGTGCCAACGTGGTGCAGTGTACGGTCAATGGCATTGGCGAACGAGCAGGCAACGCGTCGCTGGAAGAAGTCGTGATGGCTCTGGCGATGCACCCGGATCAGTATCGGCGCACGTTCCGGGTCGACACGACAAAGCTGGCTCCGCTGTGCCGACTGGTCGCGGAGCTGACAGGCGTCATGATACCGCGCATGAAGCCGGTCGGCGGTGCAAACATCTTCGCCACGGAAGCCGGTATTCACCAGGACGGCCTGCTGAAGAACCCCGATACCTACCTGCCGTTTCGGCCGGAAAAGGTCGGAGCCAGCGGCATTCAACTGGTGCTGGGACGGCACAGCGGTCGTCGTGCGGTCGCTCACCGGCTGCAGGAACTGGGACTCGACCGGACGGACGAACAGGTGCTGGCCATCGTTGAACAGATCAAGCAGCAGCCCAAGGGCACTGTCGTCGACGACACCCTCCTGAAGCAACTGGCAATGCGATGAAGTGTCTGACCAGGGAACTGTGGATGAGCGTTCCGGAACGCCGCGCGATCGTGTCGATTCATGACGACGTCGAGGCACTGGTCCACGAAAGCGGGGTCCGCGACGGGCTGGTGCTGGTGAATGCGATGCACATCACAGCCTCGGTCTTCATTAATGACAACGAGCCCGGCCTGCATCGCGACTACGACAGATGGCTCGAAGAACTGGCTCCCTTCGACCCTTCTGCCGAACGCTATCACCACAATCGCACCGGCGAAGATAATGCGGATGCCCATCACAAGCGGCAGATCATGGGTCGAGAAGTCGTGGTGGCGATCACCGAGGGCAAACTGCACCTGGGGCCCTGGGAACACATCTTCTACTACGAATTCGACGGCCGGCGAAAAAAACGCGTGCTCGTGAAGATCATCGGGGAATAGCCGTCACAATCTGAAAGACACACTCCGCTGCGGAATTTGCAGAGATTTCTGTTCCATCAGGCTAATTCTGTTGGTTTCCTATCCCCGTGTGCGTCCGATAGCAAAAGTGGCATGCTGCGCCAGCCCCGGGCCGTCTGCGCCCACAAAACAGGGCGGCAGCACGGCCTGAACCACAGCCAATTGTCGCAGTGTCAGGTCCCGTCACGCATTGCGGATTCGATTGCAGCGGATTCGAATGCAATTGTGGGGCCAACAGCACATCGCGACCAACAGAACAGCACAGGACAGGTAACACGATGGGATATTTCTTGCGGCTCTTCAGATCAGTCCGTTCGGATCGCGTGGCGGGTCCAGCAAGTCGACGAAACGGCCGCCGGGGTCTCTCGCCGACGGCGATTGAATTGCTGGAATCCCGCCAGTTGCTGACGACGTCGTACGTCCAGTACCTGGCTGATCCGACAATTCTTG
>CAZHET010000068.1:0-18261 GCA_964531585.1 uncultured Planctomycetaceae bacterium | reverse complement strand
CTCTAATCAGAACCTCATCTTTTGAACCCCTCCGACTTCGAGGGCGTTTTTCGGACGAACGTTTTCGGGATTTTTCTCGTACTGCAGACACCGGCGGCCAGCGCCGTGCCGCTCACAAAGTGAGTGCCATTGGGCGTCAGCCCGCAGAAACAGGTCGCCAATCGCTTTCCTGAGCCGCGAAGCGGCGGCAGCAAAGTCGCTCTGCTGTCGCCGCTTCGCGGCTCAAACGGTCTGCGGTCCATCGCACTGCGGGCTCACGCCCGCAGCTATGCGCTATCACAGCTACGCCGGTTCAAATACTTCACAGCGTTACCCCTGGCGGCGAATCGCAGGGAACACATCTGTCATCAATGATCTCCGAGAATACGGCAGTCAACACCGAATGTGTGACACACCAGCCTTGCGCCGGTCTGATGCACAGGGCGGAATCTGGCGAAATCGGGATGTGTGCTCGATCAGCAAACTGTTCCACCGCTTCCACTGCCCCCGCGAAGCTGTCGGTTTTGTGCGGACGGATTCGTCGCGGCGGACGGTTTCGTGCGGGCAGCCGCCTGCACGCAAACCGCTGAGCGGGCATTTCTTCGAATTGCGCCGGTCGCAGCGATTCTGAGCGATGCGGCACTTTCGCAGCCGAACGACAAAACTGTTTCCGCTGCTACAGAATTTTCGCAGGCCACCGTTCCCCGACTTTCGCTCTTCGCGGCAGCCTCCTGCCCGGCAATTCTGGTGTAGCGTTTCGGCAGCGCGGGTTCTGTCTGCGCGTCAGACTTCGTCAACCCTGAATCCTGTGCCGTGGAAGCCGTGACACCGTGACCGAAGCCGCTGATCATTCCCGCTGGCGCTGCCCTGACTGGCCTGTTCGAGCCGCGGCAACGATCGCGTTGTGCGTCGCCGCGGGACTTTTGTTTCGTCAGCCGCTCGGTCTGCTGATTCAGCGCTGGGCCGACGAACCGCAATACGCTCACGGGTTTGGCGTGCCGCTGATCGCTTTGCTGCTGGGCTGGCTGCGTCGTGACAGAATCGTCGCCGGTACGGCTCGGTACAACCTCTTCGGAATCGCCGTCCTGGCGGTGTCCGTCGTGCTGCACCTGCTGGCCGTGTATTTTCACATCCCCGCGATTGACGCGGCTGCGGGGATGACGGCCATCGCGGGAATCGTGCTCGGCGTGTGGGGTCGGCGATTTTTTTACGGAGTCTGGCCGGCCGTCCTGTTTCTGATCTTTCTGTTTCCGCTGCCGCAGAGCTTCGAAACTCTGCTGTCCGCGCCGGCGCAGACATTCGGTGCTCAGGAAGCGACCTACTACATCCAGACATTTGGCGTCCCGGCAGTTGCATCGGAACGTCAGATCCTTCTGGGCGACCGGCAGTTCAGCGTTGCGGAAGCGTTCAGCGGGTTGCGAATGCTGCTGGTGTTTCTTGCGGTCGCCGTCGCGGGACTCATCGCGACTCGGCGAGCGATGTGGGAGAACGTGCTGATTCTGTTTAGCGCGATTCCAATCGCGTTCTTCTGCAACGTTGCTCGCGTCGTAGCGACCGCCGTGGCATTTCACTGGTACGGCGCCGCCGCTGCCGACCGAATCTTCTATCACCTGAGCGCCTGGCTGCTGCTGCCGGTTGCCGTGGTGCTGTTCTTTCTGGAAATGAAGCTGCTGGACTGGCTGTTTGTTGTCGTTCCCGAACCGATGGTGCGAGTCAGCGGTGCAGCGATTCCGGGAGTCGTCCCGGTGTCGCGTTGACCGACTCAACCGAATCAACCGACGAGCCCTGCCCTTTCGAGTTATTCGTGCCTGAAGGTCACGGCGTCAGCAACGTACCGCGGAACATCTACTCACAACGATTCGTCTTATGGGTTACGCCACCGACAACCAGAAACCTTCGCTGCAGAAGCGAGTGTTGAACGTCAAAGCGCTGGTCATTGTGCTGACGGCACTGGCCGCTTTGCACTTCGGCGTCGGTCGCCTGCACAGCCGGCAGGTCAGCGCGACCAGCGACTATCTGAAACGCACCGGGCTGGCGGCTCTGGAAGCCGGCGAACGGCCGCGAGCCCTGGAACTGCTGGACCAGTACCTGATGTTCCGCGGCGGCGACGTGGATGTTCGTCGGATTGTGGCCGAGCTGTTGCTGGAACATCCCGCGGTTGAAGCCTGGCAGCGAGCCTTCGTGATGAACGAGCAGATGCTGCTGGACGCGAAGGACGACGACGAACTTCGGCTGCGGCAGGTTCAGGTCGCCGCGAAACTGGATCGCTGGTCGGACGCGGAAGCTCATTTGCACTCGCTGCGAACTCGCCTGACCAATCGAGCGGCTGTGTGGCATTACAGCGGTCTGGTGGCAGAACATCTGGACCATGTTGACGCTGCCAAATCGCATTTCGAAAGAGCGATCCTGCTTCCCGACGCGACGCCGCAGTCCTTCGAACATCTGGCGAACCTGTACTCTGACAAACAGGACGGACGCATTCCCGATCTGAACCGTTCGGCAGCGGTGCTGGATCAGATGATCGCAACTCACGATACGCCGGAGTCGCGGCGCATCCGAGCGGCGTGGCTTCTGCAGCAACAGCGTCCCGAACAGGCGGCCGTCGACCTGTGGCAGGCGGCAGCCGTTCAGCCAGCGGACATTCAGGTGAACACGCTGCTGCTGCAGACATTCCGCCAGACGACCGAACGCGACGCGGCTCCGCGCACGTCGAACATCGAGTACAACCGGCTGCGTCAGCATCTGGCACAGCAGGTAGCGGTCAGCCCGGATTCCGCGGCACAGCGACTGCTGCTGGCGACGGCTTTATGGCTGGGCAGTGAACACACCGCAGCCATCGCCACGCTGGAAGACGGGATCCGCCACACTCCGAAAGACTACCGGCTGCACGAGTTGCTGATCGATTTTCTGGTCAGTCGCAGCGAAACGGAACGCGCTCGCCGGGTGTTCGGGAAGCTGCCGGAACGAGCGTTGCCGCGGGCTCACTGGCAGTTCATGCAGGGGCGATTGTTCATGGCCGAACACCAGTGGCAGCCCGCCGCGAACGCATTCGGGCTGGCGATGAGTCTTGCCGGCGACAACGAAGACATTCGTTCGCGGGCGTCCGTCAGCCTGGCTCTGTGCCAGCAGAACGCCGGAGATTCCGTGGCCGCGCGGGAATCGTTTCGTTCGCTGATGCAGGCCGACCCCGATTCTGTCAGCGGTCGCCTGGGCATGGCCACGGCCTACCTTCAGCAGCAGGATGCGGGGCGAGCAATCATCGAATACCGTCGGCTGCAGCACGTTCCCGGCGTTCCCGCGTTTCTGGCCAATCTGCTGATCGAATACAACCTGTCGCAGCCGGAGGCTCGTCGTGACTGGTCGGAAGTGGAGACGTTGCTGAGCGACACCCATCCGGCAATTCGCGACGATGTGCAGCGAACGCTGCTGCAAACGGACCTGCTGTTTGCGAAGGGACGTCCATCGCTGGCGCTTGATCATCTGGATGCCGCCGCGCGACGGCAGCCTCAGCATCCGCAACTGGATCGCGCCCGACGTCAGGTGCTGCAGAATTCGCCCGCGCTGCAGCGAACTCTGGAAGCCGCCGTGCAGCGCGATCCGGCCGATGAGTATGCTCAGACAAGCCTGTTGCGAATGCTGGTGCTGCGAGATGACGCTCAGGCCGTCAGCGCGTGGCAGCATCAGCTTCAGTCCGCCGCAGTGACGGGCGGGCTGGCCGAGGACGAGACGCTGCGGATCATCGCCAACGTCGCGGCCGACGTCGCGAAGCTGGAAACCAATGCCGGTCGTCACAGCGTCGTTCCGCAACTGATCATCGCGGCCGAATCCGCTCACAGGCAACTGGCAGACATCGCGCCGGAATACCTGCCGGCGTACATCGGCTTCATCGCCGAATACCGTTCGGCGAAAGATGCCGCGCTGGCGTTGCAGCAGGCCGGCACGTCGGTGAATCCCGAAATCGTGGCGTTCACCTGGCTGGAATGTCTGCGCCGTGGACGCGATCGAGCGGCAGCGCAGGCGATGGCTCAACAGGGACTGCTGCAGTTGATTCAGAAACATCCGGCCAGCGTGTCGCTGCGAATGGCTTATGCCGAATCGCTGATTCTGTTCGAACAATACGACGACGCGCTGGCCGTGCTGGAACAGCTTATCCGGCACGATCGCCGGAACGCAGCCGCGTTCAGTCGAGCGGCGTGGATTCTTGCCGTCAGCAACCGCGATGTGACCCGCGCGCTGAACTACTCCGCCACAGCATCCCGCGTCGCTCCTTCCGATCCGCAGATTCGCGCAGAACGAGCCCTCGTGCTGCTGCTCGGCGGCGACGCAACAACGGCGCTGCAGATTCTGTCGTCAATTCCCAGATCGGAACGGCTGGCGACGTCGTGGCTGTACGAAGCAAAGGCTCTGCAGTCTGCCGGCCAGCCGGATGCCGCCGATCGCCTGGTGGAAGAACTCATTCAGCTCGGTGCCGAATCGTCCCTTGCTCCCGCCGACGCAAGAATGCTGCGAGCACTGCGGAAAACGTAGCGTCGACGATCCACCGGACCGAACAAAGCATCGTCGGGACGCATGCCCGGCCCCGCCTTTCCCGCGAAGCAGACCCGGCGAAATGCGGTCGGCTTGTGGTCGGCGGCAGTCCGGCCGAAACTACCACAGCGCATCGATTGCAAGGAGCCATGTGGATTTCTGACCGGCCGGAGAAATTCCATGTCGACTTCGTCATTCGCGACGTCGCGAGCGTAGAAGCTATCTGAGTGAGCCGACGGCGCTAACCGCGGGTTTACGATTGGAAAACGCCGCGTTTTCGACGCCCGCGGCTAGCGCCGTCGGCTGACAATCCCTGCACTTGACAATTCTCAGATAGCCTCTGGCAATCTGCAACGGGAGGACGAGGTTCTTCCCGACACCGACTTCCACAGCACAACCGATGAATTCCACCGACTCGCCCGAGCACCATTCGTCGGAGCCTCTGGCCATCCGCGTTGCTCGCCGGATGGGAGTCGACCGAGCGGTCGCGTTTGCGGTGATGGCGCGGCTGTGGCAACTGCTGACCGGCCCGGTAACGCAGTTGCTGATCGTGTTCTGCTTTTCCGTCAGTCAGCAGGCGTATTACTACGCGTTTCTGAATCTGCTGGCGATGCAGGTGTTCGTGGAACTCGGCCTGCACGTCGTGCTGATCAATGTGGCCAGTCACGAATGGTCGGGGCTGAGTTTTGAAGGCAACCGGATCGCAGGCGACGCGGACAAACGGTCGCGGCTGGTGTCGCTGGGCCGAACGGCGGTGAAGTGGTACGCGATCGCGTCGCTGGTGTTCGTCGCGGCGGTGTCCGTGGCGGGAATTGTGTTCTTCGAAGACGCGGCGAGCAGTCGCACGGAACTGCACCAGGCGAGCCGCCAGACGTCAGTCGGCGATCATCCGGGAGACGCCGCTGAGTCTGAACCCGACGGAAAGAGGACTGATGTCGCGCTGCTCGCCGATCCCGGAGCGGACCACAACATTGCCGTCATCTGGATCTCGCCCTGGCTGGGACTCGTCTTCTTCACCGGCCTGCAGCTCGCGTTGCTGCCGCTGACGGCCATTCTGGAGGGCTGCGGGCAGTTGCCGGTCGTCAATCGCGTGCGGTTCTGGCAGGGCATCGCGGGATCGGCGGTTGTGTGGATTCTGATTGCCGGCGGCCTGGGACTGTGGGCGCTGGCGGGGTCCGCGGCCGTGAGACTGCTCGGCGAGTTCTACCTTGTGGCGTATCGTTATCGAGGCTTCTTCGCGGCGTTTCGGACACCTCCGCCAGCCGCCACGATAAGCTGGAAAGACGAAGTCCTGCCTCTGCAGTGGAGGATCGCGATTCAGGGAGCGTTATTGTGGCTGGCGACTCACCTGGCCGGACTGGTGCTGTTCTGGCGCAGTGAAAGCGAAGCGGCGCGGTTCGGGATGATGTGGACGATTCTGACGGCCATTCAGGCGGCATCGCTGGCATGGGTGGAAACTCGCCGCCCGCTGTTCGGGACGCTGATCGCCGGTCGGAAGTTTGCCGAACTGGACGAGAACTTCTTCCGGCTTAGCCGCATCTCGGTGCTGCTGATGGCTGCTGGAGGGACGGCGTTTTCGCTGGGAGTCTGGGTGGTGGGACACTGGTCGAACTGGTTCTTCGACCGCATCGCCGCCCGGCTGCCGGACGTTTCCGTCGCGGCGATCGCCTCGCTGGCGCTGGTCGTGATGCACTTCGCTCAATGTGCTAATCTGTACGTGCGAGCCCACAAACGCGACCCGTTTATGGCGGCGGCCATCGTGTCCAACGTCACAATTGCGTCTCTGGTGTACTGGCTGGGAACGCGCCACGGCATGATCGGCGTGGCAGTGGGCTACCTTGCGGGAGTCAGCCTGGTGGCCGTTCCGCTGATCACGGCGATCTGGTGGGTGACACGTCGGAAATGGCACCGGGAAGTCTGAGTGATGGCGGGAGTACCGACAAGTGCAACCCGGTTGTGGCGAATGACGTTGCCTTCAGACGACGCGACGACCGCACGCCGGGGCATGCGGTGGCATCACTTCGTCGCCTGACCTGAGAGTGGCGATCACCAGGAGAATCAACGAGACATGGCGATTGCCAAATTGCCACGAACCGATATGAATGGTATCATTCCGGGAAATAATCCGCCCCTTGGCAGTACGCATCCTCAACACGATTGTGAGGTTGCCGAACCCAGGGGCTTTTTTTGTGGGTAACAGGAATGGCGACTGCCGTGTTGGTTGACGGGGGATTCTTTCTGCGGCGCTACAGGACGGTTTGCGGCGACCGAACACCAACAGAAGTGGCGGACGGAATGCACAGGATGTGTCGGCGACACCTGCAGGACCCTGGAAAAAATCAGGATGGGCAGCCGCGTGCCCGGAGGCTCTTTCGCATCTTCTACTACGACTGCCCGCCACTGCAGAAGAAGGCGCACAATCCAATTACCGGCAAGTCGATCGATTTCTCGAAGACACCGACTGCACAATGGCGACTGGCGTTTTTTACCGAATTGAAGAAGCTGAGAAAGGTTGCATTGAGACTCGGCGACCTGAATGAAAAAAGTGGCCACTGGACGCTGCATCAGAATCAGATGAAGGAGCTGCTGAAGAAGAAAATCACAGTGAACGACCTGACGGAAGAGGATGTGCGATATGACGTGAAGCAGAAGGGCGTCGACATGAGGATCGGGCTCGACATTGCGTCGATGTGCTACAAGCGGTTTGTAGATCAAATCATTCTCGTTGCTGGTGACAGTGACTTTGTCCCGGCAGCAAAGCTCGCGCGACGCGAAGGCGTTGATTTCATTCTTGACCCAATGTGGGCAGACATTCGACCCGATCTGTTTGAGCACATTGACGGACTGCGTTCGGTATTACCGCGACCAAAGTCGACGTCACGCACAGGAGACGGCAAACGGGCGGCAGGCATCGAAGAGGAGTTCGCCGAACCTCCGGCGGGTGAGGACTTCGGAGCCGGACTGTAGCAGCGTCTTTTCCGCCGACCGTCGACTTCAGCTCCTTCGGCCGTTGCGGTCCGTTCAGTGAGCTGCCGTGTGCGACGGTTCGGCGGGAATGCCGAAGACGGCGGTTCGGTCGGGAACGTCGTGCAGCACGACCGAGCCGGCCCCGACGATGCATTCGGCACCCACGGAAACACGCGGGCACACACAGGCTCCGATGCCGACCAGAGTGTCCTGTGCGACGTGAACGGAGCCGGCCAGTCTGACGCCAGGTGCCAGGTGGACATTTTCGGCAATCCGGCAGTCGTGATCGGCGGAAGCCGCGGTATTGATGATCGCGTGATTTCCCACGACCACGTCCACACCGACGACCGCGTGAGCTGCGACGAAGCAGCCGTCGCCGAGCCGCGCACCGCTCAGGACGCTCGCGGCACAGTGGACAACGGTCGCCGGACGCAGGCTTGATTCGTGAGACTGCATGATGGCTCGCCGACGACCTGCGATATCACCGAATGCCAGAATGAAAAACGCCGGCCCGTTCGCGTCCTGTACGGCCGCATCACGGAGATCCGAAACGACCGGTCGCCCGTCGAAGCTTTGTTCTTCGTACACGTTATTGATGTAGCCGACAATTGTGAACTCGTCGGAGGAACGCACGGCATCCGCGACGACTCGGGCATGTCCGCCCGTTCCCCAAATCCACAAATTCTTTCGCGTCATCTCTGCTTCCGGTGCGGTGAACCGCTACATTCTGAACGGTGACTTCCACTCATTTCAGCAGTTTCCGTTCATCCCGCAAGGCACTCTATGAAGACCGGCCGTGCTGACCTGGCCATTCTGGGCGGCCGCCCGGCGTTCGCATCTCCGTTGCATGTCGGCGCACCGAATCAGGGTGACCGCGCGCTGCTGCACTCACTGATTGACGAGTGTCTGGACAGAAACTGGCTGACAAACGACGGGCCGCTGCTTCAGAAATTCGAACGGGAAATCGCGGAACGCTGCGGTGTCAGCCACTGCGTCGCCATGACAAACGGCACCACCGCACTGGAAGCAGCCATCACGGCCTGCGACCTGACCGGTGAAGTGATCGTTCCGTCTTTTACATTCGTGGCCACGGTTCATGCCGTTCGCTGGCAGCACCTGACGCCGGTGTTCTGCGACATCGACCCGCAATCGCATACGCTGGATGTCAACGCGGTACGTTCGCTGGTGACACCGCGAACGTCCGGCATTATCGGCGTGCATCTGTGGGGAGAACCGTGTGACGTCGCCGGCCTGGAACAGGTTGCCACGGAACACAATCTGGCGTTGCTGTTTGATGCCGCGCACGCATTCGGCTGCAGTCTGGGTGACCGGCGAATTGGCAGCTTCGGCCGGTGTGAGGTTCTGAGTTTCCATGCCACGAAATTCGTGCAGTCCGGTGAAGGCGGAGCGGTCGTGACGTCCGACGGGAAGCTCGCCGACCGATTGCGGCTGCTGCGAAACTTCGGCTTTCGCGGCACGGACGACGTCGGCATGGTGGGAACCAACGGAAAGATGAGCGAACTGTGTGCGGCGATGGGGCTGACGTCGCTGGCGTCGATGGATCACTTTCTAAACGTCAATCGCACGAACTACGAGATCTGGGCCGACGAACTGCAGTCTGTTCCCGGCCTGAATCTGTTTCGCTTCGGTGAATCGGGACAGCGAAACTTTCAGTACGTTGTCGTGGTCGTCGATCCCGACGTGTCGCCGCTGACGCGGGATGAGATCATCTGTGCTCTGAACGCGGAAAACGTGATGGCTCGCCGTTACTTTTATCCGGGCATTCATCGCCTGCCGGTTTACGCATCGAAATCAGTTCCCGTGCTGCCGGTGACCGAACGAATTGCAGATCGCGTCATGGCACTGCCGACAGGAACCCGCGTCGGTGAAGAATCCATTCGCCGCATCGGCCAACTGCTGCGAACCATCACCGATGCCGCGTCCGAAGTTCGATCCGTTGTGACGGAACAGCAGCGATCGCCTGCCGACATCCGCCTGGTGCATGACTTCCCCGGTCATCGCGGAGGATCAGGCGAGTGAACCGCCCGACAACGAAGGCTGCGATTCTGGGAAACTCCGACAGCATCTTTGTTCAGTCGCTGGCGAAAGAATGGGCGGACCGCGGACTTTCGACCGTTGTCGTGACACGCGAACCGGTCGCCGCCGCGTTCGACGACCGCGTGCGAATCGTTCACATCGCCGGCTGTCGTCCCTGGTGGACTCGGCCGCTGCGAGTCGTAAATCCGCTGCTGCGATGGATCGAAGCACGGTGGCCGCGCTGGTTTCTGCGGCGGTATCAGCGTGCCACCGGTCGGTCGGAACCGCCTGCGTGGCAGTGCTGCTGGGTCGATGCGTTCTGGGATTCGTTTGCCTGCGCGACAGCCGTCCGCCGCGAGCAACCCGACTTCGTGTTCGCTCAGGAACTGGCCGCCTACGGAATGGCGGCCGGCCGGTGCCGCGGCATCCCCCGAATTCTGTTTCCCTGGGGAGCGGACATCTTTCTGAACGTGGAGACCTCGCCGTTCGTCGACCGGATGGTGCGCTATGCCGTCAGAAACTGCGAACTGCTGGTGCCGTCATCGCAGTCCGCAACGGAACAACTGGTCCGGCGTCTGGGAGCGGATGACAGCCGTGTCCGGCCGGTTTCCTGGGGAGTGAACCTGTCGCAGTTCCGCCAGGCGTCAGCAGCGGAACGGATTCGCGTGACGGCGGACATCGGATTCCCCGCGGACGGCACGATTCTGATGAACTGTCGCCGGTTTGTTCCGCTGTGGGGAGCCACGGAAACGCTGAATGCATTCATCACGATCGCTCAGCGTTTCGAGCACACGTATTTCGTGCTTCTGGCGGGAGCCGGAACGGAGCAGTCGGTCGCCGCCGCCCGCGAACGACTCAGCCGCAGCGGCCTGGCCCGCCGATTCTACTTCGCGGACGGAAACGTCCCGCTGCAGCGCTGCGCGGAACTGATGTCTGTGGCTGACATCGCAGTGTCGCTGCTGGGCACCGGCGACATGCGTTCTTCAAGCGTGCTGCAGGCCGCAGCGGCGGGAGGTGTGCCGGTGCTGGCAGAATCGCCGGAATACCGATTCCTGCAGACGCTGGGGTTTCAGGCGCTGTTCGCTGACGGAAACGATGACTCCGCCATCGTGGCGGCTCTGAGCAGCCTGGTGCAGAATCCTCAGCGCTGTGAGGAAATGCGAACGGCCAACCAGCGCTACCTCGCGGAGTACGAAGATTCCACAGAACAAATGAACCGGCTGCTCGCCGCCATTGACGAAGTCGTCGCAGCCACCAGGCGATAGCCTGGATTCGTTCGCAATTCAGGTCCCCGTGGGCCGAAAGGCGTTAGAATCTGTCCAGGAACAATACCGTACGATGGGCTTCCAGGGCCGTCGCGCTAATGCCGACGGCCCTGGAAGGCCATCGTACGAGAACACGGATTTGAAATCGGACCGGTTCTTAGCGTCCGGTTCCAGCGAAAACCGGGCGCTAACGCACTCCGGCTGATTGCCGAATCGGTCGTTTGTGAGTGGACGACAATCAAAGGATGTGAAACGTGGTCGCTCGAAGTACAATCAGACGGATGGTGAGATCATTCGCAGGAGTCCGAGATGTCTGACGTCGCTCGCAGCCGGTTGTCGTGTTCACGCGGCCTTCCGTTTTTCGCCCTGGTGATCGCTGGAATTCTGGCGGTTCCGCACAGCGCAAGCGGCCAGTTGCACTCCACAAGCATCCCGCGGTTCGATGCCGCAGTCAGCCGAGCTGTGACGTTTCTCCAGGATGCCAGGCTTGCAGAACGTGAAAAGTCACTGGTGGCCTACGCACTGTTCAAGGCCGGAGTGCCAATCACCGATCCCGTCGTTGCCGACGGCCTGCACGAAGCTGAAAACCGGTCACGGGACGCCCGCAATTATGGCAGCGTTGGTTACGACCACCTGTATCTCGCGGGTGTCGACGCGATGCTGCTGGCGGATCTGAATCCCGACCAGTACTTCAGCAATCTGCAGAACATCGCTGCCTACGTCGCGGCAGTGCAGCGGCCGGACGGATCATGGTCAGATACTCCGGAAAACCCCGGCGATACCAGCATGTGCCAGTACGCGCTGCTCGCGCTGTGGGCCGCTCAGCGAGCGGGCTGCGACGTGTCGCTGAAAGTCGTTGACCGTGCTGCGAAATGGCACCTGGGCAGCGGAAATCCGGATTCCGGCTGGGGATACCGGCCGGGAACCAACAAAGGCGACGGAAATGGTGCGTCCACATACACCATGACCATGGCAGGCGCAGGAAGCCTGTCCATCACACGGCTGCTGCTGCACGGGCAGTGGGAACGGAAACGCGAAAAGTCAAACACGGAACTCAAGTTCGGCGTCCTCGAAAAAATCGATCCGGCGGACGATCTGCGACAGGCTCAAACCCAGGGAGCCGCTGCACCGGTCGCTGGCGATTATCGTCCGGAAGTCTCCGTGAGCGCCATTCATGAACGTGTGGAACGCGCGTTCCAGTGGAACCAGGTCCGCTTCAAACCGATTTGCCCGGCTCTAAACAAAATCTATTTCTACTACGCGCTGGAACGTGCGGCCGCGCTTCATCAGGTCGATTCTGTCGATGGCCAGCCGTTGTACGTCACGTATGGAGATGGCCTGCTGACGTATCAGGCCGAGAACGGCAGCTTTCCCACATTCACCGGCGCAAACATCGGAACCAGCTTCGCCATTCTGTTCTATATGAAGTCGACTCAGCAGATTCTGAAAGGCATCGGAGCCGGTGGGCAGCAGGGTAATCGCGATCTGCTGAAGTTCATGAATCCGGAGGGCAGGGAGAAAAAGGAAATCGGTCCGCTGGACGAACTGCTGGCCTCACTGGAAGGCCAGGATTTCGCCAGCCTGGATGTTGATGCTCTGGATGTTGTCGAAAGAATCCGCTTCGGGTCGCCTGAGGAACTGATTGGTCAGGTCGACAACCTGAAGAAATTGCTGAAGGATCCTGATCCGGAAAAACGCCGCGTCGCGTATTGGGCTCTCGGACGCACGGGCGATTTTTCGATGGTGCAGTTGATGCTCGAAGGTCTGCGTGATCCGAATGTGGGAGTCAATGCGGATGCTTTGGAAGCTCTGCGGTTCATCTCCCGCAAGCCTCGCGGTTTCGGCATCTCCTCAGATCCGCTGGCCGGTCTGGAAGAAGGCGCGTCGGACGAACGACGCGTCGAAGTTGCGAATGCCTGGCGAACTCAGGCCTACAAAACGTGGGGTGCGTGGTATTCGTCAGTGCGTCCCTACAGCGAACGCGACGGCCTTGACGAACTGCTGCGGTCGCTGCCGTAGGGTGAGCCGCTGCCATAGGGCCAGCCCAGGCCAGCCCCACCGTCATTCCCCCACACCGTCATTCCCGCGCATGCGGGAACCCAGCCGACGCACCGCAGGACGTCAGTCCGCGATCGTGCTGGACCCGCGGCACATGGTGATCCGGGCGGCACATGGCGATCCGGACGGCCGCGATGGCGGACTGACGTCGCGCCGCTCGCCGAACGCGATCTCACCGTGCGTCGGCCCGCCTCCCTGTTCCTGGCACGTCGTATGCGTTATACCGTTGGCAGTGGTTCTGAACGCATTCAGACCGACTGTCTGCACAAGGATCGTGCAGGCGTGCGTAATCTGAAGGCAGCCGCGATACGCGGTGCGCCTTGCAGGGGAACGATCTGAATTTATTGTGCAGGTGGCCGCGTGGGCTGCCGTTCGGACGTTTCGGTCAGGGATGGGGCTCAGGCCGCGTGGAGCGACGCGCAGCACGAATTGTTCGTGTCCAGAACAGCGGCGAAGTTGCGAATTCAAAAAACAGCAGGAGTAAGCGGGAACATGGCGAAAACGAAGCTGGAGTACATTTGGCTGGATGGCAGCAAGCCCACTCAGGGAATGCGCAGCAAGACGAAGATCGTCGACAAATTCGACGGCATGCTGGAAAGCTGCCCCCTGTGGTCCTTCGACGGCAGTTCGACTCAGCAGGCCGAAGGGGGAGCCTCTGACTGTCTGCTGCAACCAGTCGCAGTATTCCCGGATCCCGGTCGCGTCAACGCGTACCTGGTGATGACCGAAGTCCTGAATGCGGACAAGTCGATTCACGAAACGAACGGTCGGGCGACCATCGACGATGATGATGAGGACTTCTGGTTCGGCTTCGAACAGGAGTATTTTCTGTGGGACGCCGAACATAATCTGCCGCTGGGATTTCCGCCAGGCGGCTATCCGGCTCCGCAGGGCCCGTACTATTGCTCGGTCGGCGCGAAGAACGCCTTCGGCCGTCAGATCGTGGAAGAGCATCTGGACATGTGTCTGGAAGCCGGCCTGAACGTCGAAGGGATCAACGCAGAAGTCGCCGCAGGTCAGTGGGAGTTCCAGACATTCGCCAAAAGCGCAAAGCGCGCCGGTGACGAAACCTGGATTGCTCGCTATCTGGCGGAGCGAACCGCTGAGAAATTCGGCATCGCCATCAACTGGCATCCCAAGCCGCTTGGGCCGACGGACTGGAACGGTTCAGGGATGCACGCGAACTTCTCAAATTCGACGCTGCGGAACGCGGGTGACAAAGCGGTCTACGATCGAATCTGCCAGGCGTTCGCTCCGACGATCAAGGACCACATCACGGTCTACGGCCACGACAACGAAAAACGTCTGACCGGTTTGCACGAAACGCAGTCCATCGACAAGTTCAGCTACGGAGTTTCCGACCGTGGTGCGTCGATTCGCATCCCGGTGGCGACGGTCGAAGCCGGTTGGAAAGGCTGGCTGGAAGATCGCCGCCCGGCATCCAACGCCGATCCTTACAAGGTCGCGGCTCGGATCATCCGCACCGTTAAGAGCGCCGAGTAACTGGTCAGGCTGACCGGTCGGGCTACAACCAGCCAGCCTGTTGACGACAACACGAGAGGTCGGACGGATCAGGGAGGGTCCGTCCGATTTTGTCCACGAGGCAGTGTTCGGGCGAGTCGCCAGGCGCAAGTCTGCATTCGCTCTGAGTGTTTTGAGCGATTTACAACGGCCTGGCGTTGTGACGCTCGTCGGTGTACGTCGTGGGCCGCATCTGCGTGCGCTGGTTTTCAAAATTCCCCCTTGACGGTTGCGCAACCGGTGCGCGCCGGCAACGGGTGAACTGGGTGCAACTTTCCTGTGTGAAGAGGGACTTTCGGGAGTCACTGCTGGCGGTGAAGTTCGCTTCATCGTCATCTCCTCCCAGGCCGTTCGGCTTCGGCCGGACGGCCTCCCTTTCGCGCATGAACGACGAGCACCGGGTGATGGCAACGCGTGATGGCAACGTGTGATGGCAACGCCCCGCGGCGAGCCGCAGGACGTCAGCCCGCGATCGTGCCGGACCGGCGGCACATGGCGATCCGGGCGGCACGCGGCGATCCGGGCGACACATGGCGATCCGGGCGGCCGTGATGGCGGACTCACGTCGCGCCGCTCGCCGTCGCGCCGCTCGCCGTCGCGAAGGTCGCCGCCACGCAGGTCGAACTGGCACCGCTCGCGTTCGAGCGTCGTGGCAGTGCCGTTCGCAGGCCGAATCGGTGGCTCGTGAAATCGCGGCGGCGTAAGATCACCGCATGTCTGAAGACCAGCCGCAACGAGACCCGCTGACGCAGTCGCAGTTCCTGATCGGAGCCGGTTTGTTTGAAGGCGGGCTGCTCGTTGTCGCGTTGGTGCTGGGCAGAATCGTGGGAATTGACGCGACGGCGCAGTTGCACTGGAACGTGCGCGACTTCGGCCTGGGCCTGATCGCCACGCTGCCGATGCTGCTGTTGCTGGTGGTGGCGTATGCGACGTCGTTTCCCGCGCTGCAGCAGATTCGCGTCTTTTTGCGAGACGTCATCGGCCCGTACCTGCACCGCTGCCGGATGATCGACATCTTCTTTCTGGCGCTGCTGGCCGGAGTCTGCGAAGAGATTCTGTTCCGCGGATTTCTGTACCAGTGGATGAACGCCTGGAACCCGACTCTGGCCATCATGTTTACGAACGTGCTGTTCGGGTTTGCTCACGCCGTGACACCGATGTACGCGCTGCTGGCCGGCTTCATCGGACTTTATCTGACATCGCTGATGATGATTGACGGCACGCCGAACCTGCTGATTCCCGTCACGGCGCACTCCGCCTACGACTTCGTGGCGTTCTTGGTTGTGTTGTGGGACTACCGTCGACATCGACGTATTACTGGTTCCTCGGAGTGATGGACAAAATCCCACATCAATATTCATATTTGAGCGAGGTCGGACAAACGTTGACTTAACTGCTGGAAAGCGGGGCCTGTCGCAGCATAGAGTACGGCGCGAGCCGTCGATTTCCCTTCATTGATGACCGGTGCGACGATGCCCAACACGTACACTCAGGAAACGCGTCGAATCGGAGTCCACACAGTCCTTGGCACAGACGTGCTGCTGCTTGCGGACTTTGAGGGCGTTGAGGAAATGTCGACGCTGTTTTCCTATTCGCTGGGGCTGCGTTCGGAAGACGACAACATCCGTGGGCAGGATCTTGTCGGCAAGCCGATCGCCTTCTGGGTCATGACGCCGGCCGATCAGGTGCGGCACTTCAGCGGTTTCGTCAACCGGTTTGACTATCTTGGCAGAGGTGACCGGCTGAGTATGTATCGTGCTCAGGTGGTTCCGTGGCTGTGGTTTCTGACTCGCAACCAGGACTGCCGCATCTTCCAGCACAAGACGATTCCGGAAATCGTGAAACAGGTCTTCACGGAACGCGGCTTCACGGACTTTGATACATCGTTCATCAGGGCCAGCCACCGGACACTGGAGTACTGCGTTCAGTACAACGAGTCCGACTTCAACTTTGTGTCGCGGCTGATGGAACGAGCCGGGATTTACTATTTCTTCCGACACGAAGAAGGCAGGCATGTGCTGGTCCTGGCAGACACTGCCGCCGCCTGTCAGCCGGGGCTGGAGCCGGAGGTTGTCTTCGCGGACAATCTCAGCGAACGCAACGATTCCAATGAAGTCTGGAAGTGGGAACACAGCGTTGAGTTCCGCACGGGGCGCTGGGCGGAAAAGGACTACGACTTCAAGGCTCCCAACGCGGACCTGCTGGCGAACACCGAAACGCTGATGGAGGTGGCGGAAAGCCGCGCGTTCGAAGTCTACGAATACCCAGGCGAATACTACGGCCGCAATGACGGCGAGACCGACGTGCGGCTGCGCATCGAAGCGGAAGAGGTCGGTCATGACGTCGTCAAGGGCGAAAGTTCATGCCGCGGTTTTTCGGCGGGCGTGAAATTTACGATGGCGCGGCATCATTCCGAACGCGAAGCCGGGCAGGAATATGTGGTCACGGGCATTCGGCATTACATGGACGCGTCGGCTCAGTTCGTCACGGGCGGAACGCCGTCGGCGGGCTATGAAAACCACTTCCGCTGCATTCCGGCGTCGGTGCCGTATCGTCATCCGCGAACAACTCCGCGGCCGATGATCCGCGGACCTCAGACGGCCATCATCGTCGGGCCTGCCGGTGAAGAAATCTACACCGACGAATTCGGCCGCGTGAAGGTTCAGTTCCACTGGGATCGCTACGGCAGGAACAATGAGAACAGCAGTTGCTGGATGCGAGTGTCGCAGGTTCACGCCGGACAGGGCTGGGGCATGATGGATCTGCCGCGAATCGGCGAAGAAGTCATCGTCAGTTTTCTGGAAGGCAATCCCGACCGCCCCATGATCACCGGCCGGGTCTATAACGCGGCCAATATGCCGCCGTTCGATCTGCCGGCACAGAAGACGCGTCGCGGCAACATGACCAAAACGTACATGGGCACCGGCTACAACGAACTGTCCATGGACGACACTCCGGGCAGGGAGCAGCTCCGCGTCAATGCTCAGTACGACATGAACAGCAACGTCAATCACGATCAGACGCTGGATGTCGGCAACAATCAGACTCAGTTCGTGGGAGTCGATCGCCAGCGCACGGTCGGCAACAACGAAACGATCACCATCGGCGTCAACAAGGCTGTCAGCGTCGGAGCCAATCACACCGAAACGATTGGCGTCAATCAGGCCATCACCGTCGGCACCGCTCAAACCACATCCATTGGCTCAATGAAAAACGAAACCATCGGCGTGATGTACAACGAGATCGTCGGTGCGTTAAAGACGTCTTCGATTGGAGCCGCCAACGCGTTGACCGTGGGAGCCGCGATGAACACCGCCGTCGGTTTCATCAGCGCCGAAGAAGTCGGCATGAACAAGACAACGGCGGTCGGCGTCAGCTACTCCATTTCGGCCGGAAGCCAGTTCGAAATCACTTGCGGAGCCAGCAAGCTGATTATGCAGTCCGACGGCAAAATTACTCTGGAAGGCTCGGACATTCTGGTCAAAGGGTCCGGAAAAATCGTTGCCAAAGCCGGCGGCGACATGGTCCTGAAGGGCGCGAAGATCGCGGAGAACTGAACTCATGGCGACATCGACCGCAACGGTTTCTTCACTGCACTGTGGGCCGGCCGGCGGCTGCGTCCCGTCACCAGACGCGCTGCCGGATGCGCGGCTGGACGAGTCTGCCGAGGCGCCGATTCACGGTGTGATCCTGTGCCGTGTCCAGGGCTTTGCCGACGGAATGCCCGTGCTGAGTTCTTCGGCGGTGGACGGCTTGTTCGTGGCGACAAGTCTGCTGTGCTCCATTCGTGAACACGATCTCGATGCTCCGGTTGCCGTGATGTTCGAAGGCGGCAATCCCGCTCGACCGGTGGTGATTGGCAAAGTGCTGAACAGCGTTGCCGCGGACAACTGTGGCATGGCGAACA
>CAZHET010000067.1:0-18324 GCA_964531585.1 uncultured Planctomycetaceae bacterium | reverse complement strand
CGACGGTTTGTCCGATTTTGTCCCAGGAACTCCTGGTAAGGGCGGTATCAGCAGTGATGAATGATTCATCCACACAACCGTCAGAAGCCGAACTTTACGACTGAGGTGCTTTGTTTCACCTCGCCGTACCTGCTTACAGGACGATCGGGTTCGTCAGCCACGGAGGGGGCAAAGCGATGCTTCGCAGAGGAATAGTAGCGCTCATGGTTGCGGCCTTGAGCGTCGGCAGCATAAACGCCGGAGACACCAACGGTCAGAATCGCAATCGGGGCGTGGCGTGGTGGCGTAAGTCATCCGCGACGTCAGAGCGACGCAGTGGCGCGCCGATCCGGCACGCGGTCGTGGCGGATGCCGCGCGTCAGGCTCCGGAGATTCGACAGACAAGCGACGGTCCGCAGCAGCCTCAGCCAGGAGCCGCTCCGCTGCAGCCACTGCCGATTCACTACACGCCACCGGTGCCGAATTCGTCCGGGGTTTCGGGTCCGCAGTATTTCAGCGCCGTCAGCGGCGGTGGTCAGGCGATGCCTGTTCAGCCGGCAAACAACTGGCAGGCCTACAGCATTCCGGCTGCAGCCCACCAATCATCCGGCGCGCCATTTCAGTTTGCCTCGTCGACGGGAATGATGTCGTCGGCAAATGCAGTTTCCGGTCCGTACATGACTGGAATTGGCGACTCTGTGACGGGGTCACCGATGATGGGCGCACCGCATACGGGTGCGGCACTGTATCCGGCTCCGATTCCCGGAATTCCTCACCAGGTCGGCGGCGTGACAATTCCGACACAGGCGCTGCATCCTCACGAGATGCTGTACCCGCATCGCTACAAGGCGATGTATCCGCCTTACTACTACAAGGTCAACGGCGGCTGGATGGTGACTCCGTTCGGCGTCTGGTCTCACGAAGACTGGAAGCTTCAGGGAACGACGGTTGACGTGAAATACAAGTCACACATCAGCCCCTTCGCGAAGTTCGCTCCGCCAATCGTCCGCTGAAGGTGATGGACACGAAGCCGCGTGGCGAATGCGGCCGGTGACTTCCGGCTGCGGGTCACAGGACTTCTGAAAACGCACGGTGTTTTGATCCTGCAAAGTTAATGCGACGCATTCCGGTGCTGTCCGGGCTGCAAATCTTTTAACGGCCTGCACGGGGCTCGATCCGTCTGATGAACGCGCTGCGGCTTGTTCTGAATGGAAACGATCCTGCTCGTGGGCTGTGAAACCTCTGGAAACAGGTGATACGAAAATGAGACCGATTTGCTGCAACCTGAGCTGGTTTGCTGCCGCGGTCTGCGTGCTGGCAGGTTCCGGATTTGCCGTCGCACAGCAGGGCGTGGTTCGAATTTCCGACACAGGACGCAACCAACCCGCGGTCGTCGCGCACAGCCGCGCGTCAGCGGGCATCCAACGAACGGCGTATGCTCGCGGTGGTGTTTCGCAGGACGCCGGTACGTATGTGCCGCCAGCCGACTTCAACCAGAAACATCTTCAAAGCCAGATGACGCCGCCTCCGGTGCCAGCCGCCGACACCTACGTTTCGGGCGGTATGGAAACCGGAGCCTGCGGCCTGGGCTACGGCAGTTGTGGCGACGCATCCTGCGGTGAAGGCTGCTATGAAAGCTGTTACGAAGGCTGCTACGACGGCTGTGCGGAAGGCTGCGACAGTGGCCAGTGCTGCGGCTGTGACATTTGCCTGTGCAACCCCTGCTACTGCAACGGCAGCGATGGCTGCGACAGCTGCTACGGTTCCGGCTACAACCAGCGGATGTGTACTCTGTTCGCACGACCCGCGAAGGGCTCAAAGAACCTGGCTTGCCGCGCGTGGCGAGGTCAGCAGCACAACTTCCTGAACCGCAACCAGCGACTTTCCAACTGTCTGTTCGGCTGGATGGTTCCTTCGGGATCCTGCGGCCAGGGCACGCCTCCGGTCGGAAAGTACCGAGTGACGTACGCGGATCAGCCCGATTATGCCGACGCTCGCGATGGCCAGCTCTACGGAGTTCAGGGATACGGGATGCCGATGACGGTGCCCACCGCGCCGACTGTGCGGTATGCGTACAACTACAGTTGGGGAACTCCGGCCAGCCGCTTGACGCCGCTGTCGACTTATAACCCGCAGACATCTCCTCAGCATCCGCTGCACCGCACCTGGTGACATCGCTGCTCACGGTGTGTCGCTGCTGCTGGCGTGTCAGTGCCGTCCGGACCCTGTTTTCTTACCCGCAACTTTCTCACCCGCAACACGAAGTTCTCGACGACCGAGGTCGGCGTCGAAGGAGACGGATCTCATGAAACAATTAATGACTCTGTTGCCGCTGTTTGCAGTGGCGACGCTGACGGCCACGGTCGCGAACGCTCAGGTCGGCTACTACGCGGATCCGTCGTGCGGATGTGCCGACGGCTGCGGCGAAGGCTGTGATGCCTGCGGTGGTGGTCAGGCGTGGGACTTCAGTGGCAGCTATGGTGCCGGCGGTTATGGTGCGCAGTGTGACTGCGACAACTGCCGTCGCTCCGGCGGCAACCGCGAAGCGCGCCAGGATCGCCGCCAGGACCGCCAGGACGCGCGTGACAATCGTCGCATGGAAGCTCGCGCCCGGGCCACTCGCACCTGGAACAACTTCGCCATGAACTGGTGTGGCGGGTGTGCCGGCAACTGCGCTTTGTGCCGCTGCTGTGCGACCAAAGGCTCAGGCGATTCCGGCTGGGCACCGCCTGCTCGTCTGCCGGTGAATCGGGATGGCATCTGGTTCCAGAACTACTCGCCGCAGGCGTGGTACGGAACTCAGGGCGGTGGATTCGTTGGCAACTATCCGACGGTTTACCAGCCAACCGACACGACTCAGCTTGGCTACACGTATGCAAAGGTGCCGACGTGGCGTCCGAATCCCGGCATGATTCCTCAGACGCCCTGTCCGTCAATGTACCACGCTCGTGTTTGCCCGCCGGATGAAACTCAGCGGTATCTGGGAAATCCGTGCAGCCCGACTTACGGTATGAACAACGTGTACTACGACTGCAGCTACGGTTCAGGATGCGGCTACGGTTCAGGTTGCGACTATGGTTCGGGATGTTCGGAAGGTTGTCAGATCGGCATGACGGCACCGGCATTCGGCGTTGAGTCGCACGTTGCCGCGCCGCAGATGCACGAAGTACCGGCCGGTTTCGGTGCTGACGTGGAGCAGGTGGACTATTCGCAGGAACAGCCGCTTGATCTGCTGATGATCCGCAACAGCCAGCCGCAGGCACAGGCACGGCCGCAGGTTCAACGCCGGCCGCAGCAGGTTCAGCAGCCGCAGGCACAGGCACAACGTCGGCCGCAGCAGGCTCAGCAGCAGTCGCAGGACTTCAAGGCACCGCGACGAGGCAATCCGGTGACACGAACGATCCGCAACACGGCATGGTCGGTCACTGACCTGTTCAACTGAGCCGCGATGACGCTCAGAAGCCCAATGGCTTCGCAAATTCACTTCTCTCAGCAGCCCGTTCATGTACCGCAGCATGTTCGGGCTGCTGCGTTTTCAGGTTCGTCATTCCCGCGCATGCGGGAGTCCACTGCTGCGATCTGGGTTCCCGCCTGCGCCTACGTGAGGGCAGGACTCTGCGCGGGAATGACGGACAAGTCCAATCTCAAGCCTTGACAAGGCAGTAGTGCGGTTTGGGCTGGTGCGCTTGCCGCCAGACGGCGTTGGCAACAGACAGTTTTGCCAGTGGCGCTGCCTGCTGCAGAGGGGCGATTTTGCAGACGCTCACTCGCTCGCAATCACACGCAGCCACGTGCGGCGCTCGATCACCGGTTCAGAAAGTTGCGGCCGACCGAACTCGCCAGTATTGATTGGTCGACGAGTGGTCCGCTCATCATCCAGCCATGACACGTCTGTGAAGAGTTGATCGCCGGACCGCTGGCTCTGCAGTTGGCCGGCAGAGACAGGCACATTCGTTCGATTTGCTGGTGATGTCGGGTCGCCTGCGTCTGTAGTTCGGGCAGGTGCAGCGAAGGCGGCTGCGGGCTCGTCCGCAACGGCACCCGCGGCGCTCGCTGGAGGCAGAAAGCTGCGCAGGTGTGCTTCGATGGCCGCTGCTGTGGTTCGAGTTGCTCCGGGACCGATCGCATTTCGAGTGAGGTTGGTTCCGGTAAATCCGAGCAGGAACCGGGCAATCAGAATCCCATCGGTGAACAAATCGCGAACGCCGTTGCCGTCGACGTCGAGCATCTGTGACGCACTGCCGAGGTAGCTGGCAATTGTCGTGGCGGTGGTGCGAGTGGCACCGGCTCCCAGAGCGTTTTGAATCAATCCGCTGCCCCGGAATCCCGCCATGTAGCGGGCGATCAGTATGCCGTCGGTGAACAGTTCTGCGCGGCCGTCTCCGTCGATGTCCAGCGTCACGGTGATTGTGGCTGCGTAGTCTTCGACTTCTCCGTCGGGAGCTTCGCCGGTGGGAACTCTGGCGGCAGCATTGCTGGTGCTGATGCGGAACCGAGCAAACGTGGACGCTGCTGCTCCGATTGGCACCACCGGAAACGTCAGCGTCACGGATCCGGCCTCGGTGCCGTCTGCGATTGTGCGGCTGGCACGTTCCGAGTCGGCGAAGACGCCATCGCCGTTGTAGTCGATCCATCCGTAGAGAAATGCGGTCGCTCCTCGCAGATTGGTGACGGACACGGTCACCCGCGGCTGCGTGCCGACGTACAGCCGAAGCTGTTGCGCGGCGTCGGCGATGCCATCTTCGTCGTTGATACCAACGGCGTCATCGCGTGTGGCGGTCGCGTTTTGCAGCGTCCCGTTGTCAGCATCGATCAATGCGCCGAGCCGCAGTTGTTCGCCGACCTTATGACGCGGGCCGTTGTCGGCTAAGCGAGTGTTGTAGTTTCCCGGGCCGGTGCCCGCAGTCGCGTCCGGTGCGTCGCCGAAGTCCAGCAGTGGTGCGACCGGAGTGATTTCCCAGCCGAGATCGTCCAGACCGGCCCAGTCGAGATCCGTCATTTGTTTGGCCACGCCCGTGTCGAAATCGGGGTCGAGCAGAGTTTCGGCACGGGTGGAAGTCCCGGGAAGGTCGCTGGCGACGTCTACTGCCCAGTGTCCGCTGTCCGTGTGCAGCGGCACATTGCCTCCGAAAACCTGGCGGGAAGCTGTGCCGGTGAAGGTGTTGCCGGCACTGACCAGTCGCTGGAATGACGGGGCCAGTCCGAAGCCCAGCAGGTGCGCCATTTCATGGACAGCGACAGACACAAAATCGTACTGGTTCGCAGCAGGCGGCGATGTCGCGAAGTTCCATTCGTCGACGGGGAGCAGCGTTGTGAAGGCCAGTGCGCCACCCCAGACGGCAAAATCCGTGCTGGCACCTGGGTTTGTCACATTGACGCCCGTTTGTCCGCGCGTCACGACATCTGAACCAAACTGTTGTGATCCGTTCCATGTCAGCACTGCGCCCGTGCTGCCCTCGCCAAGCACCGGGCGACCGTCGACCGTGCCTAGATTACGTGTGCCGACAAAAACCATCACACGGCCGGCGGGCACGCTCAGATTGTTCATCTGCTGCAGTGCGCCGGTCCGCGGATGAAAATACCCGGCCGTCCAGGAATTGGACCCGCCGGGCGAAATTGCTGTCAGGGTGTCGTTGATCCGGGACTCCAGCACGCTCGCCGCCCGTTCGAGCGCCGCTGCCCGCGCAGGGGCGTCGAAAAAACCGGCGGTGTCGTGCCGGTAGTCGAACTGGATATTGATGGTCAGCAGGCGTCGTTCTTCCAGGACCTCCACCGGAGCATGGCGGTGAGTCGCGCGCCGGCGTGACCGCCTGTCTGGTGAACGCAGCCAGTGGTTGTTCCATCTCTGCAGAATGTTCATTTCCGGGCTTTCTCTGACGCGATGCCGCGTCGAACGATATCGGGCGTGAAGCGGCAGGTGTTGCGATGCTTCCGCGCGCCAGCTCATCGACTTCTGACGGAAAAAGCCGCCAATCTGACACTCGCGCCCTGTCAAGTCGTGGTTTTCGAGTTCGTCATTCCCGCGCAGAGTCATGCACTCGCGAAGGTGGGGCAGGACTCTGCGCGGGAATGACGGACAACTCAGATTTCAAGCCTTGCCGATGCACTCGTTCGTGGCGACCGCAGCCGCTGGTCTGGTTCGCGTCAACATTATCACAGACCCATGCCATGCCGTTCTGGTGAACTTTGGCTGACAGACGGCCACGCAACGATGGACAGTGCAGCGAAAAAGACGCCGCGACTCAATCAGGATTCGATGAAATTCCGGCAACTGGCGCGAATTCCGTTCCGCGGTTTGTGCCGGTGCCGTCGCTCGCGGACCGTTTCGCCCGTTGACTCATTTTCGCGATTGTGCGATTGCAGATGCGTGTTCGGTTGCCTGGCGATCATCTTGCGTGTGCAATGAGCGGGCTGTATTCTCGACTCCTGCCGGCCACCACTCGCCAATTCGCCAGTTCATTCCATGAATCGCCTTCGTAGCCTTGCGTCGTTAATCGCTCTGGGGACAGTGGTATTGATTTGCTGCCCGTCAGCGGCCGCGATTCAGGAAGACGAAGGTGTTTCAGCCACCGTCAGCATCGGCGGAGTCGGGCGGGGACTCGGTGGACAATGGGCGCTGATCAAAGCGGCTGTCGGCAACCGGTCAGACATCGATTCCGAAGTGACGGTGATTGTGACGCCTCACGGCAGCAAGGGCACTCAGTTCGTGCGGCGGATTCAGGCTCCGGCCAAAGTGCTGCGGGAAGTTCAGTGGCCGGTGTTCGCGTCGGTGGGCGACGACACGATGCTGCACTTCGATTACATCGTGCTGCGCGGGCGGGATAATACCGGTCAGGTACAGCGAAGGTTCGCGGAGGAAGTCGTGCGGACCGTTTCGATCAGTAACCCCGCGATGAGTCCGACTCCCTCTGACAGCTTCTGCGGCTGGATCAGTTCACTGGGCGAAACCAAACGCGAAGGCAACATCATTGAGAAGCTGCAGACGCTGATGCGGACATCGTCCGGCCTGTCGGCGATGCTTGTTGGAATTAACGCCGACACGACGAAAGGCTATCCGGAAGCACTGCATATCCTTGACCAGGTCACCGTGTCGATGGCGGACCTGCACGAATATCCGGAAACGTGCGACGCCGTGCGACTGTGGATTCAGCAGGGCGGGCGGGCCTTGATTCTGGTCGACCAGACGGGGCCGGAAGTCGTGTCTGCCCTGCTGGGAGACGCGTTTCCTTTCACGTACGTCGACGAAACCACCGTCAACACAATCTCGCTGGACGTGAATCCGCAGACGCTGGAAACCCTCATGCCGACACGTCGTGTCGAACGGGAGTTCGAGGAGCCCGTGCGGCTGGTGCGCGTGATGACGGATGCGGGCTACGTTCACTGGTCGATGGACGACTGGCCCGTCGTGCTGCAACTTCCCCTCGGGCGCGGCCAGGTGCTGCTGTCGTTTATGTCGCCGGAAGTTTACACCGAAGATGTCCTGGATTCCGGCGGCCAGCCGGTCGGGGTTCGAATCGGACCGCTGGGCGAACAGATCCGTGATGCGATGTACGTCAGGCCGCCCGTCAAACCGCTGGTCAGCCCGGACGTGCTGGCGAAAGTGGCCGCCGACCGAGTGGGCTATGAAATTCCGTCCGCCGGTTTCGCTGCAGTTGTCATGTTCGGCTTTAGCCTGGCGTTGCTGGGAATCGGCCTGATCGTGTACCGTCGCGAGCAGGCAAGCATGCTGTTGTGGCTGGTGCCGCTGCTGGCCGGGGCAGCGATTGTGCCCGCAATCATGGCCGGGGCCGCCGCGCGTCAGGTGGCTTCCCGCACAGCGATCGGGCAGCATGTGGTGCATGTCGCCAGCGGCCAGACAACTTTGGCGCTCGACGGCGTGATGTCCGTGTATTGTCCGGAACCCGGAACGCTGGACATCAGCGCCACGGACTACGCACGCTTCAATCCGTCCGGAGAACAGGACGAGCTTGAGCACCGGCGGCTTGTCTGGACGGATCGCGGCGAATCGTCGTGGCAGAATCTGACACAGTCGACAGGCATTCGAAATTACGAAGTCCGCTCTCTGCTTCGTCTGGATAAGCCCTCCGAGGCGACCGCGACCTTTGACGCCGACGGACTGATCGGTCAACTGAACTCTGCCGACCGGATGCAGCCGTCCGATGCTCTGATCGCGGGGTTATCCCCGGATCGGATGGCCGTCAGCTTCAGTGAGGACGGAACTTTCCGCGCGACACCCGCTGATATTCTGGCTCCGGCACAGTTCAGCATGACGACGCTGCTGTCAGATGATCAGTTGTCGCGAGCCGCGATTTACTCAGAAGTGTTTACCGTCGATCCGGGCGCTGAAGTCTTTCCATATCAGCCAAGCCTGCTGTTCTGGTCGGATTCCGTGGTGCCACCCGTTTCCATCGGTGGCGATGACATGCAGCAACACTCTTCCACGCTGGTTGTGCAGCCGCTGCGGCTGACTGCTCCGCCGGCAAACACTCGCATCACAATTCCCGCACCGCTGCTGCCGTATCGGGCGGTCGTCGATCAGGCGGGCGGAATTGGTTCCGTCTTCAGCAATCGTCTGCGAATGTGGAATGAAGTTGAAAATGCGAGCGCGATGCTGCTGCGGTTTGAGATCCCCGAAGTCTGCCACCCGTTCCGAACGGAATTTGCCCGTTTGGACCTGCGAATTCGCGCTGGACTTCGGGATGTTGAGGTGTCGGCAGGTGCGTACGACGATCTGAAGTCCGTCACCACGCTCAACAGTCCCGTTGGCCTGTTCACGCTGGAGATTCCACTTGAGCATCTGCAGTTCACCGAACGGGACAATGGTGTGTACCTGGGGATTGTTGTGAGCGATGTTGCTGCGAGCGGCCCTGACGGAGTTTCCGACGGGGAACGTGATGACACGTGGGAAATCGAACGAGTGATGCTGACGCTGCAGGGGCAGCGAATCGAGTAGTTCTCAGCGTCCGGTCTGACTCTGAACTTTGAAAAGCACAACGCTGCAGTCAGGCTGCCGGCGGCCGAAACTGTAAACTTGAACTGGACATCTGAAACTGGAAACAACGGTCTCCATGCTTACTTCGAATTCTGCTGAACCTGTGGTGAAGATCTCCCGACTGACGAAGCGTTACGGCGAATTTGTCGCTCTGGATGACCTGAACCTGACGCTGAACCGCGGCGACATTCTGGGCTTTATCGGACCCAACGGTGCCGGCAAGACGACAACCATCCGCATTCTCGTCGGACTGACGCGGCCCACGTCCGGCAGTGCTCAGATTGCCGGAGCCGACTGCGTGCGCGATGCTCGCAAAGTGCGACGTCTTGTGGGCTATATGCCGGATCGTTTCGGGTCCTACGACAACATGCGGGTTCGTGAGTATCTGGATTTCTTCGGTGCGGCATTTGGCATTTCGCGCCGCAAGCGACGCGTGCGGATCGATGAAGTTCTGGAAACCACAAACGCGGTGTGGATGCAGGATCGTTACGTCGAAAGCCTGAGTCACGGCATGCAGCAGCGCGTCGGTATCGCGCGAACACTGCTGCACGACCCGGAAGTGCTGATTCTGGACGAACCGGCCAACGGGCTGGACCCGCAGGCTCGCATCGAAATGCGGGACATTCTGCTGCGGCTGGCGGCCGATGGACGCACGCTGATTGTCACCAGCCACATCCTTCCGGAACTTGCCAGGATCTGTGACCGCGTGGCCATCGTGGCTCGCGGAAAACTGCGAGCCTTCGGCACGCTTCACGAAGTCACGCGGCAGCTTTCCCAGCGGCGCACAATGGAAGCGCAGTTCATCAATGCAGACAAGCTGGATGATGTCGCCGCTCAGGTTCGTACGATGTTGGAAGACGACTGCGAAGTCTCCGTGTCAAAGGCCGAAGCGATCGTGCGTTTCCGGACGTCAGCATCAGAAGAACAACTTGCGGCGGTGTTGAACAAACTGGCATCGGGCGGTCAGGTGCTGACTCAGTTCCGTGAAGTGGCCGGTGACCTTGAGGAAGCATTCATTTCCGCCACAAAAGCGGCTGACGCCGATCCAAAGGCGACAGAAGCTGCTGAATCGATGACACCGCAGCTTCAGTCGGCTGTGCAGGAGTCGTCGATATGAAAGGCAGCCTGGCGATTGTGGAACGAGAACTTCCCGGTCTGTTGCGCACCCGGCAGGCCCTGTGGATTCTGTTCTTTGTCGCGATGTCGTTCGGCTTGACCGTGTATCTGAAGTGGCCGTCGACGGCGACAGCAGACCTTGCAGGTGTCCAGGCGCGACAGGCCTTTCGTGGTCTGTCATACGCGATGCTGCTGGCCGTTTTGCTGATCGTTCCCGCGTTTCCCGCCACCGGACTGATCCGCGAAGTTCGCCGGGGCACGATGGAACTGCTGCTGAATTCGCCGCTGCGGCGAGTCGAAATCTTCAGCGGAAAACTTCTCGCTCTGATTGGTTTCGCACTGCTGCTGCTGATCGTGACGACTCCGGCAATGGCCTGCTGCTACGCGATGGGCAGTATTTCCCTCCGCGGCGATGTGGCCATGCTTTACGGCGTCCTGCTCGTGCTGTGCCTGCAGCTGGTCGTGCTGGGGCTGCTGGTCGGAACCTACGCGCGGACTCCGGAATCGGGGCTGCGCTGGGTTTACGGTTTCACGTTTGCTCTGACAGTCGTGACGGTGATTCCACATCAGTTTCTGCAGGGCGGCGAAGGCTATCTGGCGACCGTTGCGGCATGGCTGCGACGGCTGTCGGTGATTCCGGCCGTTCAGGAGATCGGGGGACAATCCGCAGTCGGAGGCATCGGCCTGACGGAAGGCCGGTCGTTCGTTTACTCGTATCTTGTCAGTGCCGCTGTATTCATCGTCGTGGGCAGTGCGTGGTGCGTGCAGCGACTGAATTATTCGCTGATGGACCGCTCACGCTCGCAGGGAACGATCACAGACGACCTGTCGAAGTCGGCTCGGCTGCAGCGGCGGATTCAGTTTCTCGTCGATCCCCAGAAGCGCAAGGCGGGGATACCGTTCTATCTGAATCCGGTGATGATGAAGGAATTCCGCAGCCGTCAGTTTGGACGGCTGCACTGGCTGCTGCGGCTGATTGCCGGCTGCGCAGTGCTGTCACTGCTGCTGACGCTGGCGACGACTGCCGGCACCGTGGACTGGGGTGTCGAGAAGATCGGCGGCATCATCATCATCGCTCAGGTCGGCCTGATTGTGCTGTTCACGCCAGGACTGTCGGGCGGCATGATCGCGGGCGAAGTGGAAACCGGCGGCTGGGATCTTCTGCGAGCCACACCGCTGTCTGCAGGTCGGATTCTGCGCGGGAAGCTGCTAAGCGTGACCATTACTCTGCTGCTGGTCCTGTGTGCATCGCTGCCTGGCTACGGCATCATTATGGTGATCAAACCGGTCATGCGCGAACAGGTCATGCAGGTGCTGATCAGCCTGGTGTTCACCGCGGTGCTGAGCCTGCTGATCAGCGCGACGGTCAGCAGTTTCTTTCGCACGACCGCGGCGGCGACGACTGTTGCCTACGGCCTGCTGATCGCAATCCTCGGCGGAACCATGCTGGTCTGGCTGAACCGGGAAGCTCCGTTCAGCCACTCGTTTGTGGAACGAGTCCTGACGGTGAACCCCATGGCGGGAGCACTCAACGCCATGCGAGTCGACGGTTTCGAAAGTTACAACCTGATTCCTGCCACCTGGTGGTCCGCCGGTATACTGTCTGCGGTGCTGCTGCTGGTCCTTCATTTTCGCACGTGGCAGCTCAGCCGCGCGGACTGACCGATGAGTACATTTTCGAAATGCCTGCCGCTCGCAGCGGCGCTGGTGCTGATCTTCCCGTGCCCGCGTGCGGTTCCCCAGGAGACCGGGGCGCAGGATGACGCCGCTCAGAACGACGCCGCGCCGGCAGGTGCGTTAGTGGCAGGTGCATTACCGCAAGACGCAGCGCAGCGGAATCCGGCTGCCGAAATACAGTACCCGCCCGTTCCGGATAACGACGGGCTGGTGTATTCGGGCCCCATCGTGCTGCCCCGGATCGCTCGCTTCAATGAACTGCCGAAACGCATGTATCTGGAACCTGATTTGTCACTGCCGAGTGACATCTGGTACCTGGGCGACGACTTTCCGGCAACGTTTGGCCGTCTGCTGGATGAAAACATCGAAGCCGGGCTGCAGACGGAGGCCGCATACGGGTTGCGGCGCATTGGCAGCAACAAAATGGCCGATGTCAGCTCGCACTTTACAGACATGCGCCAAACCATGAACTCTTCTTCGAATCGAGGTCTGCAGCAGGCGTGCGCCCTGACACTGGCTCGGCTCGACGCGACCGATGCCGCACCAGATCTGCTGAAATTCTGCCGTCCGGAATCGGAAGTCGTGTGTCAGGAAGTTGAGTCGGCGCTGGCTCGCTGGCGTTCCCCGGTTGCCGTGCAGGTCTGGCAACAGCGGATTCAGAACAGTGGTGACTACTCCGCACTGCTGATCCGGCTTGCCTGCGAAGGACTTGCGGCATTGGACGATGCCGACTCGGTTCCAACACTGAAGACTCTGCTGGAACAACGCAGCCAGCCATATCCCGTCCGTCACGCCGCCGCCTCTGCACTCGCATCACTGGCACAGAACGATGCGGCCGAACTGGCGGGCGAATATCAGACAGGCGGTGTTCCCGAGCGACTGCTGGCAACGGCGCTTCTGGGTGACGCGCAAAGCGATGCGGCTGTGAACCGGCTGCATTCCCTGTGTGCTGACGAATCGCTGGCCGTGGCCGCGAAAGCCTGGGAAACCATGTCCGGGCTGCACCCCGAACGTCTGATCGACCGGCTGCCCGAGGGCCGCAAACACCCGGAAGCCAATGTTCGCTTTGTCACCATCCGAATGCTGCAGCGGTTTCCGTCGGCGCAGCATTGTGAGTTCCTGCAGCTGATGCTCGCCGACATTCACATCGGTGTCCGCAACGCGGCACGAGTCGCGCTGACGGAACTCGCCGACAGCAAACCCGAACTGCGCGATGGCATCCTCCAGCAGGCCGGCCGTGCGCTGACTGACAATCGCAGCAACTGGCAGCAACTGGAACAGTCACTGCTGGTCCTGGGACAACTCCGTCATCCTGCGTTTCAGGCCGACTGCGTCCGGCTGCTGAGTCACGACAAGGCAGAAGTGATGGTGACAGCCGCGTGGGTGCTGCATTTGATGCCGAGACACGAACTGTCGGAACAGATTGCAGCAATCACACTCGAACACCGTCGCATCATGCTGACAAAAGACTGGCCGCCCGCGTTTCGTCGAGGCATTCAGGAACACACCGGTTTCCTGTTCCAGCATGCGGCGCTGACTCGACAGCGCATGATCTATGACCTCGCAAAGGAACAGTTCAACAAGAAGTCAGGATACAGCTATACGACACGGGCCGCCGGGCTGTACGCAATGGGCTCTTTCGAAGAAGGCAATCCGGATGAGCAGTTGATCGCCATGCATCTCGAACGCATCTTCGACAGCAACCCGATCGAACCCGAAGATGATCACGTGCGAATGATCTGCGTGCTGGCGATTGGGCGGATGAACGGTCGCAACCATGTCGAAGACCTGAAGCGGGCGCACGAGCGTTTCTCGACTCATTCGATTGTGGGCCAGGCGGTGAGGCACGTGATGCCCCTGATCGGCGGGCCGGAAATGCCCACACCAAAGAACCTGCTCTACGAATACGGCTTCTGGAAGCTGGCCCCGGTACGAGACAGCGTGATCGGCGCTCCACCCGAGGAGATCAGGCAAATGGAACTCAGCATCCCGTGACGCGGCCTGACACAGATACCGCATCGCGGCATCGAATCCATGATTGAACTCACAACCTCCGAGATTGACTACGCCGCCGTCACAGAGTCCGTCCGTGACAACCGAGCGGGCGCCGTTGTGCTGTTTCTGGGAACCGTTCGGGAATTCACCGGCGACGTCCGAACGGCATCACTGGAATACGAGGCGTACGGCGAAATGGCGTGTGTCGCGATAAAGCAACTTGTCGACGACGCCCGTGTACAATGGCCGGTCACCGCGGCGTCGATCATTCACCGTACCGGGCCGCTGGAACTGGGCGACATCGCCGTTGCCGTCGCCGTCAGTTCGCCTCACCGTCAGGACGCGTTTGCCGCGGGGCAATGGCTGATGGACACTCTGAAACAAACAGTGCCGATCTGGAAGAAGGAACTCTACGCCGACGGAAGCACGGAGTGGGTCCATCCCGGAACGGCCACGCAGGCTCAGCCTCCTGCAAAGGACGACCAATGAAACACGGCCTGGTGAGCAGCCCGCTGCAACTGATCGATTCGTTCGGCAGGACTCACAACAACCTGCGAGTCAGCGTGACCGACCGCTGCAACATCCGCTGCTTCTATTGCATGCCTGCGGATAATGTTGAATTCATGCCACGACAGGAACTGCTGACATTCGAAGAAATCGACCGCGTCGTTCGTGTCGGCACGACGGTGGGAATTGACCGCGTACGGCTGACAGGCGGCGAGCCGCTCGTGCGGCGGGATCTGCACAAACTGATCGCCAGGCTGGTCACGATTCCCGGCATTGTCGACATTGGCCTGACGACAAACGGAGTTCTGCTGGCTGAACAGGCCCGGCACCTTCGCGACGCCGGACTCACCCGGCTCAACGTCAGTCTCGACGCGCTGGACCCGGATGTGTTCCGGAAGGTAACACGCCGAGATGGCTACGACGCCGTCATTGCCGGAATCCAGGCTGCTCGCGACGCCGGCTTTCGTCCAATCAAGCTGAACGCTGTTTCAGTGCGAGGCATGACGGAAGACCAGATCATTCCTTTCGGCGAACTGGCTCGCGACACCGACACAGAAGTGCGCTTTATCGAATTTATGCCGCTCGACGCAGACAGCAAGTGGCAGCGGGACAAGGTGCTGTTCGCTCACGAAATCATCGCCGTGCTGGAAGCGGAGTTCGGTGCGCTGACTCCCGTGCCCTCGAAGAATCCAAACGCTCCGGCGGCCGATTTTGAATTCGCCGACGGCCGCGGTCGTATTGGAACGATCGCGTCGGTCAGTCAGCCGTTTTGTTCCACCTGCAACCGCTTTCGGCTGACGGCTGACGGCAAGCTTCGCAACTGTCTGTTCAGCCAGGACGAAACCGACATCCGCGACCTGCTCCGCTCAGATGGCACCGATGCCGAAATTGCGGCCGCAATGCTGCAGTGCATCGCCGACAAGTGGGAGGGCCACGAAATCAATACGGCCCGCTTCATCCAGCCCGATCGCCCCATGTATTCGATCGGCGGATAATAGCGCTTCGTGAAAGTTTTCCGGCGGTGACAGCACTGCAAGTCACGCCGCGATGATTGCTCCGACGCGGTCAGCATATCACCGTTGTACCGGCTGGACGGCCTGTGCCGGGTGACTGAGTGCCGATGATCCAGCCGACGCCGGTTGTTCTGATTCTGATCGGCCGGAACAGGCGATTACAGGAGTCAGGCCGACGCTTCAGGCCGTGATCGAGTATTCCACGAAGAGGAAGCACGGATGCGACCTGTCTTTAGAATCGCCGCAGCGACAGTGCTGACTGTAACGCTTGTAACAGCCGCAATGGCTGAGGAACCTGCCGACAAGTCTGTCACCGGTTCTCACGCAACGGCATGGCAAGCTTCGTCCGCCGATGTCGCGGCACTGACGCTTGAACAGCTCACCGGCATGGCGATGGACAACCATCCCACGCTTGCTCAGGCTCGAGCCCAGACGTGGAAGGCACATGGCCAGTACGTTCAGGCGGGGCTGTATCCCAACACGGAATTCGGGTTCACCGCCTCCGAAGTCGGCAATGAAAACAACGGCGGTCAGCAGGGGTTCTACGTCGGGCAGGAATTCGTCACCGGCGGCAAACTGCAGATCTCGCAACAGGCGGCGGGATTTCGTCAGCAGGCCGCAGGGTTCGAAGCGACGGCACAACAACTTCGAGTGGCCAATGACGTGCGGCTGGCCTTTTACCAGACGCTCGCTCTGGCGCGGCTGCTGGAACTGGCCGACGTGCTCGTGCAGGTCGCCGAACGCGGCGAACAACTCACTCAGATTCGCATCGATCAGCAGGAAGGTTCCAAGATCGATCTGCTGCAGGCTCGTAACGAACGTTTGCGTGCCGGCGTTCTCCGGAAGAACGCTCAGGCCGAATTTGATGCCGCATTCCGACGGCTCGCCGTTTCCGTAGGGCTGCCGGGGCTTCAGGCAGCGCCGCTGGAAGGTCAGCTTGAAGGCGAGATCCCCGACCTCGAATGGGATACAACGCGCTCGCGGCTGCTGGATCAAAGCCCTCAGCTTGCCCGGGCACGCATGCTGGTGGCTCAGTCGCAATGGGCACTCGAACGCGCGCGAGTCGAGCCGTTGCCCAACCTGCTGACCCAGGCATCTGTGCAACAGGACTTCGCCACAGAATACACGATCTTCGGCTTTCAGGTTGGCGTGGAAGTTCCCAATCACGACCGGAATCAGGGCAACATCACGACCGCTCAGATGGAATACGTTCGAGCCTGCAAGGACATCCAGCGGCTGCAATTGCTGCTGACGCGCAGCCTCGCCGATCGTTTTCAAACCTATCAAACGAACCGTCAGCAGACATTGACACTCCGCGACGAAATCCTGCCGACAACGCGAGAAACGCTGCAGCTCAGTCGGACGGCGTTCGAAGCAGGCGAACTGAACTTCATTCAACTGCTAACGTCGCAGCGTTCCTACGCCGAAGCCAATATCGAATACATCCGGTCATTGAGCGAACTGTGGCAAAGCGTCATCGCGATCGACGGCCTGCTGCTGGTCGACGGCCTGCAGCCTCCCGCAGACTTCAGCGATCAGTAGCCTGTGCAGTAGCCCGCTCAGTCGCACGAATCAGAATTCCCTGCGGCACCTGCGCTGGTCGCGCGACCTCCAACGGCTCCGCAACCGGCACCTGCCCGTGGAACGGAAACGTCAGATTGGTTCGCTGACTGATCTGGCGATGCCGAGGCCACAACGGCAGCTCGTTGCTTGGCGCTGACTGCGGCAGTGCCGGGACGACCGGTGGAAGCGGTGCGGGCAATCCCGTTTCCAGGTCGAGCGGCGATGTCAGCGGAAATGCCGGGATCTGCGAATCTTCCGGGACAGCGGGGGCATCGTGTAGAAACGGATCCTCCAGCCTTTCCGCCAGCGAACCCGAGTTGCTTTCCTGATGCGGTGCCGAACTTCGCAGCGGGCGAAACCCGTCCGGGGCGATCAGTCCACATTCGCCGCAGTCCGCCTTGTGCGCATGCTCGCCACAGGTGTCACGCCGCAGAATCATCTCACGATGCGGTGGTTCAACACAGCATTCACTATGGTCAGACTTTTTGCGTGAACGCAGTGCTTGCAGCAGCCGACACCGGTACCACGGGCGGCAATGCGGTGCAGAAGCCGTGACGCAGCCTTCGTTTGGACATGAAACATGCGGTTGCTCGCAGCACCCTGCCGCGGCGTGTTGGGATGCGAAGGGATGCACGAATCCGCTGCGGACTTCGGTCAGAAATCCGACCCGCTTGACCCGCGAGACGCCGATCGAAGGTGGGACCATCGGCGGTTCGTCCGGGTACACCGGACGTTCAGTGGTTGACGGATTGTCGTCGTAGTCAGTTTGTGGTGCAGGAACGGATGACGTCCGCGCCCCTGGGGCCATTTGGTGGCCGCGGTCGGCGGCACAGCCGCTTACGGCGATGGTCAACGTAACGATGGCCAGTATTCGACGAGTCACTCGCATGGCGACTTCCTTTCTGCGACGCATCGACGGAGACTGGCAGTTGCGGAAGCCTCCGTGGCTGATGCAGATTCAAGATCCTCCTGCCATCCGTAGAGATCGGCAGATTCAGCGTCCTGGCGGCAGCAGTTCGGCAGAATCTGCTTCAGCAGCCGGGATTCCGTCATGATGTGCCGAGGATTCGGAAATTCCGCTCAGCGGTGACGATTCCGTTCGAATTGGTCGCGCAATGCAGCTGAGCGCCCGTGCCCGCCATTGCCGTCCGCGGACCCCCCTTCCGACTGCGACATCCGCGACGGCGGCACTGCTTTCTGCTGACGGGCCTCGCAAAGTTGAGCGGTGGCCACCAATCCGCCAAAAACCGCTCGGCCAACCTTGCAATGCCGGTACTTACGGGCGAACATCCCTGCGGGATCTTCTTCGTCACGACGATCACACCAACAGCCCGCCGCTCCCCCCTGACACGTCGGCACCGCGCTGTCGCTTGTGCATCATGCCGGAGAAAAATCACCACGGGACGTAGCGCAGCCTGGTAGCGCGCTTGACTGGGGGTCAAGAGGTCGCAAGTTCAAATCTTGTCGTCCCGACTATCTTTC
>CAZHET010000066.1:0-18554 GCA_964531585.1 uncultured Planctomycetaceae bacterium | reverse complement strand
CGCAGATGCACGGCGAAGATCTTCCGGGAATCGGACACGTCGGAGAAGTGCAGAAGCTGCACACCGGATTCGCATTCGTCGAAGGGCCGACTCAGGCCCCCGACGGGAATCTGTACTTCACAGACATTCCCAACAACACGATTCACAAGCGTGACTCGGACGGAACGTTATCGGTTTTCGTCCAGCCGTCCGGGCACTGCAATGGACTGATGTTCGCCGGAGGCCGGTTGCTGGCCTGTGCGATGGACGGACAGTTGAAGTACTTCGACCCGACCAGCGGCAAAGACACAGTGCTGGCCGGTGAATTCGAAGGAACACGCTTCAATGCCCCGAACGATCTGGTGATTGACCGCAGCGGCGGCATCTACTTTACCGACCCACGCTACCGCGCTCCGGAACCGTGGCCGCAGGGGATGGAGGCGGTTTATTATCGAGCAGCAGACGGTACGGTCTCGCGACTGGTGAAGAACCGCACGGCTCCCAACGGCATCATTCTGTCACCCGACGAGCAGACGCTGTACGTTGTGCCCAGCATGGAAAAACAGATGTGGGCGTACCCGATCATCACTCCCGGCAGGATCGGCGAAGGAAAAGTTCTGTGCGAACTGCGGCAGAAGGAAGGCCAGGACAACGGCGGTGGCGACGGTTTGACGATCGATACGAACGGCAACCTGTACATCACAACCGCGCTGGGACTGCAGGTGTTCAGCGCGGACGGAACGCTGCTGGAAATCATCGAGATTCCCGAACAGCCCGCAAACGTCACGTTCGGTGGCGAAGACCGCAGGACGCTGTTCGTCACGGCAAGAACTTCGCTGTATTCAGTACAGACAGAAGCGACCGGCCACGTCTTCAAAGGGCCGTGAATGGCGTGCGAGCAAAGCGTTCCTTGCAATCCTCACAGCCCGCACTGACTTCGCCCTTCGATCGGCAGAATCTGCCGGGCTGCCGGATTCAATGGCCGAAACAGCCGGACGCTGCCGATCCCGTGATTGACGTCGCGCGCTTTGCCGCGACGCAGTTCACATCCAGCGGGGGGAGTCGGGCTTAGCATGATAATGAGGATCTCGGATGAAGACGGCGGCAACAACGTCTTCGGCGCAGGCATCGAACCGCCGCAAAACAGGGACGAGCTTTACCGAACGGAGATCACGAACTGGCGATTCGTCTCGGTCACTCCCGCCGAACAAATCGTGCGAGCCGACGGGGCGCACGCCGTCGTACCCGTTCCGCAGATCCAGCGCGGTGCGTCGCGTCGAGCGGCACCGGTTGAGCAGTTCAACGAATCGCTGTACTTTGGCTGAACCGACCCAGTCCGCTCACCGCAACCGTGGCTGCACCGGACCGCATTCTGAAGACGCTGTCCGCCGGCTTCTCCGTCGGCTCTTCCGTCGTGCCGGTGCCATCGGCCGCGGGTGAAGTCTCGTCACCAGCCGGCACCGTGCCTGATTCTTCGCCGCCGGAATTCCCGGTCGGTGGTGCGACTGAACGATAATCGCTGCAACCGCTGGCAATCAGTACGGCAACGGCCAGCACGGCAACGTCCAGCACGGCAACGGCGGGACACGTCGTCACGACGCAGCGACACCGTGCCCGGTACGAAACGCGATTCCACAGGTTCATCGGCAGTTCTCTCGACTGACAGAAGCAGACTCCGCAGCCGCCAATCGTGGCGAATCGTCGTTCATTCGACAATAGACGCGACGAAATCGGAGCGTCGCGGGTTTCGGCCGATATACTTCGTTTCCGGTCATGCCGTTGTGCGGCGGACGGTACCTTCGGCGAAGCGGCACTGAACGTGGAAACATCGGTCACTGACTCTGCTGTCACAGGCGACAACGCGCCGTCGCTCGCGGCCAGCGCGACGGCCGCTCCGGAACTTCTGGCACCCGCCGGCGACCGCGACTGCATTCGCGCGGCCGTTGAAAACGGAGCTGACGCCGTCTACTTCGGTCTCGAAACCGGCTTCAACGCACGCGCTCGGGCCACGAATTTTCACCTCGACGATTTGCCGGAACTCATGGACGACCTCCACCGGCGCGGCGTGCGCGGGTATGTCACGCTGAACACACTGGCGTTCTCCAACGAGCTTTCAACGATCGAAGCCACCGGGCGGAAGCTGGCCGAATCCGCCGTCGATGCCGTGCTGGTGCAGGACATCGGAGTCGCCCGGCTGCTGAAACAGGCCTGTCCCGGCCTGGCTCTGCACGCGTCGACCCAAATGACTCTGACCAGCGCCGAGTGCATCGCTGTCGCGGAATGTCTGGGAATCGAACGAGTCGTGTTGGCTCGCGAACTTTCACTGGATGAAATCCGCGAAATTCGCAGCCGAACGGCGGTGCCGCTGGAAGTCTTTGTGCACGGGGCATTGTGCGTGGCCTATTCCGGGCAGTGTCTGACCAGTGAATCGCTGGGTGGACGCAGTGCCAACCGCGGCCAGTGTGCTCAGGCGTGCCGACTGCCCTACGACCTGTTCTGCGACGGCGATCACGTGGATCTGGCCGATCAGAAATATCTGCTCAGCCCGCAGGACCTGGCCGCCTACGCACTGGTGCATGATCTGCTGAACGCCGGCGTGTGTTCTCTGAAAATCGAAGGCCGGCTGAAGACTCCGGAATACGTCGCCAACTCCGTTCAGCACTATCGCAAAGCGATTGATGCGGCTGTCGCGGGACACCCGACGCGATTCAGTCGCAGAGATGTGCAGGAACTGGAGCAGTCGTTTTCGCGTGGATTATCGCCCGGCTGGCTGAATGGCTGCGATCACAAAATGCTGGTTCCCGCGACAAGCTCGGCCAGGCGAGGTGTGTTGCTGGGGGAGGTTGTGGCGGTTCTGCCTGACCGGGTCGCCGTGCAGTTGCAGTGCCCGGTTGCCCCCGGCGATGGCGTCGTCTTCGAAGGCGACCGCGAGCGCGGCGAAGAACAGGGCGGGCGAGTCTTCCATGTCTGCACCAACGAGCGACAACGGCATGATCCGGTCGAAACAGGCGTCGCCGAACTGACTTTCGATCGCCGTGCGATTGATTTCAGCAGGCTGGCGGTCGGCCTGAAGGTCTGGAAGACCGACGATCCGAAGCTCAATCAGCGCCTGCGCAGATCGTACGACGGTAGTGACGTGAAGCGCCGCGTCGATTTGCACCTGAGCGTCATCGCACGTGTCGGCGAGCCGCTGCACGTCTCCGGTGAATCAGCCACGGGGATTCACTGCGATGTCACTGCGAAGGACGCGCTTCAGGTCGCCACGAAACATGCGGCAACCATTGAACTGTTCGAGACGCAGCTGGGCCGGCTGGGCGGAACGATCTATCGCCTGGCAGGTCTGCAGGCCGTCATCGAAGGGCAACCGATGGTGCCGCTCAGCGTGCTGGGCCGTATGCGACGACAGGTGATTGAGCAGCTTGATGCCGGTCCGTCTCGTCCCGTTCCGCGGGTCGCCGATGCGCCGGTGCTGCCGCGGCTGCGTAAAGCGCTTCCCGCGCTGCGAAGCGAATCGATGAAACCTCAGTTGATCGCCTTGTGCCGCACGCTGCAGCAACTGGATGTCGCGCTGGAGTGTGGTGTCGATCAGGCGTACGTCGATTTCGCCGACATTCGTGAATATCGCCAGGCCGTTGCATCGGGAAGGCAGGCGGGTATCAGCACGTTTCCGGCCACGCCTCGCATTCAGAAGCCGGGTGAGATCGGCATTTTTCGAGCGATGCAGAAACATGCGCCCGACGGTGTCCTGGTCCGCAATCTGGCGGGGCTGGCATTCTTTCGTAGTCAGAACGTGCCGGTGATTGCGGATTTTTCGTTGAACGCAACCAATGAACTGACGGCTGAGTGGCTGATGCAGCAGGGGGTCGAGCGCGTCACGGCTTCGTACGACATGAACCGGGATCAGTTGCTGGATCTGCTGAACTTTGTGCCGACGCAGTGGCTGGAAGTCGTCATTCATCAGCACATGCCGATGTTCCACATGGAGCACTGTGTCTTCTGTGCGGTGCTTTCACCCGGCACGAATAAACACAACTGCGGCCGGCCCTGCGATGTGCATCAGGTCGAGCTGAAGGATCGCGTTGGCATGAAGCATCCGCTGACCGCTGATGTCGGCTGTCGCAACACGCTGTTCAATGCCGTTCCTCAAAGTTCCGCTGAAGTCGTGGCGACACTGCTGGAACGAGCAATCCGCTGTTTTCGCGTGGAGTTCCTGAACGACGACGTCGCACGAGTTCGCCGCGTCATCGGCCTGTATCGCGATCTGCTGAATGGTACGATCCGCGGCTCTGATGTCTGGCGTCAGCTTCAGGCCGGCAATCAGGTCGGAGTCACCCGCGGCACGCTGGAATCACGCCGGAATCCACTGGCGATTCTGTAAATCTGTTCACGAAGCCAATCCCCTCGCCCTGTCGTGCAGCGCAACGAATCGACACTCGACAATCATCAGTCAAAAAACTTCGCCCATGTCCGCTCGAATCATTGACGGCAAATCCATTTCGGCGGCCGTTCGCCAGCAGATCACGACCGAAGCGTCTGCGTTCAAACAGCAGTCAGGAATCACACCGCATCTTGCGGCCGTTCTGGTCGGTGACGATCCGGCCAGTCAGGTGTACGTCCGCAACAAGGAACGGGCCTGCGAAAAGTGTGGTCTGAAAAGCACTCTGCATCGTCTGCCGGCAGAAACCACTGCGCCGCAACTGCTGGATCTCATCCGGCAGCTCAACGACGACAGGTCCGTTCACGGAATTCTTGTGCAACTGCCGCTGCCGTCGAAGCTGGATGCGACGCCGATCCTCGATGCCGTACTGCCGACGAAAGACGTCGACTGCTTCCACCCCGATAACGTTGGACGGCTGCTGCAGGGACGACCGCGGTTTCTGCCCTGCACGCCGGCCGGAGTCATGCGGATGCTGCAGCACGAAGGCATTCCCACGGCGGGGGCTCACGCAGTCGTCATCGGACGCAGCGACATCGTGGGGAAGCCAATGGCTGCGCTGCTGGTTCAGCGAGGAACGGACGCAACCGTCACTATCTGCCACAGCCGCACGAACGACATCGCGTCGATCATCCGTCAGGCGGATATTCTGATCGCCGCTGTCGGGATTCCGGAATTCGTGAAGGGGAGCATGATCAAGCCGAATGCCGTGGTGATTGACGTCGGCATCAACCGTGTGGGCGACAGACTCGTCGGCGATGTCGACTATGCCACGGCCTCGCAAGTGGCATCGGCAATTACGCCCGTGCCTGGAGGAGTCGGCCCGATGACCATCGCGATGCTGCTGCAGAATACTCTGGAAGCCGCGCGAACAACCGCGACCACCGACACTCATGCATGAGCATTGTGGGCGGGGCAAGCATGGCCGGTGACTGGCTAAGTGCTGTTACAGACAGCGCCTGTCTCGTAACTGCCAGGCAGCGGACACCTGAACACGTGTTACTTGCCACACCTGCTCCGACCGACATGCGGTGCCGGAGCAAGAGAGCTGTCGTGTGATCGCCGCGGCGAAGCGTGAACAGGCACGTGGGGCAGAGTGACGCGTCGGTCAGTAAGCGTGTTCAGTACTGTTTATGTTCAGTACTGTTTATGTTCAGTACTGTTTATGTTCAGTACTGCTTGTGGTCAGGCCAGCATTGGTTCAGCGGCGGTTCTGAGCACTGCGATTTCCCGACGACCATCAGGATCTTCGATCTGCAGGACGACTTCACCGTTGTCATCTTCGATCTCAAGGACCGTAACGGAGTAGATGCCGATACGCAGGATGTGGCCCTGCTTCAGATCGAACTGATGAGACTTCATGTGCCAGCACCACCAAAAGGAATTCACTCACTGATTCGCTTTCGCCACCAGCAAGTGATTTGGAGAAGTTTGCGCGGGATCGGGCCGGACAGTTCGTTTTGAGCCTGCTAAGACACGCGTTTTTCACTCGCGTTATCGCGGCAGACTGAACCGCCAACCCTCATGACGGGGGCGAGTTATAACCACTGCCCGACTGACCTACAATTGCGAATCGGCGTGTTGAAAAAACTTCGTGCGACCTTTTTCTGTTTCGCTTTTTTCCGTCACATTTGCCTTGCATGATTCGTCTCGCGTGATTTACCCACCCGCATTCTGAGACCTTACCGGAACACTTCTTCAACGGCCTCTGATCACTGTCACCAGCCACTATGACTTCCGAAAACCCTCTGTTGATTTCTTCCGGATTTCCCGCCTTCGACCGCATCCGCGCAAGTGATGTCCTGCCCGGAATTCAACAGTCGCTGGAACTTGCCGCAAAGCACCTGCAGGCCGCCGAAGAAAGTGAATCAGCAGACTGGAACGGCCTGATGGCACCGCTCGAACAGATCGATCTGCTGTTCGAGTACGGCTGGTCGGCGGTCAGTCATCTGTTAAGTGTGGCCAACAGCGATGAACTGCGCGAAGCGCATGAAGCCGCACTGCCGCAGGTCGTGCAGTTCGGACTGAAAGTCAGCCAAAGTCGTCCGCTGTATGAAAAGATGTGTGCCTTGCGCGACTCCGGCCAGTGGTCTTCGTTCACCGGAGCACAGCAGCGAATTCTGAACAAGGCGATTCAGAATGCGGAGCTGTCCGGCATCGGACTGGACGGCGCGGATCGCGATCGGTTCAACGAGATCACGCAGCAGTTGTCACAACTGGCGACCGATTTTCAGAACAACGTGCTCGACGCGACGAAGTCCTGGCACCTGGACGTCACTGACGCCGAAGACACAGCCGGCTGGCCCGCAAGTCTCAAACGACTGACCGCGTCTGCGTGGTCGAAAGCGAAGGACAACCAGGACAAATCGGCAGCCACTGCGGAATCCGGGCCGTGGCGAATCACACTGGATGCTCCCAGCTTCGGTCCGTTCATGGAACACTGCCAAAGCAGAGATCTCCGCGAACAGGTGTACCGCGCCTATGTTTCGCGAGCCTCCGCCGGCGACGCCGACAATACACCACTGATTTCGCAGATCCTGCAGCTTAGAAAAGAGAAGGCGGCGCTGCTGGGCTTCCGTTGCTTTGCCGATGTCAGCCTGTCGCAGAAGATGGCGGGCCATGCAGATGCCGTTCAGGAGATGTTCGAACGCCTGCTTTCCGTTTCCTACCCGCGGGGGCAGGCGGAACTGCAGGAGGTCGAAGCGCTGGCTGCAGGCAGCGGCCAGGCGGAACCGCTGGCACCGTGGGACGTCGCTTTCTGGGCCGAGAGACTTCGCGAGCAGCGATTTTCGTTCACCGACGAAGAGCTTCGCCCGTACTTTTCACTTGATCGGGTATTGCACGGGTTGTTCGAACTGTGCCACCGCCTGTTTGGCATCACAGTGCGTTCAGCCGACGGCAAGGCTCCCGTGTGGCACGATGACGTGCGTTACTTCGAGGTCGACGACGAACACCGCCGCCACATCGCCGGCTTCTATCTGGATCCGTACTCGCGTCCCGAAACCAAACGCGGCGGCGCATGGATGAACGACTGCATTGCGCGCTCGGTGTCTGGTGATCAGGTGCGCCTGCCGGTTGCTCATCTGATCTGCAACAGCACGCCACCGGTCGATGATGTGCCTTCACTGATGACGTTTCGCGAAGTCGAAACGCTGTTTCATGAATTCGGTCACGGTCTGCAGCACATGCTGACGACAGTCAACTTCCGCGACGCTTCCGGCATCAGCGGAGTCGAATGGGACGCTGTCGAACTGCCCAGTCAGTTCATGGAAAACTGGTGTTATCATCGGCCGACGCTGCTCGGCATGGCGATTCACTACGAAACCGGTGAGACCCTGCCCGACGAACTGTTCGAAAAAATCTGTCGTGCGCGAACGTACCGGGCCGCCTCGCAGATGCTGCGTCAGGTACAGTTCGGCATGACCGACATGGAACTGCATTCGACGTTCGATCCACTTGGAGAGGAAACTGCCTTCGACGTGCATCGACGAATCGCGGATCGCACATCGCCAATGCCGCTGCTGCCCGAAAATCGTTTTCTGTGTTCCTTCCAGCACATCTTCGCCGGGGGTTACTCGGCCGGGTATTACAGTTACAAATGGGCCGAAGTGCTGAGCGCCGATGCGTTCGCCGCCTTCGAAGAAGCTGGTCTGGATGACGAAGCCGCTGTGGCAGCCACCGGACGCCGCTTTCGTGAGACAGTTCTGGCGCAGGGCGGCAGCCGACATCCCATGGAAATCTACGTGGAATTTCGAGGCCGTGAACCCAGCCCCGACGCTTTGCTGCGACACAACGGCCTGCTGTCCGACTGATACCTGGAACGCGTGAAGAAAACGGGACTGGCTGCCCGCCGCAGCAAAATTCGCGTTGAATTACTGGCTCGCAGGGGTGCCTGGCCCGGTTTTGCCAAAGTCTCTTATTACCGTCGCGATGAAAGACTGTCCATGACTGATTCCGTTCCTGTGTCTCGTCCGTGGTACACGCGCATCGGGCCGGGACTGATTACCGCCTGCGTCGTCATCGGGCCCGGCAGCATCACCACGAGTTCGAAGCTCGGAATGCAGAACGGTTACTCGATGCTGTGGGTGGTCGCTCTGTCTGTCGTGTTCATGCTGATCTTTATGACGCTGGGCGCACGGCTGGGAGCGGTTGCTGCCGATTCACCGGGAAACCTGATCCGACGCAAAGTCGGCAAGTGGCTCGCCGTTACAGTGGGAGTGGGCGTCTTCTTCATTTCAGCCGCGTTTCAGTCTGGAAACAACATCGGTGTTGCCGCGGCGTTTCAGGCATACGTCGATTCGAAAGCAGTGGTTGCCGGTCTGGTCGTCGGCTTTAACGTGCTGGCGATTACGTTTCTGTTCGCGTTTCGGGATCTCTACCGGATGCTGGAACGGCTGATGTCGGTCTTTGTCGGCGTCATGCTGGTCAGTTTCGCGGTGAACCTGATCCGGCTGAAACCGGATGTCGGCAGGATGGCCGCAGGCTTCGTGCCGTCACTGGGAGAAACCTCCGACGCCGTCACGATCCTCGCACTCGTCGGCACGACGTTTGTCATCACCGCCGCGTTCTACCAGGCATATCTTGTCCGGCAGAAAGGCTGGAGCGTCGAAAGTCTGCAGAGCGGCCTGGTGGATGCCCGCGTCGGTTCGGTCATCATGTTCCTGATCACTGTGATGCTGATGTCAACGGCGGCAGCCGCATTCTCCGCCGACAAATCCGTCAAACTGGAAAACGTTGTCGACGTTGCGCGGGGACTGCAGACCACCTTCGGCGAAGGCGCGAAAGTGATTTTCTGCGTCGGTCTGTTTTCGGCGGCATACTCGTCATTCCTGGTCAACTCGATGATCGGCGGCTTCATGGCATCCGACGGGCTGGGACTGGGCAGCAGCCCTCGCGATCTGGGACCACGGCTGATGACAACTCTGGCACTGTTGACAGGTATGTCCGTCGGCATTGCCGTGCTGGCGTTCGGCTTCAACAGTGCTCCGACGATCATTGCCGCACAGGCAATGACTGTCGTTGCTGCACCTCTGGTGGCCGGCGTCCTGCTGTGGCTGACGAGTTCCCGCGATGTCATGGGCGAACACGTGAACGGCCCGGTGACAATCGCCTTCGCAGGTACCGGTCTGCTGCTGTTGATCGCCATGGCAGCCAAGACCGCGTTTGTCGATCTGCCCGCAAATTTTAACCGCTACATGAGTCCTCCGGCTGCCGCGGAATCGGCCTGATGCTGACGCCCGAACAACTGCAGACATTTCGGGTTACCGGACACGTAACCGTCCCCGCCGTCTTTTCACGCAGCGATATCGATGCCGCCATCCGCGATATCGACGAATGGTCGCGCACGTTCCTCAGCGAACTGGACGATGCCGGACGTTCGTGGTTTCTGGAACAATCCACCGGCAACGTTCCGCTGTTGCGAAAACTGGACAATCCGGTTTTCCACCGCGAACAGTTTCGCGCAATGGCGAACGATCCCCGACTGACGACGATTGTCGAGCAACTGATCGGGCCTGGCGTTTGCGTGTTCTTCAGCCAGATCTTCTGCAAGCCGCCGGAAGTCGGCGGGCCGAAACCCGTACATCAGGACAATTTCTACTTCGGTCCCGACGACCACGATGCGACGCTGACCGTGTGGATCGCCATCGACGATGCCACGACGGAAAACGGCTGCCTGTTCTATGGCGACGGCAGCAGTCTCGGCCCGATTCTGCCTCACTTCGCCCCGTCGGGCGAACCGTTCAATCTGCAGGTGACCGCGGAGGCAATGAAAGACATCGTGATGACACCAGCGCCCGTTCCGGCGGGCGGAATTTCCTTCCATCACGGCAACACGCTGCATCAGTCCGCGGCGAATCGCAGTCCGCGTTCGCGACGAGCCGCTGCGTTCCACTACCTGCGGAATGATGCACGACTGGTCAGTCCGGCACTCGACTACGACGCGTCTGTCGTCGTCCGGATCACTGACACACGCTGACCGTCAGGATTCGTGTTGTTCACAGGCCACACGCGGAGCGGTCAATCGCCGCCACCGACACGCTCAACCTGCCAACACGCTCGACCTGCCGACCTGCCGACCGGCCTACCGCCCGGGACGCCAGGGCTCCGGTTCAACCGCACTGTTCGACGTGGATGGCGCGGAGACTGTTGTGGCAGGTTTGGGGCCGCTCCACTGCGGCGGATCGCCGGGTGCATCCTCAATCACCCGCGTGCGAGTTGCCGAGGTGACGATCGGCATCGACGGCTGCTGCATAACCGCCGGCATCTCGGAATGTGCCTGCGGGGCAGCAGTGAATTCTGCGGTTGCCATCGGCACTCCGTTGATCGACGTGGATGACGACGCCTGTTTGACAATGCCGGGTTGCCTGACCATCACCGGCGGCGTCGTCACGGGTTGAGCAACCGGCTGAATCGGCGGATGTGGTGCAAACGTCTGACCTGCAGCGTTGCTTTGTTGTGACATAATCTGAGGCATCGCCCCTGACGAGGGACGGATCGCCGGAAGCGAACCTGTCTGGACGAACTGCCCGGCAATGCCTTCCGCGGTGGATGACTGCGACACATTTCTGTGCGAACGATGCATACCGCTGCGAGCCAGCATTCGCTCGGCCTGAGACTTCGTGCGTTCGTCCGGATGAGCTGCCAGAGCACGGTTGAACCACGTCGCGGCTTCGCCTGGCCGATTCTGTTCGTGCAGGACGAATCCCACGTTGTACATCGCTGCTGCTTCGCCCACCGCAAAGTTCAGGTGATTAACGGCTTCCGTCATGTGTCCTGCGCGAGCGTACGCGATGCCCAGTTCGTAGCGAGCCACCTGGTCCGTGGCGTTGATGTCCGAGGCCTTCTGAAAACTGGCAATGGCTTCGTTCCAGGATTCCTGTTTGGCATGAATGCGGCCCAGTTCAATCCAGACTTCCGGACTGTTGGGGCTTCGCACGGCGGCTGCCTGCAGAATTTTCTGAGCTTCGGCCGAACGTCCCGCGGCGAATTCGATACGTGCAATGCCCAGGCGAGCCGACAGGTTGTCCGGATCAGCCGTCAGAATCTCCTGATAGCGCTGCAGCGCTTCAGGATACTGCCCCATGTCTTCTTTCCAGCGGGCAAATGCCAGTTGAGCCTTGTCGGGCTCCTCCAGGCTCTTGCGTGCGGTCTTAAACTCATCGCTCAGATCAGCCTTCTGACCGGCCAGCGGATCTGCGACTTCTGTCTTGTCGCTGGCAGCCAGCCAGCGGTTCCAGCCCTTCAGCGGCCGTGCAGAACTGCAGCCGGCAGCAGCGACCAGTGCCGACACCATGAGCAGACAGATGGGTTTCCGAAACGGCATCGCAGCGTCTCCGTACGCCTGAAGATCAGCAACAGTCAATCCGGAACGGAAACCCGCCGGCGCAGCGCGGCACTGCGGGCGCAGGCGTCGCAACGCGCGGTCGGGGCAAGGTCCCCGTATCCGGCATCACTCCTTGCAATCGTCACACCCGTCAGGGAGGCTCAAGCACTTTTGACTTCCGATCGCGTTTTCTCCGAAGCAGGCGGGTACAGTTTTTGCGGATTGCCCGGGCTGCCAACCGGCCGATTTTGCCGTTCGCAGATTTCCGGACTGTGCCGTTTCCTTGACCTGACTTTGCCGCTCGCTGAACGGTGAAAATTGCTCACCGGCACAAGTCGGACACTTCCTCGTGTCGACGGATTTCCTACAGTCACGTGTTGAAGAATCGCTGAAGTACCAACGTCTGCGCGTCGGCAGCGATCATCATTACCCCAAAGTCGGCAAGAGAATCGGCAGAAACCAATGGCTTTTCCGCAGGCCTTTTATCGCTGGCGTCCGCATCCGTGGCATGGACTGGAAGTCGGCCCCAACCCGCCCCGGCTGGTCCACGCTTTCATCGAGATTACTCCCTTCGATCTGGTCAAGTACGAAGTCGACAAAGTCACCGGCTACATGCGAGTCGACCGTCCGCAGCGGACATCGTCGCAGCCACCGGCGCTGTATGGCTTCATTCCCCGCACCTACTGCGGCCCTCGAGTCTCCGCCCTGATGCCGCGAGCTAAACGCGGCGACAACGACCCGCTGGACATCTGCGTGCTGAGCGAGCGGCCGATTAACAAGTCCGAAGTGATCCTGAACGCCCGCGTGATCGGCGGACTGCCGATGCTGGATCACGGGGAAGCCGACGACAAGATCATCGCCGTCCTGGCCAGCGACGCCATCTGGTCTCACGTTGAGGATCTGGACGAACTGCCGCAGGCGCTCGTCCAGAGACTGCGGCACTACTTTACGACGTACAAAGTGATGCCCGGCGATTCGTCGGCGCAGGTCTCCATCGACACAATCTACGACCGCGCTCATGCCGAGCGAGTGATTGAGGCATCGATCGCTGACTATGAAGAAGAGTTCGGCAGCCAGTAAATCGCACCGCACGCCCGGCACCAGCGCGCGTCGTTCTCGCACGCTGGTTCAGGTGCAATGGCGGGAACGGAACCACGCCCGTCCAGTCTTCCTCGCGGTCGAAAAAATCCGCCGAAACTGTCCCTGCACATTCTGACGGACGCCGATACAATGCTCCCCGGCGGACGCGAACGGGGTTCGCACTGCATCGGGGGCGATCGGATTTGACTGGGTCACCGTCGATCAGGGTGGCGTGTCGTGGTTGATCAGTTGGCCACGTAAAAAGCTGATCAAACAATAACTGCAACACCGCAGTACTCTCTGGCTGCCTAGAAATAGGCCGTCCCGAACAAGGAATCCCCGTCTGAGGAGTCCGAAGTTCGGTTGCAAATTCAGACTGGCATCAATTCACTGACCACCACGGTTGATGCAAGATTTGTCGTGGTCTAGCGACGGACGGTTTTGTTCCGTGAACCTCGTCATCGCGAATTCAATCACTGAACTACACACGTAGAAGCTCTGGTTAAGGGTCCACAGGACGCGGGTTCGATTCCCGCCGCCTCCACTGGGCACCGTCTGCGACAGACGGTGCCCTTTTGTGTTGATGGCTGCCGGAAAGTGTCTTCTCAGAAGGACTTGTGTCGCACCGGCCGAAGTCGCCCGTCGGACAGTCGCTGACATCGGCTGCCGACCCGGGACAGGCTGCGACGGCAGGATTCCTGACAATATCCTGACAGGGGACAGTCAGTGCTTCGAGAGCGCGTGCCTGATCGTTGATGCCGATATGGGTGTATCGCATGGTCATTTTCACGTCGCTGTGCCGGGCCAGAGCCTGTGCTTCGGGAACTGAGGCTCCGTTCCGGAACAGTTCCGTAATGTGCGTGTGTCGGCCGGCTGCATGAAAGTCGGCGATTCCTTCGGCTGTCTGATACGGGATACCGACTCGTTCAAGATCCTTCCTGACCATCAGCCATGTTCTGTGTTTTGCGAGTCCGGGAAAGAGTGGATCGTCAGCGTTGAGTCCGGCCATCCATTCCGTCAGCAGCGGCACGGTTTTGGGGTGCAGCGGGAGGACATCCTTGCGGCGGTGCTTCGACACCGTGGCGTGGACGGTAATCGTGGGCGGATTGCTTTCCAGATCGAAGCTCCGCGAAGTCAGACTTGCCAGTTCGCCGCGGCGCAAACCTGTCATGTACGACAGGAGGTAGATGCGTGATCGCGCTTCGCCGTCGTAGCACTGAATGCTCTCCTGGCTTTCGCGGCATGACCGCAGGAGCAACAGAAACTCCTCGGCGGTGAGTGCCCGTCGCGGGTGACGAACGTCCGTGGCGTTGTTCAGTCTCGGGATGCCCTGAACGGGATTGGCTGGCAGACGTCGTTTCTTCACCAGCCAGTTGCAGAAGCCTTCAATCACCTGCAGGTAATGGTTGTAGGTGCGGTGGCCGAGATCATCTTCGTCCCGAAGCTGCACCATGAACTCCTCGACCGCTTCTGCGGAAATGTCGCCGGTGGTCTCGAATGCACATCCGCTGACGATCCGACGCACCCGGCTGACTGTCAGGTGCACGTGCTTGGCGGTGTTTCTGCGGCTCAACAGACTTCGCTCGAAATCGTCGAGCTGTTTCGCCAGGAGTGTCTTTTTTGAGCTCTCGTTCCGAAGCTCCAGCTTCGGAACGCCTATCCCGGAAGCTCTGCTTCCACGACCTCACGACGGCCGGTGCCGGTACCACCCGTGCGAAGCAGAGCTTCGAGGATATGCGGTCCCAGGCAAGAGCCTGGGACCGAGTTTCAACGCCCCGCCGCCCCCGGAATCCGCTCACCGAAGAACCACGCCCCACAGTCACGCGGCTGCGGCATCACTTACCGCGATCCAGCCGTTGGCAGTCTGCCCGGACCATTTTATATTGAGCAGCCTTGAGTCCGTCGTTTCGACCAATGCGATTCCCTGCCGACTGAGGCAAATTCTGATTGTCACGTCTGACCATCCGCGGGAGGCGTCGGCTATCCAGCAACTTTTTCGACTGGGACTGACGCTCCGCTTCGACACCGGAGTCAACCTGCAGCATCAGCAGGCAGGGCTGATCTACGCCTTGCTTTCGGAAGCGAACGCGAAGGCAAGGCAACTTGACCCGGCGATGCCGGCTGGCGTCATCCCGGAACCAGTCGAACAATGCCGTATGCAGATTGCCCCCCACTCCGGGTGGAACTTCGCGATGACTCTCATCGCCGCCGATGCGATTGTTGCCGCAGAGCAGGTGCGCTCGCTGCGATTCGGAATCGAGTCGATTGGGAAGACTGCGCCACGTACGGGCGTCATCGTCGGTGGCAACTTTCGGCTCACCGAAGTTCGTGACCTGATAGCGAAGCGAGTCATTCCCAGGCGGGGCTTGACACTGACGCCGGTCTCGCAACAGCACGTGCAGGATGAACTCGACCGAATCCTGCACCTGGAACAGTTGACGCTTCGGTTTACCACACCGTTGCGGATGAGCCACTCCCGGCAGGGACTCACTGCACAGCGTGATCCGCAGACGGGCCGCGCTCCGAAGCCGCAACTGATGGATCGCCGGCGGTTCGATCTCGATGTCTTTCTTCGCCGTGTCGCCAGGCGGATCGACAGCGTCGGTCTGCCGCAGCTCACGTACAACGACGTTCCCATCACCGACGCTCCTCCCCGCGTCGTCGAAAACCACCTTGTCTGGTTCGATGTCTCTTACGGCGCGAACGAGCGGGAGAAGCACCTCCCCGGAGCACTCGGCGACGTCGTCATGGCCGGACTGTCGCCCCGGCAGATCAGTCAACTCGTCCTGGCGCAATACCTGCACATCGGCGAAAACACGACCTTCGGTCACGGACGGTTCCGCATTGCGCAACTCGGTCCTGATCCCTTTGGCTGGAAACGCAGTGTCTCACTTCGAGAACTCGCCCTCGAATCACGATACCTCGACCCGGCCGCCGCGATGTTCGAATTGCCCCCCGGAACCGCAGGACGCCTTGTGCAGGCGATTCGTGCTGGCACGTATGAACCGCAATCCGCCACGCGGATCACCATCAACACGGGCGACCGCTCACGGACACTCTCCGTGCCTCACCGTGAGGACCGTGCACTCCAGCGGTCGGTCCATACATTTCTGGCTCCCGTTCTGGATCACGTACTCGAAGCCAGCTCGCTCGCCTATCGTCGTGGTCGTCACCGCGAACAGGCCGCCCGCGCCATCAGGCGTGCCACCGCCGATGGCTTCGCCTGGGGGCTCAAGGCCGACTTCGCGAACTTCTTCGATTCGGTCGATCACCAGCAACTGAAATCCCGGCTCCGCGCCTACCTTGCCGATCCTGCTCTGGAAGGACTCGTCATGAAATGGGTCCGCAATGGATCGCCCGAGACGGACCGCGGCCTGCCGACCGGGGCCGTCCTCTCGCCACTGCTGGCCAACCTGTTTCTCGACGAATTCGACGAAACCATCGCCGCTGGCGGGGGCCGTCTGCTCCGCTATGCCGACGACTTTCTCATCCTCTTCCGTGACCGCAATCAGGCCGAAACCATCCTCAACCTCGCCCAGGAAGCCGCAGCAGCCGTCAAGCTGCAGCTCAACGAACGCAAGACTCGTCTGGTTGACCTCCGCGAACCGTTCCGCTTCCTTGGCTTCGAATTCTCCTGCACGGAAGAATGGACCGAGTCTCCTCTGGGGAAGATCCAGCCGATCCATCAGATCGGCTGGCAGAACATCGCCGATCTCCCTCCACGGCCCGTCGGCGCCGCCGGGCTCCCCGGCGAGACTGACGAACTCAACACCACCCCGCGATCGCTGGCTTTGCTCGGGCCGGAAGGAGATTGGCTCGACTTGCGAGAAGGCGTCCTCCGGAGACGAAATCACGGCGAGGAAACGCCCCACAGCCTCATCCCCATCGAACGAGTTGATCATCTGTTCGTCGTCGGGTTTCCTGCGCTCCATCGAAATTTGCTGCGGCACCTCGCCCAGACCGACACGCCGCTCCTTCTCGCCAGCGACAATGGACTTGACGAAGTCTGGATTACCTCACGCGCCATCGAAGACCCGCTCGTCGTTCGCGCGCAGTTCACCTGCCACGAAGACTTCGCCTGGCGACTCGAAGTCGCCCGCGCCGTGATATCCGCCAAACTCGATAACTACGCCGCCCTGGCCCTTGCCAGCCCCGGCGCCGCCGTTCCGGACGCCCCACAAGTTGCAGCGCGCCTGCGCCTGCTCTCAGCATCTGCCAGCTCGGCCGTGTCCGTCGAGCAGTTGCTCGGCTATGAAGGGGCTGCGGCGAACGCCTGGTACTCGGCACTGGCGCAGGTCCGGGTCGGCAACTTCCAGTTTCCCGGCCGTCGCGCGCCGAAAGCCAGGGATCCACTGAATATCCTCCTCAACATCGGCTTCACTGCCCTCCACAATTGGACCGCCCACTTCCTGCGCATTCACGGCTTCGCTCCGGCCGTCGGCATCTTTCATCAACATCGCCCCGGCCACGCCGCTCTCGCTTCCGACCTGATGGAACCGTTCCGGCATCTCGTCGATTCCGTCGTGCTCGACTCCGCGCAGGCCCTCTCGATGAAGGATTTCCAGTTCGACCAGGACGGACCATTCCCCACAACGATCAGGTTCCCGGCGCTCAAGCGGTTTCGCGCGGCGCTCTGGAAACGCCTGCTCACATTCCACCTCCCCCCCAAACGCGACGCCGCCATCCCGTATCTCAAGAGCCTCGAACGGCAGATCATCACCCTTCGACGGCATCTGCTCGACCGCCAGGCTCCGTTCATCCCCTTTCGCCAGGTTCCTGCACCTGATGTCGCCGATCCTCCTCCGCCAACGGAGTCGGAACCATGAGCGTCTGGCTCGCTGCATACGACATCTCCGACGACAATCGCCGTGCCCGCGTCGCCCGCGTGCTCCTCAGCTTCGGGCAGCGGATTCAGGACAGCGTCTTCATCCTCCACCTCGAACCGGAGGACCTTCCCGAACTCCGTCTCGAACTCGGCGCGCAACTCTCAAAAACAGACCTGTTCGACCTCTACCCGATCGACCAGCGGGGCAGTCGCTCCCAGTGGCGGTGGCAGCGACCGATTGACGAATACTCTCCGGTGATTATAATTGACTGATTGGGGCAGCAGCCCGCGATCGTTCTTTGGCAATTGAATCGAGAATTCCCCCGGATGGCCTGATCCGAACAGCGGGATTCTGCGTTCCGTCTGGTGGAGATGTGGCCACAGCGGCCTGCGGGTCGCAATGTTCCGCGTGTCCATCCGGTGGCCCGGCGCATCGTTCGGTCACCGTCAACCGACGGGCGTAGCACTGCTGGACCGGTCCGGTTCCCACGTCCGGCTGCCAGGGACCATCATGTTTGTGCAGACTTCGGGTCGCTCGCGCAACCTGCAGACACTCACGACGGGTTTCCGAATCGGCCAGGCGACAACCTGGGAACATCGCACCCGCGATGGGGCGATGCCAGGCAGATTGTCGGAACTCATGGCGGCGGGGAAATGGGAGAGTCTGCGAGATGCCCATGAAACGCTGGTGAGAAGTGCACGGTTTTTTTTTACGAAGCCGGAGCCGTTGGCGAAGCTCCGCAGTGAGTCCGCAATGGCGGAGCAGGACAATGAGCGTAACACGAGACACGACTGGACTTTCCGCCGATGCACCCAATCGCGGTGCGGAGGTGGCGGTGCTCCGGACCGGGCGTTCGCGCCCGATTGAAACCAGATTCGTCCCTCACCCATCTCTCGCTGAACTGGAGTGC
>CAZHET010000065.1:4632-18568 GCA_964531585.1 uncultured Planctomycetaceae bacterium | reverse complement strand
CCGGAAGCACCGGAGCCTGCCGCGGCTCCGGAATGGGGTTTCGGCATGATGCTGTTGCTCGGCTTCCTGGTCGTGTTCGGGTTCTTCATGCTGATTTTTCTTGGCATGTTTGCTTCCGTCGCGTCGCTGTGGTTCCGGGCGTTCATGTCAGGTGCCGTCATCGGACCGCTGCAGATGGTCGTGATGAAGCTGAAGAAGGTGAATCCCAACGTCATCGTGGATGCTCGCATCATGGCGGTTCAGGCCGGGCTGAAAGGCGTCACCACGAACAATCTGGAATCGCACTATCTGGCAGGCGGCAACGTTCCAATCGTCGTGCGAGCACTTGTTGCGGCCGACAAGGCGAACATCGAACTCGACTGGAATACTGCATCGGCCATCGACCTTGCTGGTCGCAATGTGCTGGAAGCCGTTCAGACCAGTGTGAAGACCAAGGTCATCGACTGTCCCGACGCCACACGCCACGGACGTTCGACTCTGGACGGTGTGGCCCGCGATGGCATCCAACTGAAGGCACGAGCGCGAGTGACCGTCCGGACGAACCTGAGCCAGCTGATCGGCGGCGCAACCGAAGAAACTGTCATCGCACGAGTTGGCGAAGGCATCGTGTCGGCCATCGGGTCCTGCGAGACGCATAAAGAAGTGCTGGCGAATCCGATGCTGATCGCTCGCACGGTGCTGAACAAAGGGCTGGATTCGCACACGGCCTATGAAATCGTCTCCATCGACATCGCCGATATTGACGTCGGCGACAACGTGGGAGCACGCCTGCAGGCCGATCAGGCTGAAGCCGATGTTCGCATCGCACGAGCGAAGGCCGAAGAACGGCGGGCGCAGGCGGTGGCTCAGGAGCAGGAAATGCGGGCTCTGACTCAGGAAAACCAGGCTCAGGTCGTCCTGGCGGAAGCAGAAATTCCCAAAGCCATGGCCGACGCATACCGCGGCGGAAGTCTGCGAGCGGCATCGACATAAGACGGGCGGCGCTGTGTCCGCGGTGCGTGCTCACCGCGTTGCCGTGTCTGACTGGGTTGCCGTGTCGGTTTTGCAGCGGAAAGGCACGTCAGGCGGACTCCGATCGCACAAACTTCAGGCGGATTCGGCCGGACTGGTGATTTTGCCACGCTCCACCGAGTTTACGTCGGCAAACGTTGCGCGAAATCGCTGACCCTCTGTATCCGCCGTTGAGTCCTGAACTTCGGTCCCGGTTGGGCACGAACCGCTTGAGAATGGGCTTTGCGCGGCTACACTTGCACGATCAAAACGCAGGAATTCGGATGCAGGAGGTTCCCGAATTCCAGCGGTTCCAGGCCGCTCCGGGGCACAGACGTCCCTGAATCATTCCCGGGATCCCAAAAGCCATGAATGAACTCCTGAACGTCGAACTGACCACCAACGAACGCGACGTCCTGCTGAAGGGGCTGAGGTTTGTGCGTCGATCCATCATGCTGCAGACTCGCGAACCATCGTCGCACGACGAAGCTCGCCGCAGCGGAATGCTGGACGAGATTCAGATGCTTTCCCAAAGACTGGAAGCCAGTGACCCGCTGAAGGCAGTGCATGTCTGACGAATCTCGCGGGTTGAGAATCTGGTAAGCTGGCAGGCACCCCACAGCCGGGTGCCTTCTTGATTTCCGTTGGTGCCAGCCCAGACAAGCTCGATGCGTTACGAACACGTGTGCCTTGAAGCCGCTGTGCAGATTTCCGCACCGCACGTCGTGACTTCCGACGACATTGAACAGAGGCTGGCACCGGTTTATGAACGGTTGAACCTGCCATTCGGTCGTCTGGAACTGATGACCGGGATTCGCGAACGGCGGTTCTTTGACCCCGGAACTCTGCCCGGTCAGGTCAGCGTCGAAACCGCCCGGCGGGCCATGGAAATGTCCGGCATCGATCGGCGTCACTTCGGAGCGCTGATTCACGGTTCAGTGTGTCGCGATCGCATGGAACCTGCCACGGCGGCGGGTGTACACGCGGGAGTCGGCCTGCCGGACGAATCGCTGGTGATGGACGTCAGCAACGCGTGCCTTGGCATTCTGAACGGCATGATCGTAATCGCTGATCAGATCGAACTGGGCCGAATTCAGGCGGGGATTGTCGTCGGTACCGAGACCGGCCGAAACCTGGTGGAAGGCACGATCGACAGCCTGCTGAACGATGCCGCTCTGACGCGTCAAAGCATCAAGCCCGCGTTTGCGTCGCTGACGATCGGATCCGGCTCCGCGGCGATTGTCCTGTGCCACAGCAGTCTGAGCCGCACTGGTCACCGCCTGGTCGGCGGAGCGATTCTGTCAGACACATCAGGACACAATCTGTGCGCCGGTGGCGTTGAAGCAGGAACCGGCGGCGACAACCGTCCTCGAATGGAGACCGATTCCGAGGCATTGCTGCACGCCGGGATCGCTCTGGCCGCCCGGACCTGGGAAAAAACCAAACAGGCCCTTTCCTGGAGCAACGCCGACGTGGACCGCGTTTTCACGCACCAGGTCGGCAAACAGCACCGCAGCCTGCTGATGCAGCGCCTGGGACTCGACCCGAGTCTGGATTTTCCGACCGTCGAACGATTCGGCAACACGGGTGCCGCCGCGCTGCCGATGGCACTGGCGATGGGACTGGAACAGCAGCCGCCGGATCCCCGCACCAGACTGGCGTTGCTGGGCATCGGCAGCGGCCTGAATTCCGTCATGCTGGGGATCGAATGTGGCAGCGGCAGCGGCGGCGAGCAACAACTGGCAGCGACGCAGTAACCCCGCGGGGACGCAGTAAGCGGGACATGCATCAGCCGGGGGCTCAACAGCAGATCCACGGTTCGGGAATTGCTTTCGGCAGGTCGGCTCGTTAGGCTGATTCCCGGTAAATCCCGCCTGAACTTTCCCGCCGTGACACCCAGGGCCTGCTGTTGAGCAGGGTGATTCATGACTGCCGTCCTGACGATGATCTGGATCGGAATCGCCTCGGTGATTCTGGTGTGCAGCATTCCTCGCGAGTGTTGGCGGACATCTCACCGGAACTGTCGTCGTCAGGACGGAACATTGTCGCGCCGCCGACTGCAGCGGGAGATTTCGGCCACATGGGACTACGGTGCCACGCTGATGGTGCCGCTGTTGCTGGCGACGCTAACGCTGTTCATCGTGCTGTACGGGACGTTCACGTACCTGATGCCGGCGGGGTTGATGGTGGACGCAGCCGATGCGCTGATATCCGGGTCTCGTCCCGAGCTTGACAGTGTCCGCCGGCAGCATACGGAGGAATTTCTGCGGCGCGGTCATTCCGCGGCAGAAGTCCGCGACCTGCAGCGGTTTCTGTGGCACAACTGGCTGATCCTTGGATTCGTGGGGCTGAGCTGCTTCATTGTGTGCGCATGGTTCGTACTGCAGGTGGCACTCCGCGAAGCCGTGCGATTTGCTAAGGGCGTCCGGTTGCGAAGACAGTGTTACGTCACAGAAGACACTTCGAAGATGCTGCTGGATTCTGCGATGGCCCCCGTGACTCCCTCCGCCCGCAGTACCAATTCCGTGCAATCCGGATAAGATCGCCACAGGACAAACGTGACGATCGGGCGTCTGCTGTCAGGGACGGCACCTGCCGGGTCAGGAATTTGTTTTGTGCGAGGACACTATGCCGTTTCCCGGCGTCTTTTTCGCTCCGATTCCGAAGCTGTTCTGGTCTGCGTACCGTGACGCGCCGTTTGTGAAATGTATTGACTGCGAACAGCCGCTGCTGGAGTCCAGCGTGTTTGTTGTCAACAAACGGTTTGTGGCTGGCGAAACGGTCTTTTAAATGGCCATGTGCAACCGCTGTCGCGAACAATTCACGCTGCAGTACTCCGAAGAAACCCGCACGAACATTGCCGCATTCTTTTCCGCTCACTTTGCAAAGAACGCAGCCGCTTTAAACAGCTCAGACGACGAAACGCTGGCTGGTGAACAGTTGCTGGATCACTGCATGAACCACTGCGGCATCTGCGGTATAGCCCGCAGTTCCTGTCACCGCTACAGCATTGCCGGCCTGTGCCGCGAGCATGACATCATCGCGCAGCTAAGCGCGATGGGACAGACGCCGCTGATGGTCTGCGAGAAGTGCGAACTGGAAATGTCGAAGCTGGTTTCGAAGCAGACCCGCGAATCGTGGGATCGCTTCGTGGATGAGCACTTTGACGGCCCGCCTGGTGTGGAGCTGGACGCACCCACAGCGTACCCGGTTGCCTTCTGAGCGGCCGTGGCTCACTGTTGCCCGGCGATCTCCGCCGAGCCGTACGCCGGATCGCAGATTCTGCCGGTATGCGCCCCGTCGCTGTGTACCGGAGCGAGCAATCTTCGACAGCCATCCAGGATGGGCTTCAGAAAGATCAACCGGCCTTGACCCGTTTTTTGGGTTGGGTTACATCACCGCTCCACGCAACGCGGAACCCGGCACTTTCAGCCACAGCGTTGTCAATCCTGTCACATTTCTCCTGTTCGGTCAGATTCAACGCATCCACTGCTGAATTTCGCCGGACGAACCGTGAACTATTCTCAAGTTCGCACCTTCCAGTCTGAAGCTCGTTCCACTGAGTGTCGTCGGCGGCTGAATCCGCGGCCGGCGGCGACGTTTCCTGTCTCCTCATTTCACCACCTGCAGTCGTCTCACACGATGTGAGCCGCTGCGCCATTTGACATTCTGTTCGTCGCGAACAGACGGTTCCGTTCGGGCCGCCAGCGATCAGACGCTGATCGTCATCTGACAGGGGCACTGCCCCAGCCATCCGCGCCAGCGGCTTTCAGGGAAGAATCTCATGTTGATCAAACGCTTGAACTTTGCTGTCCTGCTGGTTGTCTCACTTGCGACGCCGGCGGCATTCGGCCAGTACTATGGCGATCCGTGTTCCGCTTGCGGTCCGGTCGCTGCGGCTCCGCAGGCTTACTGCACGCCGATTCAGCCCATCGCTCAAACCTGCTACCAGACGGTGCCCGTCACCACGTATCAGCGCGAAGAGCAAACGGTGAAAGTGCCGTTTTACAAGACGGCCTACCGCGAACAGGAAGTCACCGTGATGCGGCCGGTGACGCAACAGCGAATGGTCGAAGTCCCGACGGTCTCGTACCAGAACGTGACCGAATACCGCACGGTCAATCGGGACATGGGCCGCTGGGTGACTCAGTACCAGCCGGTGCAGAAGTGTGCTCCGTGCCAGGTCGATCCGCGCCCCGGTCTGATCGGCTGGATGAACCGCACGGGTTATTCGTTCCGGTCGGCATTCACACCGAACTACACACGGTCACGTCAGTATGTTCCGCAGATGATGGCCTGTTCAGTTCCCTACACACGCCAGGTAGCGATTCACGGAGTCAGGCAGGTCGCAGTCGCGGAAACCAAAATGGTGGCCGAAACCAAGCGTGTCAGCGTTCCCGTTCAGGAACTGGCATTCCGTGAAGAAACGGTGACGGTCATGCGACCGCAGACCGCATATCGAACCGTCCCGATCGGAACCTCGATGGCCTACGGCTATGGCGGTTACGGAATGACATCAACGGCGATGGCTCCAATCATCATCGACGGCACTCGCACGGCACTAAGCCCGCAGCCCGATCCGATCTCCGGAACACGGAGTGCTCAGGCCCCCTTCAAGGAAGACGGGAAGGACGAGCAGTACAATCGGTCGGCGAATGATGCGGCCGATTCTTTCAAGCGGTCCAGTTACGAGACGCCGCTGCGACCCGCGAACCCGACCCGGCAGCCCCGAATGCTGCCGCACGAAGCCGATCAGCCGGCTGATCCGGAACCATTCGAATTCAATCCGTCCACTCGACGCGAGACGGATGCTCTGGTCATTCCGGCCGCCTACCGCCCCACGCCAACGACTCGCGCGGCAGTGGAAAGCGAAGCGCCGACGAGCGTTTCCAGCACCGGCTGGAAGGCTCGCCGCCGATCCCGCTACCGCGAAGACAGCGGCAGCTCCCTGATGTCCGAAAAAATCTCGCTGACTCAGACGTCAGACGAATAACGCCGATTCTGTGACGCCGGTCATCGAATTCGACAGCCGGCTGCCCGGCCACTTTGATCCCTTCCCCTCCCACACGTCTCCTCCTCCCCTTCTCCATCCCTTCCCTTCCCACGCCTGACGATCCTCCTGAATCGTCCCCCTCCGGGCATCGGTATCACGCCGGTGCCCTTTTTCATGCGCCGCGCGTCGCGGTACGAAGCGTCCGGTCACTGGTCAGAACGTCCGATCCGCGACATGCCGACGAGCGAAGCGCGACCAGCAGACACGCCAGCCGCTTTACCACGCTTTCCGGCCTGTTACGATTGCACGCTGACCGCCGAACACCGGCTGCCGTTCCCCATAGACCGGACCCGTGCCATGAAAACACTCGTTGCCCCATTCCTGTTGTTGCCCGGAATCCTGTCCGCCCCTCTTGCCACTGCCGATGAATCCATGCCCGAACAAGTTCGATCCGTTGAAGGAATCACGGAATACAAACTCGATAACGGCCTGCGGATTCTGCTGTTTCCGGACAAGTCTCTGCCCAAAGTGACGGTCAACCTCACTGTCTTCGTGGGCTCACGGCACGAAGGCTACGGCGAAGCGGGAATGGCTCATCTGCTGGAACACATGGTCTTCAAGGGAACTCCCGACCATCCCGAAGTTCCGAAGGTTCTGAATGCTCGCGGAGCCGACTTCAACGGAACCACCTGGCTGGACCGAACGAACTACTACGAAACGCTGCCGGCCGGCGACGATAATCTGGAATTCGCCATTCGTCTGGAAGCGGACCGCATGGTCAACAGCTTCATCCGGGGCGAAGACCTGGAATCCGAAATGACGGTCGTCCGCAACGAATTCGAACGCGGCGAGAACAACCCACTGCGGATTTTGATGCAGCGGATGATGGGAGCCGCCTACGAATGGCACAACTACGGCAAATCGACAATCGGCAATCGAGCTGACATCGAACGAGTGCCCGTCGCCAGTCTGAGAAAATTCTACGAGCGGTTCTACCAGCCTGACAACGCGATGCTGATCGTCGCCGGTCAGTTCGACCCCGAAAAAGCACTCGAACTGGCGCAGAAGTACTTCGGCGCGATTCCTCGCCCCGAACGAGAACTGGACCGCACTTACACAGAAGAGCCGGCACAGGATGGTGACCGCCTGGTGACGCTCCGCCGAGTCGGTGATGTTCCGATGGCCGGCCTCACGTATCACATACCCGCCGGAGCACACCCGGACTTTGCGGCCGTTGACACGATGGCGACGATGTTCTCCAGCGAACCGTCAGGTCGGCTGTACGAAGCGCTCGTCAAGAAGCGGCAGGCCGCCAGTGTTTTCGGCTTCACATTCGCTCTGCATGACCCCGGCGTCGTGCTGTTCATGGCGCAGGCCGCTCAGGGAATTGATGCGGCTTCGCTGCTGCAGGGCATGACCGACGTGCTGGAACGTGTCAGTGAGCAACCGATCACGGACGAAGAAGTTGAACGGGCCCGTCAGGAACTGTTGAAGGAATGGGAACTGAACCTGGCCAATTCGCGGGACGTGGCGATTGCACTCAGCGACTGGGCGGCTCAGGGCGACTGGCGCCTGTTCTTTGTCTATCGCGACCGTCTGGAGGCTGTGACGGCAGCAGACGTTAACCGCGTGGCGACGACCTATCTGGTTTCAACGAATCGTACCGCCGGACTGTTCGAACCGACGGACGCACCGGCTCGAAGCGAGATCCCACAGACGCCGGATCTGGCGGAAATGATCGGCGACTATCAGGGTCGGGCGCAGATCGCATCCGGTGAGGCGTTCGATGCGTCACCGCTGGCCATCGAACGACGACTGTCACGCGACACGATCAATGAAGGCATCAAGGTCACGCTGCTGCCGAAGAAAACCCGCGGCGAAACCGTCCATGTTCGCCTGTCGCTGCGGTACGGCAACCTGCAGGCCCTGACCGGCAAAGCCACGGCCGCTCAAATGCTACCGGCACTGCTTGATCGCGGCACAGAAAACAAGACGTTTCAGCAGATCCGCGAAGAACTCGATCGCTACCGTGCGGAACTGTTCGTCTCCGGCGACGCAGGACGACTGACAGTCAGCGTCAAGACGACGCGAGGCAACCTGCAGCCGGTGCTGGATCTGGTCGGCGAAATTCTGCGCCACCCGTCACTTCCCGAAGAAGAGCTGGAACTGCTGCGTGAATCGCGCCTGGCATCCGCCGAGCAGCGTCTGACCAGTCCGAATGCCATCGCGTCGAACACCGCTCAGCAAAAGATGTCTCGCTATGACAAAAATGATCCGCGATACGTGACCAGTCTGGAAGAAGACATCGCGCAACTGAAAGCCGTGACAATCGACGAGATTCGTGGCATCTATGAGTCGCTGCTGAAGGCTCACGACGGTGAACTGACCATCGTCGGCGACTTTGATCCGGACGAATCCGTTCCCGCAATCACCGGTTTCCTTGCCGACTGGGACTCGCCCGTTGCCTACGAGCGGATCCCGCAACTGGCATTTACCGACGTTCCCGGCGAGTTTGTGAAGATCAACACTCCCGATAAAGCGCAGGCCATGTACTTCGCCGCGATGACGCTCGCCATGAGCGACACTCACCCGGACTATCCCGCTCTGCTGCTGGGGAACGAAATTCTGGGCGGCGGAGCGCTGTCGTCGCGGCTCGGCGATCGGGTTCGTCAGAACGAAGGTCTGTCCTACGGCGTCGCGTCGTCTCTGCAGGCCTCACCGATTGATGAACGGACCGTGTTCTACGTCTATGCCATTATGAACCCCGCGATGGGCGACCGGGTGCATGAAGTCATTCGCGAGGAAGTCGATCTGCTGCTGAAGAACGGCATCACAGACGATGAACTGCAGACAAAGAAGGCGGCTCTGCTGCAGGACCGACAGTTGAACCGGGCGAAGGATGAAGTGCTGACTCAGATGCTGGCCACTTATGCACTCACCGACAGAACGATGCAGTACGCCGTGGATCTCGAGGAAGCACTTAGCAGGTTGACCATCGAGGATGTCAACGCCGCCCTGAGAAAGCACATCGATCCCGGTCGTCTGGTGACCGTCATGGCTGGCGACTTCGAAAAAGCGGCGGCCGGAAATTCGAGTGGCAGCAGCACCGAGCACCGAGCAACGGCTGAAGACTAAAGGCCTTCGGTGAGAGCTTCACTCATGATCGCGGACCAGGCGGCGGTTCGGTCGCTGGCAGCAACCCATGTCATGCCCCAGACGTCACTCGAAACCTGACAGAACAACGGCACTCCGGTCCTGTCGACAGGTGGCGACGCGCTCGGGGGGCGTCCGCAAAACATGCGCGTTCGACAGATTCAGACTCTCAAGCGGAATCCCACACGATGAATAAAGTTTCTCTCTCGCTGATGACCCTGTTTCTCTGCTCGGCCGCTGTCGCACAGGAATCGAACCTGGTGTACCCGAAGACGAAGACTGTCGATCACGTCGACGAATATCATGGCGTCAAAGTCGCCGATCCGTACCGGTGGCTGGAAAACGATGTGCGCGAATCGCCCGAGGTGGCGGAATGGGTCCGGACGCAGAATGAACTGACGTTTACTTACCTGAAGAGTCTTCCTGGCCGGGAGGCGATCGAAAAGCGACTCACCGAGCTGTGGGACTACGAAAAGTTCAGCGCTCCGTCGAAGGAAGGTGGACGCTACTACTTCTTCCGCAATGACGGGCTGCAGAATCAGAATGTCCTGTGGATGCAGGCGTCTCTGGATGAGGAACCGGAGATTCTGCTGGATCCCAACACCTGGTCTGACGACGGCACGGTTGCGCTGGCCGGATCGGAATTCAGCGACGATGGCAGGTACGTCGCGTACGGAATTCAGGACGGAGGCTCCGACTGGCGTACGTGGCGAGTTATGGAGATCGCATCACGCACGCTGCTGGACGACGAACTGAAGTGGGTCAAGTTCAGCGGCATCGCGTGGACGCCGGACAGCCGGGGCTTCTACTACTCGCGCTATGACGAACCCGAAGAGGGCGCGGCGTTTCAGTCGCTGAATCTGAATCAGAAAGTCTTCTATCACGTCGTCGGAACGCCGCAGTCAGACGACAAGCTGGTCTATCAGCGTCCCGATCATCCCGACTGGGGATTCGGCGCGGAAGTCACCGAAGACGGGAAGTACCTGGTGCTGACAGTCTGGAAGGGCACCGACGACCGTTATCGAGTCGTCGTTCAGGACCTGACGCAGGCCAACAGTGAACCCTGCGAACTGATCGACAATTTCGATTTTGAATATACGCTGGTCGGCAACCAGGACTCGCTGCTTTACTTCCAGACCAACCGCGACGCGCCTCTGCGACGGATCATCGGCATCGACCTCGACCAGCCTCAGCCGGAACACTGGAAGGAAATTGTCGCCGAAACGGAAAACACTCTGTCGGGTGCCAGTATCGTCGGCGACATGATCATTGGCCAATACCTGAAGGACGCGCGTTCGCAGGTGCGGCTGTATTCGATGGCTGGCGAATTTGTGCGGGAAGTCGAATTCCCCGGCATTGGTTCGGCCAGTGGCTTCGGCGGAAAGCGTGATCACAAAGAAACGTTTTATTCGTTCAGCAGCTTTGCCACACCGCCGAGCACCTACCGCTACGACATCGAGTCCGGCGAGAGCACTTTGTTGAGACGGGCGGATGTGGATTTCAACCCCGACGACTATGAGACGAAGCAGGTCGTCTACGAAAGCAGCGACGGTACTCGCGTTCCCATGTTCATCTGTCATCGCAGGGGCGTTGAACTGGACGGGAACAACCCCACGTTGCTGTATGGCTACGGCGGCTTCAATATTTCGCTGACACCGCAGTTCAGCGTCAGCCGGCTGGCCTGGATGGAAATGGGCGGCGTTTTCGCCATGCCCAACCTGCGCGGTGGCGGCGAATACGGCGAACCATGGCACAAGGCCGGTACAAAACAAAACAAGCAGAACGTGTTCGACGACTTCATCGCCGCGGCCGAGTGGCTGATCGAAAACAAATACACGTCGAAAGATAAGCTGGCCATCGAGGGACGCAGCAACGGCGGGCTGCTTGTCGGAGCCTGCATGACTCAGCGTCCCGACCTGTACGCCGCCTGTCTGCCCGGTGTGGGCGTGATGGACATGCTGCGGTTTCATCAGTTCACCGCAGGCCGCTTCTGGGTGGACGACTACGGCAGCGCCGACAATGCCGGGGAATTCGCAGCTCTGAAAGCTTATTCCCCGTACCACAATCTGGAAGGCGGCATTCAGTATCCCGCAACGCTGATCACCACGGCCGACACCGATGACCGCGTCGTGCCCGGTCACAGTTTTAAGTTCGCCGCGATGCTGCAGGCCTGTCAGTCGGGAACAAATCCGACGTTGATTCGCATCGAAACCCGTGCCGGCCACGGTGCCGGCAAGCCCACAGCGATGGTGATTGAAGAGGTTGCCGACCAGTGGGCTTTTCTGGCAAAGAATCTGGGTATGCAAACAACCGGCGAGTGACCGCGAATGCGGCCGCCCGAACGTCCTGCGGCTGGCAGCAACAGGACGCAACGCAGTCGACGCACCTATCTGCCGGGCGACGGAAGCCTCTTTTCCTGGACCGGGTCGTGGCTGCTGTACTGGCCGTAGTGACCGTTCACACTACCGGCATCCACTTTCAGGACAGGATCCGCACGGCGGCTGCGACCGGGGATCATGCTTTGCTTTGTCGGCGAACTGCGAGTGGTCGCCTGGACGCCTGCGAATTCAAACGGTCGACCGTGGATGCCGTAGATTCCTTTGGCCGGATCGACCCATTCAAAAAACATGAAGTGCTTCTGTGCGCCCAGGCCATCGCGAGCGATCCAGATCAATGTGTGGCTGTTCAGTGAGAAGCCGATGTGCGGCATCTGGTGAGAATTCCCTTCGGCGGCTTTCTTCGTCACCCAGCCGGTGACTCCTGCATCCCTGTTCCAGACGTTGATGGCGACATCGGCCTGCGACACCAATGCGCCGCGACCGGGATCAGTTGCGGAACGTTTCCATGCGAACTCAGCCCCACGGATCTGAGTCACCGGCTGAACATGCTGGCTTCCAACTGGAACTGTCGCGTCCCAGATGTGTGAATACTGATTCGCGCCCGCCCAGTTTCCTCGCCACCATCCGTTCCACGGGTCGAAGACGGAAGACCCGGCGCTGCGGCCCGATGCTCGCAGAGCCGTCAGGAAACTCTGGCGGGTGAAGTTGCCACTGCCCGGATAACCGCCGAACGAACCTTCTGTGATGATGCGGGCGGATTTCTTAGACCCGCCTTCCAGGAAGAAATCGGCAAGCGCTTCAGCATGTTCGGCGGTGTTGCGCCGCATCGTCTGCAGGATGCCGTTACTCTGATTGTGCAGTGCGATAATCTGCGTAAAGTCGTCGAGATGCAGGTGCTGCAGCGACATGAGTGGCTCCCGAAGTGGCCGCGGCCTGATGCGTCAGTCACAGAACAAATTAGTGACGGGCGAAAAAGATTGCTCTGAACGTTATCGTCGCAACAACAGTGCGGTTGCGTTGGAATGCGGAATTCGTCGTCTCTGTTTCTGCCGACACGCCGCTCACACACCGGGGCTTAGCTTTGGGGGCCGTGCTTTGGGGTCAGTCCCCGGAGCCTCCCGCTTCGCCGATGATCTCGTCCACGTAGGTCGAAATGCGGTCCACGATATCCATAGCGTCGCGCCGGTCGATCATCGATTCCTCTTCCAGCACGGCGATCAGGTGGTTCACGAACAGGCTGAAGTGATTTCGACGGATGCCGCGCCCCTGGTGAGTGTGTGCCAGATCGAGATCCGATTTCTTCACCGGCCCGTCAAGAGCGGCGGCGAAGAATTCCTTTTGCATCGAGGTCAGCCGTTCGACCGATGTGTGTTCGAAAAACGGCCGCAACTGAGCGTCGTTCAGAACGCGGGCATAGAACTGATCGATCAGTCGCGAAACGGTGGCAGCACCGCCGATGCGGTCGTACAGCGTCGTGGCTTCATCGGACATCGTCAGGACTTTCAGCTGCGGAACGGTGCAGATCGAACATTCCGATCAGGGTCTGGTTATAGCGGTCGCGGTGGATTCCTGAAACCCCTGGGATCGCCACCGGTTGCGACGGGCGGACATCGTGGGTAGCCTTGCCGCTCATTGACACCACGCGCCGATGACGGGATTTGGCGGGCAGAGTTCTTCCGGAGCACACACGTATGTCCACAGGCGAAAACCGGGTCGAGCAGGATCGGGCAATGATTGCAGAGGCTCGACAACGCGGGCCGCTGGCGACACTGGGAGCCTTCACAAGGTTGTCGGGACCAGGCTGGCTGCAGGGAGCGATCACGCTTGGCGGCGGATCGCTGGGCGGAAGTCTGTACCTGGGAGTTCTGCTGGGCTACGGCACGATGTGGCTGCAGCCACTGGCGATGATTCTGGGCATCGTCATGCTGTCGGCAATCGGCTATGTCACGCTGTCGACCGGTCGGCGGCCGTTTGAAGCGATCAACAGCGAAATCAACCCGGTGCTCGGCTGGGCATGGCTGATCGCCACGATGATGGCCAACATGGTCTGGTGCATGCCGCAGTTTTCTCTGGGCACGGGGGCGTTTACTCAGAATCTGTTTCCGGGCCTCGGTGACTGGGTGGCGATCGCCATTCTGCTGGTGTCGTCCTCCGTGGTGATCTGGTCCTACAACAGCGGCAGCCGCGGCGTGAAGATCTTCGAGATGCTGCTGAAGATCATGGTGGGCGTTGTTGTGATTTCGTTCTTCGCGGTCGTGCTGCGCATGACGTTCAGCGAACAGGGTCTGCCGTGGGACGAGATTCTGGCCGGCTTCATTCCCAACATGAATTTCACGGACGTGTCGTCACGACTGGCGAGCGTCATTGAAGCAACAGGAGCGTTCAGCGAGTTCTGGCGCAAGCAGGTGCTCGATCCTCAGTGGAACACAATGATCTCGGCGACGGCCACCGCGGTCGGCAT
>CAZHET010000065.1:0-4532 GCA_964531585.1 uncultured Planctomycetaceae bacterium | reverse complement strand
TTCCGCATCGGCTGCCTGCTGGCGGGACTCAGCGGCGCGCTGGGTTCGAAGTTCCTGTGGTCAACGGGAGCCAAGGCGTGGCTGGTCGTGCCAACGTCGATGTTCGGAGCCGTGTTGCTGCCGATTGCCTACATCACTTTCTTCTGTATGATGAATTCGAAGAAGCTTCTCGGCAAACACATGCCGACCGGACTGAACCGTCTGAAGTGGAACGTGCTGATGCTGCTGGCTCTGTGCTATTCCGTCACGGTCTGCATGGCGTCGATCTACCAGAGCGGCCGGACAAATCAGATCGTGGGCTTCGGCGGGCTTGGGGCGATAGTCGCGCTCGCTGTGTTCGTGCATTTCAGACGGCAGAACGCGACCGAATCTGACGGTGCTGCCGAATCTGACATCGCCTGAGTTTTCTGCAGAGTTGTCACAATCCGGTGACGACGCGAATTGTCAAATGACGCCGCCCCCGGTCGCCGATACTGATTGAGGAACGATCACACCTGGGTTTGTTCCGACTTCAATATCTGGTCCGAACACCGTTGCCAGGACTTGTTCCCAATACGGTTTCACCGTCGCCGTCATCGTTCAACCCCCTCTGAACGGTGACGGCGATTTTCATGCGCGGCACATTATGGCACGTCGTAAACAACCGGTCGCCGGCAGCCGTTTCAGCGGCGGAGGCTTTCAGGATCCGGCCACGTGGCTGAACGGCTTTCTGTCGTACCTGGACGCCGAATGCGGCATGTCACCGAATACGGTCGATGCCTATCGCCGCGACCTGGCCAAATTCTTCGCATGGAACCAGAAACACGCGAAGGCGACCGTGCATCAGATCGACATCGGAACGCTGACGCAGTTCCTGGAATTCCTGCAGACCGGGGAACTTGCCGCCAGCAGCATTGCCCGCAACCTGGTTTCCATTCGGATGTTTTTTCGCTTTCTGATGCTGGAAGGCGTGGTCGCGGAAAGCACCGTCGACCTGATCAGTTCACCGAAGCTGTGGCAGCGGCTGCCGCGAGTGCTGAGCCCTCAGATGGTCGACGAACTGCTGATGGCACCAACAGGCTCCGTCGACCGCTACGCCCGGCGAGATCGCGCGATTCTGGCGGTGATGTACGCAACCGGCTGTCGAGTTTCCGAAGTTACGGGAATGAAGCTGGCCGACGTCAACCTGACCGAGCGTTATGCGCGCTGTACCGGCAAGGGCAACAAGCAGCGCATGGTGTCGCTGACGCCATTCGCCGTAGAGGCGATCACGAACTGGCTCAACCTGGAACGTCCGGACATGGTCGCCAATGCGGCCGATGATGCCGGCTGGCTGTTTGTCACTCGCAGCGGTCGCCGGATGAACCGCGAAACGGTGTGGCAGCTCGTTCAACGTTACGCGCGTCGAACCGGCTGTGGCCCGGAAGTCAGTCCTCACACACTTCGCCACAGTTTCGCAACGCATCTGCTGGCTGGCGGAGCGGACATCCGCGCGCTTCAGGAAATGCTCGGCCATGCCAGCATCCGTACGACTCAGGTCTACACGCACGTCGACCACACGCGGCTGAAAACAGTGCATGCCCAGTGCCACCCGCGAGGCTGACGATGCGGCACGTTTGTCTCATCCGGTGACGTTCACACCGTGCTGTGACCTGCGTTTCTTCAGCTCTCCGCGCGGAACTCTGCACCTTCTGCCGCTCGGCGCATTCTTTCCAGACCAATGCGCGCCACGAATGCCGGGTCAAGCTGCCACAGGTCTTTGCGGAACAGTTCCAGCGAAAGAAAGCCGGAATACCCGATCGCACGCAGCAGGTCGCAGTAGCGCTGCAGATCGATTGATCCGTCGCCGGGAAACACGCGATCGGGATCTCGCTGAGTGTTCGCGGGTTTGGCACCCGGAGCATCGTTGAAATGAGAAATCGCGATCTGCTCGGGGCGCAGTCGGCTGATCGATTCCATTCCGCCTTCGCCCACGAAGCAATGGAACGGATCCAGCACGACTGACGCATCGGGATGGCCGCACCCTTCGATGATGTCGATCGCATCATCGATGGACGTGATGTCCTGCACGAAGCCGAGGTACTCGAACGCCGGACGAACGCCAAACTCTTTCCCGAGTTCCAGCAGTTCGTGATAGTGTTTCCTGCCGAGTTCGCGATCGGCGATTCCGTGCGGAGGTCCGGCGACGGCATAAGGTGCACCGAGGGCAGCCGCCTGTTCGAATTTTCGTTTCGCTTCGTTCATCGCTGCTGTGTGCTCGTCGCCGGCAGGCTGGAACCAGCCGTGGATGTGGATCGTTGTGGGAACTTCCAGCCCGTGATCGCTGACCGCCTGGCGAATTTCTGCCAGCGATCCACCGCTTTGCAAATGAGCATCTATGTCGTCGTGCCACAGTTCGATACCCTCGTATCCGGCGGCGGCCGCAACCGCGATCTTGTCCAGAATCGGGGTCGGCTTGATCGTGCTCGAATTCAGGCTGTAACGGAATCCGGTCATGGCAGGTCTCACATTGCTTGCGGTACAGAAGGGGATCGCGGAGCATAAACTATGATCGGACATGCGTCGTTCGGATTGACGATTTGCGATTTGTGAGTAGAGATTTTGTGATTTGAACTCCTCTGATTTCCAGCGAGGCTGTCGCCATGAGAACCTCCGTCCACGGGCTTGTTATCGCATCTCTGTGCTGTGCTGCGATCGCTGCTGCAGAAGAACCGTCTGTATGGAAAAAACACACTCTGTTCGAAGGCGAAGCCTGCCTGACGGCGGTTGCGGCGGACTTTACCGGTGACGGACACGCCGACGTGATCGCCGACACGGGGACAGGCACCCTGCGGCTGTTTGCCGGACCGGACTGGAAGCAAACCGTGCTCGATGACGATCACGGCGGCAGCTACATTCACAGCGAGACATGGGACATCGACGGGGACGGCGATGCGGACTATGTCGGTGCTCGCTATGAACCCGGCCTGATCATGTGGTACGAACAGCCGGACAAACCGCTCTCCGCGAAGTGGACGCGCCGCCTGGTCGACGATCAGGTAAACGGCATTCACGGCCTGATGAAGGGCGATGTCTATGCTGACGGACGGATTGACCTGCTGGCCACGAGTGCTCAGCCGAAACCGCCGTATCCGGATTCTCTGGCCTGGATTTCACCGCCGAAAAATGTTCGTTCGGGCGAGCCATGGCAGCGGCACATTTTTGCCGATCAGGACGCTCCGGGACTCACGCACTATCTGGGCTTCGGCGACATTAACGGCGATGGTCGCCCCGACGCAGCAACCGGAGCGAAGGGCGGTCCGGCAGACGCGTCCGGCAAAGGCGAATGGTTTGCGTGGTGGGCGGCGGGCACAGATCCGACAGACGCCTGGACGAAGCACGTGCTGCCCGGCCTTCAGCCGGGAGCCACCAACATTCATCCGGCGGACGTCAATGGCGACGGAAAGACGGACCTGGTGGCATCACGGGGACACGGTATCGGAGTCATCTGGTTTGAAGCTCCGGACTGGAAGATGCACACGATTGACGACGAAATCCAGGAACCCCACTGCCTTGTGGTGCAGGATCTTGACGGCGACGGCGATCAGGACGCGGCAACGTGCGCCTATGGCAGCGAACTTTGCGTATGGTACGAGAACGACGGCGACGGGAACTTCCGACGCCATGTCGTTGGTGAGAACCAGCAGGCCTACGACATCCGCGCCGCCGACATGGACAACGATGGCGATCTGGACCTTCTGGTCGCAGGCCGCGCAAGTAACAACGTTGTGTGGTACGAAAATCCGGCACCATAACCATAAGGCGATGCCGTTCCCCCGGCCAGGCGTCAGGCGAGCGGCAGATGAGCATTCGCCGTGGCCGACGCTGCCAGCATCAGCGGGGATTTTCTCACTATTCGCGGCTTGCCTGACGCCGTCAGCGGGCGCGTCATTCTTCTTCGTCCCTGGCGGGTTTCTTTTGCGCTTCCGCCATTCGCTGCAGCAGGGAATTCCACTCGGGCCGGGACCGCAGGGAGTCCAGATCGGGATCGTTCTCAACGTGGTCCACTTCGTCGAACCCTGCGTCAACAGATGCGGAAACGAGCGCGACGGCGCGGTCCAGGTACTTCGTGCGATCGGCGTCGGCGATTCCCGGTACTTCGTCCGTGCGGGCGTACGCACATGCGGCATTGTACAGCGTGATCATGCGCATGTTCGCTGCCTGGACGGGAACGCGGGCAAGGATTTCCTCCGCATAGGCCAGTCCGTCGGTGACATCGCCAGCGCGGACCTGAGCGATCGCCAGCGTGCTTTCGGCCACGATGTCTTCCGGATTCAGACGATTGGCCTCGACCAGATCCTGCAATGCCAGATGAACCCTGTTGTCACGCAGGTACAGCGACGCGCGGGAATGCATCGCATCGGCCAGAAAAGGGTCTTTGGTGATCGCTGCATTGGCCGCTTCAAGAGCCTCCGGATACCGTCGCTGCCTCGTTTCTTCGTCCATGCGAATATAGTCTGTCACGCCGGGTGACTTCTGCAGCGACCGCTGCAGTGCCAGTCTTGCCTGGCCAC
>CAZHET010000064.1:0-18615 GCA_964531585.1 uncultured Planctomycetaceae bacterium | reverse complement strand
GCGGGACCAGTACCGCTACGGCCTTTTGGCGGGGCGGACGCGAACCATGCCGTTTATGAGGCTGCCGATCGGTGAGAATCCTGCGCCGGAACAGATCTCATACGACAGCGCCCGACGAATTCTGCTGGATTTGCAGCAGCGGCTGACGCTGGCCGAACAGACGCTTGCCGCGGTCAAGCCGAGCGGCGTCAAGCTGCCGCTGAAGATTGCGCAGGCGCGCATGGATCTGGACGGCGACGGCAGCGCGTCAGAAAACGAAACCGTCTGGTTCGTCCTGCAGGCGTTGCAGAGCACTCAGCGCGGCAATCGGGAAATCCCGCCAGCTCCGGATCTGACGATCACGTTCGACGACGCTGATGCGGTCTGGCTGCGAGGATACTGCCACGTCCTGCTGGCAATGTCCGATGTGATTCTGGCCTACGACTGGCAGGATCAGTTTGTACGTACGGCGCATCTGTTTTATCCCCGAGTCGACTCGCCGTATCAGTTTCTGCAGGACGAAGGCACCGGGCAGTTCTTCGGCTTCAACGGTCAGAACGTTCTCGACCTGGTCGCCTGGCTGCACACGATCAACTACGAACTGGTTGAACCGGAACGCATGGAATCCGCGCTTGGTCACCTGGAAACGGTTATCCAGCTCAGCCGCCGCAACTGGGAACTGATCCAGGCCGAAACCGATGACGACAACGAGTGGGTTCCCGGTGCCAATCAGACAGCCGCGATGCCGGGATTTCAAGTGGGACAGGAGATCATCACCGGCTGGCATGATTTTCTGGACGAAATGGAGGCCATCCTGGCAGGGAAGAAGCTTGTTCCGTTCTGGCGCGGCATCAAGGGTGGCTTCGGACCGTGGGATCAGGAGTTTCCCCGCAATCCGAAGGTCGGCCTGAACGTCCGTCGGATGTTCACCGAACCGACGCGTTTCGATCTGGCGCTGTGGCTGCAGGGGACAGCGCTGGTGCCGTACCTGGAAGAAGGCACCATCATCGAGCCGAAGGAATGGCAGGCGATGATGGCTCAGTTCCGCGGCAACTTTTTCAACTTTGCACTGTGGTTCAATTAGTCACCCGGTGACGGTGGAAGTCGGCTGCTGCCGTTGGCTAAACTCTGGAGTTCTCACTGTTGTGCAATTGCTGGCTGTCCGGAAATGAGTGCCGAAAATGGATGCTGTCGTCGATCTGCTGCAAAGCCTGGTGAACGTGTTCTGGTCGCTGCTGGATGTGGTGGTGGCTCTGGCGATTGTGATTGTGCCGTGGCTGCCGCTGCTGGCGTGGGTCACGTTCTGGACGCTTGCCGTCAACTGGGTCAAAGCGTTCGACATTCTGCGTCGCGGTGGTTTTATCGGTCTGCTGCTGCTGATGTTCGTCGCCATCATGGTCTGGGGAGCCGTTTCGCCGCCGGTCGACGGACACCACACACTGTTCGGACTGACCGTCAGCAACTACGTCGGCAAGTTCATGTATGTCACCGCGCTGACATGCATCGCGTTGCTTTGCGGTTCCGTGCAGCTTTCCGGAGCGTGCCCGGCGTGGTGTCGCTTCCCGGAAGACGAAGAGCCGTCGCACGAAGTTCACGCGACGGCCGGGCACCATTGAAATTCTCACGCTGCGGTTTCGAGTCTGATTTCCGGAGTTGTTGTGATGCGATACGTGCTGGCTTTCATCTGTGCCTGTTGTGTCACTCCCCTTGACGCCGCTGACTGGCCAGGCTGGCGAGGGCCTCACGGAACCGGCGTTGCGGAAGGAAGCGGATATCCCGTCGAATGGTCGGCCGACGAGGGTGTTGCCTGGAAGCACGCGATCCGCGGCATCGGAGCATCGAGTCCCATCGTCACCGGGGATTCGATTTTCTTTACATCAACCGCAGACGATCAGAATCAGGTTTTCTGCCTTGGCATGAATGGCCAGGAACGCTGGACAAAAACACTGGGAACTGCTTTCGCGGGCAAACCGGGAAAGGACGGCACCGGTGCCAATCCGTCGGCCGTAACCGATGGCGAATTTGTGTTCGTCTATTTCAAGAGCGGCGACTTCGGCTGTTTCACCGTCGACGGCGAACTGAAGTGGCAGACCAACGTGTTCGCGCGGTTCGCCGATGTCACCGACGAAACATTGTGGTGGGATCTGGGAACGTCACCGGTTCTCATCGACGGTGGCGTCGTGGTCACGATGATGCATTCCGGTCCTTCGTACCTGGCCGCGTTTGATCGCTCCACCGGCGAAGTGTTGTGGAAACATGACCGGGTCACGAATGCCCCGCGCGAAGCGGCACAGAGCTACACGACTCCGGTGGTCACCACCAACCCGGACGGCAGACAGGTGATCGTTGTCACGGGAGCCGACTATGTGACGTGCCATGACGCATCGAACGGCGACGAATTGTGGCGTGTCGGTTCGCTGAATCCGGAGAACAATGAGTACTTCCGCTCCATTTCGTCGTCGGTTTCAGAAGATGGCATTGTGGTGGCTCCTTACGCGCGCGGCGGCACGCTGACGGCAATCACGCTGGGCGGTTCCGGCGACGTGACGAAGTCTCACGTGCTGTGGACGAATCAGGCAACGTCCGCTGACGTGCCGACTCCGGCAATCCATAACGGCCGCGTATTCGTTCTGCGGGACGTGCAGCAGGACCGCGGAACTATCGATTGCCTTGACCTGCAGACTGGCAGGGAGATCTGGTCAGGCCAGTTGGAACGCCACCGCTTGACATTCCGCTCATCGCCGATTGTCGCCGACGGAAAGCTGTATGTGACTCGGCAGGACGGCACGGTCTTCGTACTTGATGCCGACGGGGACGAGTTCAAGGTGCTGGCGAAGAACGAGATCGGCGACGAGCACACCGTGGCCACTCCCGTGTTCATCGACGGCAGGATTCTGCTGCGGACCCAGGATCATCTGTACCTGATCGGCGGATAATCTGCCGCGCGGCTAAGCCAACCACTCCCGTCATTCCCGCCTGCGCGGGAATGACGGGACAAGGCATCGCCTGCGAGAAAATCGCGGCACCGGGTGACGGTGCACGGGAGAATGGCGGGCGGGGAGTTGTCGGATGCGGAGTGGTTCGTGGCAAAATCCCGTGATCCGTTTGCGGTGACCCGGCGTTTCAGGATACTGCACGTTGCAAACGCGCTGCGCCCTGCGTGACGGGTATGTCGGGCGCGATCGGGTCGCTTCAGGAATCGGGAGTTCTTGCTATGTCTGGTGGTCGTCCAACCGCAGCATTTTACGTGGCGGTACTGGCTGTTGTCGGTGGGCTGGTTTATTTCGCTGGGCAGCGAGCCGGCTGGTTCGGGGAGCAGGCTCCGGACGCAGGACAGGCGGGTGGGGATGGTCCCGTCATCGATCCGAACGAAATCAACGTCGGGCAGGCGGAGCAGTCATCAGACGACATCGTCACAACCAGGAAGGAATACACGTTCGTTCCCTCCGAACGGCTGCCAGAGGTCCGGGGCACCGCCGACTATCGTGAGATGGAAGACAACACGGTCCGGTTCGCTCTGAACGTCTGGGCCGGCTGGGCACCCATCATTCATGCCAACGAAGGCTTCCAGCCCGGAAAAATCTGGAAGACGGCTGACGGCAAGGATTTCAAGGTGCATCTGATTCTGGCCGACGATCCGGTCAAAATGAGAGACGCGTATGCCAGCGGCGAATATCACATCGGATGGGCGACGGTCGACATGCTGCCACTGTTCATGGAAGGCTTCGTGGATTCGTCCGGCAAGCCGCGAGACAGCCGGATCATGCCGCGAATTTTTCAGCAGGTCGACTGGTCCAACGGAGGTGACGGCATCGTGGTGCGAGACAGCATCAGGAAGGTCTCGGACCTGAAGGGAAAGAAAGTCGTTCTCGCGCAGAATTCACCGTCGCAGTACTTCGGGCTCAGCATGCTGGTGGCCGGCGGAGTCCAGCCGAACGAAGTGGATTTCGTCTACACCAACGATGCCTTTGAGGCCGCCGCCGCGTTCAATGCGAACAAGGACATCGCCGCCTGCGTGTCGTGGGCACCGGATATCTATACGCTTTCGGAACAGTCCGGCAACCGCATGCTGGTCGACACCACGACGGCGAATAAGCTGATTGCCGACGTCTGGTATTCACGAGCTGACTTCGCCAAGGATCATCCCGACATTATCGAAGGAATCGTGCGCGGCATTTTTGATTCTATCGAAGGCCTGAAGGCGGAAACCGAGAAGCAGAAGGTGTCTGAATGGATGGCTCAGGGTTACGCCATCCCGAAAGACGAATGCTTCGCGATGCTGGGCGATGCTCACTGGACGAACTATGCCGAAAACCGCGACTTCTTCCTGAACCAGAACAATCCGGCTCGGTTTGAATCTGTCTGGAATCAGGCGTACTACATCTATCGTCGCATTCGGTCGATCACGCACCAGCCGGTGCCGTTCGACCAGGTCGTCGACTTCAGCGTGCTGCAGAAGCTCGCGAGCGAGGACAAGTACGCCTCACAGCGCAACGAATATCGAGTGCAGTTTGTGCCGAAGGCCACCGGCGACATCATTGCCGAATCGGACGAAGTGCTGACGAACACGGTCGTGATTCATTTTCCGCCGAACATGCATGATCTGCGTCACAGGGTCACTCGCGAACGTGACGGTCAGCAGATCGAAGAACTTTATGACCCGAACGTGGACTTCGTTCTGGAGGAAGTGGCAAAGCTGGTCAGCCAGTTCGGAGCATCGCGGGTCATCATTGAAGGTCACACCGATTCGTCGATGCGGCGCATTCTTCCGGATGACACGGCGGTCAAGCAGTTGTCTGCCGACCGTGCGAACGCAGTCAAGGAGGCTCTGGTGCAGAATCATCAGCTGGACCCGAATCAGTTCAACGCGGTGGGCATGGGCTGGGACCGTCCGGCGGATCCCAACGACGCGGATAACCACGCCAAGAACCGTCGCGTGGAAGTGCGCGTCTTCGCGGCGGAAGTGCAGTAGCTCAGTCTCGCCGAGCCGGACGCGCGTGTCGTGCGGCAGCCTGGATCGCAGGCCCTGCGGCACATTTTCGCATCGAGAAACTCGCCACCCCGCTCATCGGGGTGGTTTTCAATTTTGCACGAGCGCCTTGTCAACTCCATGTTCTTGGGCCCGTCATTCCCGCGGAGGCGGGAATCCAGATCACAGCACTGGATTCCCGCCTCCGCGGGAATGACGGACAAAACTCCACCTTCATGCCTTAACAAGGCACCAGCACGACCGGCACGACGACGGAACTCGTGCAAAGGCCGTCAAATTACCAGGGCAAGCCCGGTGGCGGTGTGCTGGCCTCTGGCGTGCAATTGGTCTTCTGCAAACATGACCACCGAACCCGACAACTCCGATACTCCCGAAAAACTGCCCGAACACGCCGCGGTCAAGCCCGACGCGTCGATCACCGCGGCCGTCGGAATGCCACGCGGGCCGGTGACTCATGCCAATCGCGGTCTGCAGTTATTCGGCCTGCGGGAAGACATCCCCGGCTGGCTGGCCGTTGTCGCCGGAACGTTCTGCCTGATGCTATGCGCCGCGTTGTGGTGGTGGGTGACTCGCGGTGCCGGCGAAGAACGCATCCTCGGTTACAGCCAGTTGCCTTCGATAAAAGAAACGGTCGACCGGCTTCCCGCCGTCTGGGATTCTGAAAGCCCGGAACGGCACCTGTGGGATAATACGATTCTTTCGCTGAAACGAGTGTTGATCGGCTTTGTGATGGCCGTCGCCGCTGGCATTCCAGTCGGAGTCGCCTGCGGTTGTTTTCCGCTTGTTCGCAGCTTCTTTTCTCCGCTGATTCTGTTTGGACGAAACATCCCGGTCGCGGCGCTGACGGCGTTGGTTTTCGCTCTGTTTGGAACGGGCGAGCTGGAAAAGGTAATGTTCATTTTCATTGCGTGCGTGGCGTTCATTACCGCGGACACGATCGATTCCATCGGCGAAGTATCACAGCGCTACGTGGAAACGGCGCTGACGCTGGGAGCGTCCCGGCTGCAGATCGTGTTCAAGGTACTGGTGCCGCTGGCGATGCCGATGGTGTTTAATTCGCTGCGAGTTCTGTTCGGTCTGGCCTTCGGCTACATCATGCTGGTGGAGATCGTTCAGGAAAGCGAAGGAGCCGGCGGGCTGGGTTATCTGCTGAACATCGCTCGGCGGCGAGGCATCCCGGAATACACGGTGATTATTATTCTGGTCATCCCGATCGTGGCGTGGATGATTGACCAGTTCCTGTTCGTGACGCAGTGCTGGCTGTTCCGCTGGAAATATGGCAGGGAAGCTGAACGCAGCATGGCGTTTCGAGCGTCTCAGAAGGTGGCCCGGCTGTTCTGGAGAAGCGCGTGACGAGTCTTCCAAACGTTGTCGAATTCACCGACGTCAGCAAGACATACAACGCGGGTCGACCGGATGCGTTTACAGCCATCACGGACGTGACATTTGCCATCCCCGATCTGCCGGACAAGGGTGAATTCATCGCGGTGCTGGGTCCCAGTGGCTGCGGCAAGAGCACCATTCTGCGGCTGATCGCGGGCCTGACTCCTCAGCATCCGGCAACCACCGGTTCGGTGCTCGTGCAGGATCAGCCGGTGCTCGGACCGGGACCGGATCGAGGCATGGTGTTCCAGGACTACACCAGCTTTGACAACCGCACCGTGCTGGACAACATAGCCTTCGGCCTGGAATGCCGCGGCGTGTCGCGCGAGGAACGTCACGAACACGCTCGGCGATGGATCAGCAAGGTTGGGCTGAATGTCGATTCGGATGCACTGAAGTATCCTCACGAACTGTCGGGCGGCATGAGACAGCGGGTCGCGATCGCTCGCACGCTGATCCTGCACCCGAAGATCATTCTGATGGATGAACCCTTCGGAGCACTCGATCCGCACACGCGGATGCAGATGCAGGACCTGCTGGTGGGACTGTGGCACGAAGTTCAGGCGACCGTGTTTTTTGTGACACATTCGATCGAAGAATCGGTGTATCTCGGTGATCGAGTCTTCATTATGAGCCGTTCACCCGGCACGATCATACATCAGATCGAGGTGGAACCACCGGTCCGACCCGCTCTGGAAATGCAGCGTGAACCGGCGTTTCAGAAGACGGTGTTTGAGATCCGTGATATTCTGGAACAGCTGGAAAGTGGAAACGACGCGGCCTAAGACATCACTCAGTCACGCCAGGACTGAAGGACCTGTCCTGCCGTGTCTGGCACAGAAATGCGTCGTTTCATTGCAGGACATCGCATGACAGCATATCGCGTCTCTGCGAGGCGCGACTACGAAATACAACATCGTGGGACTTTTCAAATACATCAAGGCGGCCTTTGCAAATCGCTGGAACCTGCTGGCTCTTGCCGGCGGGATCGGCTTTTCGATGCTGTCCGGTGAACCGGAGATTGGTCTGTCACTCGTGGCCGCCGGCGAAATCGCGTGGCTGGGACTGGTCGGCACGCACCCGAAGTTCCAGAAGTACGTCGATGTTCAGGAGAGCGAAGCTCAGCGATCTCAGCAGGCCACGACGGCTGACGTCCGCATGCGGCGAATGTTGTCGTCTCTGCCGCGAGGTGCTCAGCAGCGGTTTCAAAGTCTGATGGCCCGCTGTGAAGAACTGCGCACGATCACCAGCCAGTATCAGGCGGCTCATGGAGAAGCAGATGACGACGAGACCTTCGTCGAAATGCGGCTGGGCGGGCTGGATCACCTGCTGTGGTTGTTTCTGAAGCTGCTGTACACGGAGAATTCGCTGAACCGCTTCTTTGAAACAACGTCAATCGAAGAGATCAACAAAGAGGTCAGCCAGATCGAAGCGAGGCTCGGTCGCGAGCGTGAACGCGAAGCCAGCCAGCAGCGAGAACGGATCATCGCGACTCTGGAAGACAATCTGCAGACCTGCCGAAAGCGGCAGGCCAATTTTGAGCAGGCCCGCGATAGCTACGAATTGGTCAAGGCCGAGCAGAAGCGGCTGGAAAACAAGATTCGTTCGATCGCTGAAATGGGCATCAGCCGAGGTGATCCAGGGATGCTTTCCAGCCAGGTCGATTCGGTCGCTGGCAGCATTCAGGAAACGGAAAAGACGCTCAACGACCTGCAGTTCGTCACCGGCTTCGGCATGGAAGATGAAGCCGTACCGGAAATCGTGCGCCGCAGAGTGCTGGCGAAATAGCGGCTCCGTGCATCAGCCGCGCCGCGCGAGATGAGTTCGCTGGCACGATGCACGTTCCATGCGGTTTGCGGACTGACATCGTGCAGTTCGCCGGTGCGAGGGGCTTGTTTGGATTCTCGTCCCGAATTCGATTCGATGATCGCACAGCACTGCTAAATCGCAGCGAACCGAGCCGCCCGCATTTCCCATTACTCGTTGAAAGCAAAACCATGGCCCGACCCTGCACTGTTGCCATGCTGCTGGCTGCGATGTCCTCAATGGCAGCCGCTCAGCAGTCCGAAAGCTTCGATCGCTGGGAAGACAGCATCAAGGCGTTCGAGGCGAAGATCGAATCCGGGGAGTCGAAACCCGGCGCAATTCTGTTCAGCGGCAGTTCCAGCATCCGGCTGTGGGACCTGAAGCAGTCGTTTCCGGACCGAAATACCATCAACCAAGGTTTCGGAGGATCGGAGATCGCTGACTCCATTCACTTCTTCGACCGCATCGTCGTGCCGCTGCGGCCCAGGATGATTCTGTTGTATGCCGGTGACAATGACATCGCCAAAGGCAAAAGTGCGGAGCAGGTCCACAAGGACTTTCAGAAGTTTGCTCAGCGAGTCACCGCGGATCTGCCTGACACGAAGCTGCTGTTCATCGCCATCAAACCAAGCATCAAACGCTGGTCGATGCGGGAGCAAATGTCGCAGGCGAATGCACTGATAGCCGAGCACTGCTCCGGCGATGACCGACTGCAGTTCATCGACGTCTGGACTCCGATGCTGGGACCGGATGGCATGCCGAAGCCGGAACTGTTTCGGGACGACGGTCTGCACCTGAACGACGACGGATACGTGTTATGGACGTCGGTGGTGAAGCCGCAACTCTGACGGAGGGTCCGTGTCACAGTCAGAACGGGCCGCAGCATTCGCGACGGCGTGGCTGGTGTCAAAATGCCTGCGTCAGTGTTGCGAGTGTCTGAGTTGCGGTAAGCTGTCTGCCCGCGGCTAAAAGTCGTCCTGGCGGCAGGCCGCACGTCTGACATCTCCGGAAAGACCCTCTTTACTGATACAGGAAGCAGACTTGTATGCGGCACGTCATCAGCCTGATCCTTGGCGGCGGTAAAGGAACGCGGCTGCTGCCGCTGACTCAGTATCGATCCAAGCCGGCTGTTCCGATCGGCGGCAAATATCGACTGATCGACGTCCCGATTTCCAACTGCCTGCACAGCGAGGTTAACCGCATTTACGTGCTGACACAGTTCAATTCAGTCAGCCTGCACCGCCACATCCGGCAAACGTACAACTTCGACCTGTTTCGAAAAGCATTCGTCGAAATCCTGGCGGCTCAGCAGACGCCCGGCGAAACGGACTGGTATCAGGGAACCGCGGACGCTGTCCGCAAGCAGTTGCGATTTCTGCAGGAGCCAGGCATCCGCTACGTCCTGATCCTGTCCGGTGACCAGCTATACCACATGGACTATCGGGACATGCTGGCGACTCACCTGCGTGCCAACGCCGACGTCACGATTGCAACGATACCGGTCACCGCCGAAGCCGCGCGGGGCTTCGGCATCATGCAGTTGAACGATGCCGGTCGCGTGACGGCATTCGTTGAGAAGCCCAAAGACGACGCGTCGCTGCAGCGGGCACGCACTCCCGCAGAGTGGATCGATGCCCACGGGATTGCCTCCAACGGCAGGGAATATCTCGCCAGCATGGGAATCTATCTGTTCAACAGAGATCTGCTGGTCCATCTGCTGGAAACAACCACACATGACGATTTCGGCGGCGACATTTTTCCCATTGCCATCAGAGATCACCACGTGCAGACGCACCTGTTTGACGGCTACTGGGAAGACATCGGGACCATCAAGGCTTTCTACGACGCCAATCTGGCTCTGGCTGGCACGGACCCGCCGTTCGTCTTCGGCGATCAGAAGTTCCCGGTCTTCACCCGTCCGCGGTTTCTGCCGTCGTCGCGGGTCGATGATTGTGTGGTCAAGCGCAGTCTGATCGCAGACGGATGTACATTGTGTCCGGGCAGCCTGATCGACAACTGTGTGCTGGGAGTGCGCACGCACGTCGGTCGCGATTCGACGCTGCGGAACTGCGTGATTATGGGCGCCGACTATTTTTCGAGCGGTCAGAGGGGCGAACTGACGCCCGTCGGCATCGGTGAAGGCGTGTCGATCGACGGAGCGCTCGTCGACAAGAATGTTTTGATCGGGCGTAACGCACGGATCATCGCCAGCGAAGCGCCCAACGGCGACGGCGACTACGACGATGTCGCCGTGCGCGACGGAATCGCAGTGGTCAGAAAGAACGCCGTGATCCCGGAAGGCTGGAGCTTCTGACGCGTGCGGTGGCCTCGCGCGCTCCTACTTCGCGTTCCATTCATCGAGCATGGCCTGGATGCGTGCCTTGTTGAAGTCGTCGGGGACTTCGAAGTCCTGATTCGCCATCAGGTCATCGACGGTCTGCGGCTTTGAGTCGATGCCGCCTTCGGGCACATCGGCATGAGCAGTCCAGGCAATCGCGTTCAGCACCAGCCTGCGAAAATCGTCGTTGCCCCAGTTCCAGTGAAAATGACCGCCCGTGAATCCAAAGCCACGACCGCTGTCAGGACGGTCTGTTGACCACGCGACGTGCTGTGGTTCCTTGCTCTTCAGCACAGCCGTTCGAACGTATTCGTTGTTGCTGTGCGGCCCGTCAGGCCGCGCCAGCGAGCCGTCCTCTTTGACCAGTGTATTTGCCGGCGGCAGCTCGGTCAGAATGGGCGTCACACGATCCATGCTCTCCGGAAACCGCATGTGGTAGTACCACTCGTCGTTGACCGTGAACGGTCGGACTCCGCGACTGATCGGGTGATCGGGAAAGTCGTCGAATGTGCCGGTCCAGTGCGGGTTCACGGACCAGTCGGCTTCGAAATAGCCACCGATCCAGTTCAGGAATTTTTCTCCCGACGGTTGCTTCGGCACCTCGACACCGTAGTGAATGCACACCATGCCAACTCCACGCTTCTGAATCTGTTCCAGGCGATCCAGGTGCTTGTTAAACGGATGCCCGTTGCCGCCGTCGGCGTAGATCACGATGCTGTCGGCGTAGTCCAGCACATGGTCATCTTCCGGCCAGCCTCCGGTGTACACGTCGGCCTGAATATCCAGACCACTGTTGTTGAGCGCATCGGCCAGTAACATGCAGCCAGCCCGGTGTTCATGGGCACCGTAGCCGTGGCTGGGATTTCCCGAAATCAAAGCAACCGTTTTCTTCGCGGGAAGTCTGCGAAGTTTGATGTTGCGAAACTGCACCGTCATCGGCGGGCCAACGTGAATCTGCAGCGCCAGCAGCCCGGATGCACGGCGGTTCTTCAGATCGTTGTCAACGACTTCGACGGTTGGCGTGTCGTTGATGTAATGCTGGAAGCGGTACCCGCTGGCCACGATGCGGTATTTGTTCCAGTCTTCCTTTTTGATCTTCTGCTGGATCTCGTTCGTGTCGCCGACAGAATCGACAACGGTCTTGACCATGTTGCCGTCGTCGCCCGTCGTCAGTTCGGTGACCTCGCCGCGCAGAGCAAGAATGCCGCGAAACTGTTCGCCGTACAGGATTCCTGAGTACGTGTCGCCGGCTTCGAAGTCGGCCTGGTAGCCGCCGATGCCGAATTCGCGGTCGGTCAGTTCGAAGCTGCGATACTGAATGCCCGAGTTGCCATTGACGATTTTGTATTCGAGTTCCAGTTCAAAGTTGTCGACTTCGCCCGCTCGCCAGATCAGGAAGCTGTTCTTTTCGAGTTTTGTTTCGGGAGTGGTTTTTCCTGTGATGGCACCATCTTCAACACTCCACAGTTTCGGGTCACCTTCCCAGCCGTCGAGCGTTTTGCCATCGAAAATGGTTTCCCATTCGGCGTCCGGTTGAGGCTTGTCGTCCTGAGCGGTCGCAGTGGCGGCGAGCAGGGGGACGGCGATCAGCAACGTGAGGAGTGTCTTCATCGTCTGGTTCCGGGAAGAGTGAAGTTCGGGATCTCGGGTGGATATTGCGATGGCATTTGAAATCTGACAGATCCGACGAATCAGGCTGATCTGTCGGACAGAGACGCCAGGAAAAGCCGTGCTGGTCTATTTGCCCACATCAACGCACAGCAGCCAGTCTTCGCTGCGCAGGTACAAGCGGCCGTTGGACAGCACAGGCGCGGCCCAGGCCGGGTAGCCGATTTCGTCGAACGATGCCCGACGCAGCTCCACAAATTCTTGCGGGTTGACCTTCACCACTGCAAGCGTGCCACGTTCTCCAAGGACAACGAACCGATCGCCGACCTGAATCAGCGAGCCACGGCCGAAGTAAGGATACGGCACCTCAAGGCCCGTTTGTCGGTTCACGATCTTTCCTGTCGTGCGGTCACGTGCCAGATCATCGAGCGGACCTTCAAAGCCCGTCGTCTGCCAGATCACCTTGCCGTCCTCAAGGCGAACGCAGCGCAGTTCGCCCTCACTTTCGTGTCGGCCGCTGAAGCCGTACACGAATCCGTCGATATGAATCGGCGTCGACCAGTGAGCCAGCAGGTTGTCGTCGCTCCGCCAGACTTCTGTGAACGACCGTCCGTCTTCCGCCACCTGCAGCAATGCCGAACCGACCCGATACGCGGCCGACAGCAATATCTGATCTCCCACAACAACGGGCCTTGCCGCGTTGACGGAATCATGTGTCTTCGACCGGAACCAGTACCTGAAGTTCTCGTCTCCCGTAGCGGGGTCCACGGACACAAGCCCCTGCCGCATCAGGCACAGCAGGTGTTTGCGACCATGAATCTCCGTCATGATCGGTGACGAATAACTGACGACCATTTCGTCGCCCGTCCATTCGTATGCCGCACCGCTGTTCGCGTCGACCACGCCGTCCCAGGTCTCTTTGCCGACTCGCTGCCACAGCACTTTTCCGTCCGCCGTGTTGAATGCCACGACACCGGAATTCGGCTGCCCGCCGACCAGAACATACAGTCGATCACCATCGACGACCGGAGAACAGCCGACGCCGAAGAACCATTCGGGCAGATCAAATTCTGCCTTCAGATCATGTTTCCACAGCAGGTTGCCGGATTCCAGATCCACACTGACCAGCATGCCCTCAGCACCCAACGTAAAGCAGCGGCCGTTATGCAAAACCGGCGAAGCGCGCGGGCCGTTGTTGTAGCCGTAGGGGTCCCGGAAGCTGCTGGTATAAGCGTACTGCCACAGTTCGCTGCCGTCCTTCACGGCCCGGCAGCTGACGATTTCCTGATCGCCTTCGCGATGATGCACAACGACGCGATCTCCCAGCACCGACGGAGCGCTGTATCCCGTACCGACGGCCTGTTTCCACAGCACGGCCGGTCCGTTCTCGCCCCATTCCAGTGACACGTCCGTTTCGCCCGACACGCCGGTATGCCGCGGGCCAAGGAACCACGGCCAGTCTTCGGCGCAGATCGACGGTGCAATTGCGAGCAGCACTGTCAGCATCGCAGCGGAACGAATGAGTTGGGACCGGCGGTCTGCGGAACTCGGCATCAGAGATTTCCATCCGTCAGGAATTGCGGCGCTGCGAACCGCGGCTGCCGACACGGCCATTTCCGGCTGCGGGACAGGGCGATGGAAGCGACCAGTGCCGACATTATCTGTCCTGCGCCGACGGTTGTCTAACGCGCAGGCTCATTCCGCTTCGGCGCTGACGGACACGCTGCCGTCGTCGTGCAGCATGACGTGGATCACATTCGGGCAGCAGCAGACCGGACAGTCTTCCACGTATTCCTGTTCGTCGCCTTCCGTGACGTCCAGGGGAATGACGATTTCCTCGCCGCAGCTTCCGCAAATGTAGGCGGCTTCGTTGTCCATCCTTCCGCGGGTCCTCAGCCGACCGTTCGACGAACAAGAAAACTGCGGTCACCGCGAGTCACGTAGATCGCGTCTTCGCACAGTCGCTCGCAGGTTTCGACAAGGAACTGAATCAACCGATCAAACTCCGCTTCGCTGCCGAATGACACTTCAAAACGTTCCATGACGTCGTGAACCAGTTCGCCGCCGGGTTCGACCCAGAAGCCCTTCATCGGCGTCGGAGTCTGCGTGTACGCTCGGAAGCGGTGCATCAGAAATTCGTGAATTGCCGATCGACAGGTCTGTGTGCCGTGAAAGTACTGCGGATCGTCCAGCTTGTGTGACGGAATGTAGAACGCCGTCATCTTGCCGAGTTCGTGCAGATGCGACGGCATGTTCACGCGCCGGTTCCCAGTTCCACAACCTGCAACTGCTGAGCTTTTTCGGCGTCGGTCATGTCGCTGTGGCACGCCGCTTTGGCTTCGTCGGCGTGCATGCCCTTCCGCGTTTTCGTGGCAAGGCGATGAACTTCCTCGGGACTCAGCACGCCGCGTTTTTCAAGAATTTCCTTCTGCTCGGCCGTCAGGGCAGCGGTGACTTTGGCCTGGTCCCACTGATACTCATCCGCCTTACCGCTGGCGAACTGCTGGATTTCCTTGCTGATGCGAACACTGCACCAGTCGTGGCCGCACATTGCACAGAAGTCCGTGTCGACGTCCAGGTCTTCGTCGTGATAGGCTCGCGCGGTGTCCGGGTCGAAGCTGAGTTCGAAATGTTTCTCCCAGTTCAGGGCGGCTCGCGCGCGGGTCAGTTCGTCGTCGCGGTCGCGAGTGCCGGGGATTCCCAATGCGACATCGGCCGCATGCGCGGCGATTCTGTACGCGATGCAGCCCTGCTTGACGTCGTCCTTCTTCGGCAGGCCGAGATGTTCCTTTGGCGTGACGTAGCACAACATGCTGGCTCCGTGCCACGCGGCACTGGTGGCTCCGATGCAGCTTGTGATGTGGTCGTAGCCGGGAAACATGTCGGTGACCAGCGGACCAAGCACATAGAACGGTGCTCCGTGACAAAGCCGGCGCTGCAGCTTCATGTTGAATTCGATCTGGTCCAGAGGCACGTGGCCCGGACCTTCAACCATCACCTGAACTCCCTTTCGCCACGCTCGTTCAGTGAGTTCGCCGAGCGCCGACAGTTCCGCAAGCTGAGCGATGTCGGTCGCGTCCGCCAGGCCGCCGGGACGCAGCCCGTCGCCAATGCTGAAAGTCACATCGTGCTGTCGCATCACGTCGCAGATGTCTTCCCACAGCGTGTACATCAGGTTTTGTTTGTTGTGATGGATCATCCACTTGGCGAGCAGTGATCCGCCACGGCTGACGATGCCGATCAGGCGGTCCTTCACATGCTCAATGTGTTCCTGCAGCACGCCGGCATGGATCGTGAAGTAGTCGACGCCCTGGCGAGCCTGATGTTCCAGCGTCTGGAGAATCATGTCCGCGTCGAGGTCTTCGATTTTGCGGCCGATGATCATCGAATAAATCGGAACGGTGCCGATCGGAACGGTGCTGTTTTCAATGATGGCTTCGCGGCAGGCGTCGAGATCGCCGCCGGTCGACAGGTCCATGACCGTGTCGGCTCCCCAGCGTTCGGCCCAGTGCAGCTTTTCGACTTCTTCCTCCGTGCCGGACGAAACAGGGGAAGCGCCCATGTTCGCGTTGACCTTGGTCTTCGATGCGCGGCCGATGCACATCGGGTCGAGATTGAACTTCAGGTGATTCTTGTTGGCCGGGATGACCATGCGACCGGCCGCGACTTCGTCTCGCACCTGCTCCGGCGACAGGTGGTCTTCGCGGTCGGCGACCCGCAGCATCTCCGGCGTGATGATGCCGCAGCGAGCGGATTCCAACTGAGTGATCGGTTCGAAGCCGTGCGGCGGCTGCCATGCCTCGGAACGTTCGTAGTCGTTCTCAAAGCCCGGTTTCCGTGTCCACTCCGCAGGCATGAAGTCCCAGGCGGTCTTGTCCGACGGCCCCGGCATTCCCGGAGTATCCCGTGACGAAAACGTCAGCGCGCCGGCTCGCCCGCGAGCGATCTTCGGCGCGGCGGAGAAGCTGCCGGGAGTTGTTCCGGCGTGAGTGCTGCTGGGGTCAGCTGCTTCGATGGCAGGCAGGAACTCCTGCGCTCGGGCGATATGGTCAAGACTCATTGCGAGATCCTTCTGCGATCTTTCAGGCGATGAATGGCTGCGGCGGGAACGCTGGTTCCGCGACCGGCGGTCATCGTAGTCCGCCACAGTCGATTTGCAACGAGGGACCTGCCACCGGCAGGAGGCTGTTGCCGCTGGATCACTCCGTCGGAGCATCAGCCCGCTGCGGTCATTCCCGCGCAGGCGGGAACCCGGTATGCGTTCGGCCGGGTTCCCGCGTGCGCGGGAACGACGGAATCACGCAGACGGACATGCCTCCGTGAGCGACTTCATCATCCAATCCGCAACGCGGTGAATTCCCGTACTCGTTCCATCATGGCCGGTTCGACGGGCAGGCGTTCCATGCTGCTGGCTCCGTAGAAGCCGACGACGCCTTCGGTATGGTCAAGGATGTATTGAGCGTCCGCCGGCTCGGCGATGGGACCACCGTGACACAGCACCAGAATGTCCGGGCGAACTCGCTTCGCCGCGTCGTGCATCTGTTGAACGCGCGCCGCGGCTTCTTCCAGCGTCAGCGCCGTTTGTGCGCCGATGGAGCCCTTTGTTGTCAGGCCCATGTGCGGAATCAGAATGTCGGCATTCGCTTCGGCCATGGCAACGGCTTCGTCCGGATTGAAGCAGTACGGTGTCGTCAGCAGGCCGAGTTCCGCGGCCTGGCGAATCATGTCGACTTCCAGGCCGTAGCTCATGCCGGTTTCTTCCAGATTCGCTCGAAACGTGCCGTCGATCAGTCCGACGGTGGGAAAGTTCTGCACTCCGGAGAATCCCGCGGCCTGAACTTCCCGGAGAAACGTTCGCATGAGTCGAAACGGATCCGTCCCGCAGACTCCGGCAAGCACCGGCGTGTGCTGCACGACGGGCAGGACTTCGCGGGCCATTTCCATCACGATGGCGTTGGCGTCGCCATAGGGCATAAGTCCCGCCAGCGAACCTCGGCCGCCCATCCGAAACCGGCCGGAGTTGTAGATCACGATCAGGTCAATGCCGCCGGCTTCTTCCAGTTTCGCACTCAGCCCGGTGCCCGCTCCGCCACCGATCACCGGTTGACCGGCCTGGACTTTGGCACGCAGCCGTTCGAGGATCGCTTCACGGGAATGCGGCAATGTGCAGGAATGCGGCGACATGATGTTGACTCGCTGACGGAAACGAACTCGCTGACGGCAAGGCGGGCATCAACGATAGTCGGCGGTCAGTCGCGGTGCGAGGGAAGCGTGCAAACGCCGGAATGTCGCCTTCCGGCACACGCACCGAAATCACGCCAGCGGCACGTACGGACCGGCAGGCACGGATCGGGTATCACGGAGTCGTGTCGATGGCGTGAATTGCCGGTTGCGCCTGCAGAGCGGGAATTTCGCCCTGGGACATGGCGATAATCATGCCGGCTGCCGCCAGCACACACGGCAACATCAGCAGACCCAACACCGGCGTACCCGCCAGTCGCAGCAGCTTCGATTGGCTGTTACCCGCACGCACTGCAAACGACAGCAGGACAACCGTCAGCCATGCGAAACCGATGGCCAGGCCGAGTGCCCGCGTGCGGTTTCGCTGAACGCCCGTTCGCAGACTGGCCGCGGCTTCATTCAGGACGGAATCCGGGAATTCCACGAGAGCATAGGTCCGCCGCAGCGTTTTCAGACCTTCGGCCGTGGTGGAGATCGTTTCCGTCCGCGCATAGGTTTCTTTGACCGATCGCTTGAAGGCGGCATCGGACAGCGAGAATGCAACAAGTTTTACCGCGGAGTCGTCAAGAGCCGCCTGCCGTTCCACGGATTTCTCAGCCGCCTGCAGCAGCGCGCTGCACAACATGGGCTGCAGTGACTCAGCAGCCGGTTCGCTGGCATCAACGAACTCGGTCCTGACGACAATTCGACCGTGGCCGGGATTGTCGATCCATGCCGGCCGCTCCTGGTGCTCATCCAGCTCCGCCAGAAGCGGCGACGTATGATGTAAGCTGTCGTCGGGGCTGTCGGCTGTCTGTTCGGCGGTGACCGGTTCATTCCAGACACCGGCAACAGCGTGAACAAGGGCTTCCAGGCGGCTAAGTGTCAGCACCTGCTGCACACTTCCAGTCACCGGATCAGAAACCGGCGAAGGCAGCGGCACCAGCGCGTAGGCTCGACGAATTCCAGCCGGGACGGCTTCGCTTAGCGCTTCCAGAACGCGCGTGCGGTTGTCGGCTGACAACTGTTCGACGATTTCTGCCGGCAGCGAAACCACGACAATTTTGCCGTCGGCAGTCTGCAGCCGGATTTCCGAAGCAGCAGGTGACTCACCCGGCTGGTCAGCAATCTCGGCCGACTCCTGTGCTGCACCGTCGTGTGGCTCCGGGAACTCTGCTTCCGGCGTACGAAACAAGGGCAGTTCCGGGAGACGCGGTGGTGCCGGGACGTCAACCAGGCGGGTCACGGTGATTTCTGAACGAGTGCCGCGTTCTGTCCGAACTTCCGAATC
>CAZHET010000063.1:0-18671 GCA_964531585.1 uncultured Planctomycetaceae bacterium | reverse complement strand
AGTGCCCGGCCTGCGTCTTCACTGCGAACCTGCCAGCAACAGGTGTTTCCGCTGAAGAATGCGACGTTGCCGCCGCTGGCGATGTAGTGTTCCAGATGATCCCGCATTGGCGCTGACCAGTATTCGTCGTGGCCGACGCTGAGCACAAGCTTGTAGTGTGGCAGAATCTCCGGGTGAAATTCCAGGTCGCTGTTCACGGCGTAGTCGATCGTATAGCCATTGCGTTCGAGCCACTTGACGAACGGAAGCTCCCAGTTGCCAAACTGCGAACTCAACGGCCGGTCAAACGAGACGCGATGCCCCTGCAGTCCGTCGCGGTCGTGATAGGAATACAAACTGTGCCCGCCCCAGTTTGTATAGGCGTTGTAGGTGTTGGTCGAAAGCTGCAGCAGGATTGAGGAATTCTTTCCCGGTTCGGCCGCGCGGACGACAAAAAACAATGTGCTGCGAACGTCGTCATTACCGCTTCTGATCGTCAGCGTGGCTTCGTAGTAGCCGCTGAGCCAGTCAGCGGGAATTGTCATCGTGAAGGTGGCGGGCCACTGGCAGCCGTCTGAGGACGCTCGATCGGGAATTGGATGAGCCGCCCCGGCGATGTCGGGCTTTTCGAAAACGCGAGTTCGTTCGCTGCCGACACGATCGATGACGATCCCAAACTGCTCGGCGCTGGTCGAAACGTGAAAGGCGATTTCCTCACCCGGCACACAGCTCAGCCGATTCGCGTAGCCCATGACGAACGGAGCGTTCGGCTGCATCTGGTCGGCCACACTTGCGTCAGTACACAGCACCGTCACAGCAGCGACACAAGTGATCCAGAACTTCAGGCACATTAGTCAGGTTCCTGCGGGGGGCGGGGAGATTGAAGCATGTGAAGTGTGCGGATTGTCGCCTGAAGAATCGCGAATGCAAACCCAGTGACGCGGTGCAGCGGCCATCGACTCGATGATCGCGGCACGCGCGCGTCAAGGCCGCCGCTGGTCGTGTCACGCACCGCCGTCGGCGGGTGCGCCAGTTGGCACGCGATAAAATTCCCGTCTGCGATAACGCTCGCTGTGCGCCGGATTGGCGCTTGAGCGATTCCGTCCCGCGTCGCCGTCGGGACGCAGCGAGTTCCCCGCTCGGGATTACGACATTGGAAGATCGACGTTCGGCAACGACCTGTCAGAACTCACCGAGCACCTGACCATCATTGCGCTGGCCCAGTCTGCGCCAGATCGCCAGGTCAATGTTCTCACTCACGCTGTGGACAGAGCCGTCCATCAGCAGTACCTGTACCGATCCGACGTGCCAGCTTCGCGAAGTCACTGAGGCGAATGTCGGGCCGTTGCAGGTCTGGTCTTCGCGGCACGAGGTGTAGTCACCTTCGTCGGGACGCACACCGCCCGGAACATTGACGCGAGCATTCGGGCCGAGCGCGACCGTGATACCGGTCTGATGCACCCGGCCGTCGACCCATTCGGTATGGCCACTGTCGGCCTTGTTGCTGCCCCCTGCCGCGATGAGTGCTTCCACAGCCGTTCCGGAATCTGGCATTACGGCAGTCCCGGCACCTCCGTCACGATTGTAGGGCGTGTACGCTTTGACTTCCGCAAAGCACAGCGTGTTGCTCATTCCATCCGTGAAATCGCGCGGTGCGAAGCGGGAATTTGGCGCGAACGCTCCATCACCGGGTTCCCGAGTTGCGTTCGTCCACACTCGCCACGTGCCACCATTGAAGCCGTAGCTCACCGGGTAATGTACTGGCAGACCGTTTTCAGCGCGGTGTCGGTCGTTTGGCTCGCTGGGGCACAGATACGCAGCAATGCGCTGAACGGCAATCTCGCCGTTTTCCGCAGCGTGGTACGGCATTTCCAGATTCGCAGCGTTGTAGAGATTCGCCTGTTCCAGATACGGCAGGATTCGAGCGTGAACTGACCATTCGCCGCCGGAAGTATTCAATGTGGAGATGTCTGAAACAAACGACGGCGGGAAGGTGCCATTCACGTCGAGATAGTTGTGCAATGCCAGCCCGATCTGCTTCAGATTGTTCCTGCACTGAATCCGCCGCGCGGCTTCCCGGGCCTGCTGCACTGCGGGGAGCAGCAAGGAGATCAGAATTGCGATGATCGAAATCACGACCAGCAGTTCAATGAGTGTGAAGCCGCGTTTGAGTGTTCGTTTGACCATTGAAGCAAGTTTCGCGTCAAGCTGCGGTGGCGACATCCAGATGTGTGACCGCGGGGTGATTTGCTGGCTTGCTCGGTGAGCTGGCTGGCGAAGAGCGTGAGAATTTGCTGAACTGCGCCGCAGTAAGCATTGCGACTGAGTCTCAGTGTCACTAAGATAGCGATCGGCGTCCGAAACTCAACAGATGTGGTCGATGATTCCCGCGACTCGGAAAAATCGGCGCAACCAACTGCAACGCATGATGTTATAGTGACATTCCGGTCATGTGCGACTCCGCCGAACACCGTCCTCACCCCAGCCCGCCGACGCCGGATCGCGACGTTTCCCGCCCCGCTACGCTGTCATCAGAAGAACTGCTGGGCGGCGCGAACCAGATCCTGATTACTCACGAAGGCGACGTGTACCGGCTGTTTCGCACGAAGAACAACAAGCTGATGCTGCAGAAGTAGCGGGTTGCGATTTCGCGTTAGCACGGTGATCCAGGCGTCCTCAATTCTGAGCCTTGCGTACTTCTCTCTGTTCGCCTTTGCGCCCTATGCCTACACTGGCGCGCACCCAGCACTTTGCCGACTTTTTCTTTCCCTGACCCCGAAATGACTGCCCCGGCCACTGTCGATTCCCGTCGTGAATCGCTGAAACGCAATCTGACAGCGATGAGTGCCGACGGCTTCGCGTTCAGCGTGATGGTGGGGATCGGGGAAACGTACCTGCCCGCCTTCATGCTGTCGGCCGGCAAGGGGGAACTGGCGGCGGCTCTCATCGCCACCGTGCCGATCCTTGCCGGAAGTCTGCTGCAACTGGCGGCTCCGGCGGTCCTGCGTCGCGTCCGATCGTACCGGCGCTTCGTTGTGCTGATGGCAGCACTGCAGGCGGCCAGTCTGCTCGGTCTGATGTTTACGGCGCTGCGTTTTCAAGTGCCGACGTGGGTCCCGTTTCTGTTCGCCACGCTCTACTGGGCAGCCGGTCTATCGACCGGCCCTGCGTGGAACACGTGGGTGGAAGAGCTGGTCCCCGGACCGCTGCGAGCCGGCTTCTTCGCTCGCCGCAGTCGGTTGAGCCATTTCGGAGTTCTGCTGGGGCTGGTGCTGGGAGGCGTGCTGCTGCGTTTTTCATCCGGAATGGCGAACCCGGTTGCGGTATTCGCCGTGCTGTTCGGGATTGCAGCGGCGGGGCGCTTCGTCTCGGCGGCCATGCTCGCCCGGCAGTCTGACGGGATGAGCCGCACACAGTTGCGGGCGAAGTCCCCTGCTGAACATCCCGCGGTGCAGGATGCAAGTGAGCCGGCGAAAGTGGCGATCTCCGCCAATTTGCTGAAACGACTTGTGCGCCCCGGGCCGGCGGGAAAATTCATTCTGTACCTGGTGACGGTCCAGACAGGCGTGTACATCGCCGGTCCGTACTTCACTCCGTTCATGCTGCGGGTTCTGCAACTGTCGTGGATCGACTACATGACGCTGCTGTCGCTGGGCTTCGTCGGCAAGATGCTCGCACTTCCGTGGGCAGCCAGACTGGCGAACCGCGCCGGAGTCGCGCGGCTGATGTGGATCGGCGGAGTGGGCGTAATTCCGGCGTCAGCGCTGTGGATGGTCTCACAATCATTCTGGTTTCTGGCTGTCGTGCAGATTTACAGCGGGCTGGCGTGGGGGTGTTTTGAGCTGTCAATGCTGCTGCAGTTCTTCCGCCAGATTCCGACGGAACGCCGAGTGCAGATTCTGACGGTGTACAACCTTGGTAACTCCGCCGCAATGGTTTTGGGGTCTCTGATCGGAGCCGTGCTGTTGCCGGTTCTTGGCGCTGACGGTCGTGGCTATTTGATGCTGTTTGGCATATCTTCCCTGGCTCGTCTGGGATCGCTGCTGCTGATTCCCGGTCAACGGGCTGTTGTTCGGTCGAAGATCCTGTCGACCTCGTCGACCTTGCGCGGACTGGTCAGCCGGACGATTGCTGTGCGTCCGATGAGCGGTTCATTCGAACGGCCGGTGCTGCCGGCATTTGACCGCAACGAGGATGGCACGGCCGACCAGGAATTCTGCGACGCCGCCGATTCGTCAGAAGGCATGCCGCCGCACGCACCGGGCGTCGCTCGCGCTGCTTTGTGAGCAGGTGTGTGCACTGTGAGACGGTGGGCGGATGCGGTTCGAGTTGGTATCGTCACCTGGAACTCGCAAGCAAGGCTGAATCCGCAGCTCAACCACTGCGAATTCGGCACTCACTGTTAGTCTCAGGAGGTGTTCCATGACATCCCGAATCAAGTTCATTTCGTTGCTGATGGTTGTCCTGCTGACAAAGCTGAACATCGGCGGACCGGCCAGCGCGGCTCAGCCGGACCAGCCGAATGTGCTGCTCGTGCTGGTCGACGATCTCGGGTATTCTGACCTCGGCTGTTACGGCAGTGAAATCGAAACGCCGACTCTGGACCGGCTCGCCGCGAACGGCCTGCGGTTCACTCAGTTCTACAACACAGCCCGCTGCTGGCCCACGCGAGCCGCGCTGCTGACCGGCTATTACGCGCAGCAGGTCAACCGTGATGCTCTGCCCGGAGTGGGCGGTGGCGGTGGAGCAGCAAACAACCGCCCGGACTGGGCTCGCCTGCTGCCCGACATGCTGCGTCCCGCCGGTTACCGGTCGTACCATTCCGGCAAATGGCACATCGATGGCATGCCGGTCGCCAACGGATTCGATCGAAGTTACTACCTGCAGGACCAGGGCCGGTTCTTCAACCCGAAGGTTCACTTCAGGGACGACGAGCGACTGCCGCCCGTCGACATCAGTGAGGACTATTACGGTACAACAGCCATTGCCGAACATGCGCTGGACTGCCTGCAGGATCACGCTGCGAATCACAATGAACGGCCGTTCTTTCACTACCTGGCGTTCACGGCTCCGCACTTTCCACTGCACGCTTTGCCTGAGGATATCGCAAAGTATCGCGACAAGTATCAGCGAGACTGGGCGTCGGTTCGCAGCGACCGCTGGCAGAGGCAGCAGCAGTCCGGGCTACTGGATGGCACGCTGTCGGCCGTCGAACGAGATCTCGGACCGCCCTACCATTTTCCCGAACACCTGAAGATTCTGGGCGACGGCGAAGTCAACCGCCCGCTGCCGTGGGACACACTGACGGAGGAACAGAAGTCCTTTCAGGCCGCGAAGATGGCGGTTCACGCGGCGATGGTGGATCGTGTCGATCAGGAACTCGGCCGCGTGCTGGATCAGTTGCGAGCGATGCAGGCTTTCGACAACACGCTGATCTTCTTCCTGTCCGACAACGGGGCCAGCGCGGAAATTATGGTGCGCGACGATGGTCATGATCCCGAAGCTGAACCAGGATCCGCTCAGACGTATCTGTGTCTCGGTCCGGGCTGGTCAACCACGTGCAACACGCCGTTTCGACGGCACAAGACGTGGGTTCACGAAGGGGGGATTTCCACTCCGCTGATCGTTCACTGGCCCGCGGGAATCAACTCCGCCGGTGAATTTCGGCACAACCCGGGCCACGTCGTCGACATCGTTCCGACAATTCTCGATGTCTGCTCAGTCGACCCGCTGGAAACATGGAACGGCCAGGCGATACCTCCCGCGCCGGGGAAAAGTCTGCTGCCGGCGTTCGCAGCGGACAATACGGTGGAGCACGAGTTCCTGTGGTGGCTGCACGAAGGCAATCGAGCGATCCGAGTCGGTGACTGGAAGCTGGTGGCCGCGAAGGACGAGCCGTGGGAACTCTACAACCTGAGCACTGATCGCGCTGAACAGCACGATGTGGCCGGCGAATTTCCCGATCGCGTTGCGGAGCTGGACGCACTTTGGAATGGTGCCGTGGATGAGTTCAAAGCGCTGAGAAAGTAGCGGGAGTCAAAACTCCAATTTGAAATCTCAAATCTCAAATTTCAAATCGTCAATCAAAACTCGTCAATTCCCATGCCTCTTGTTCTTCAAATGTACGACGTGTGCCGCACTTTCGAAACGGCGGGAGGACCGTTGACGATTCTGTCGGACGTCAATCTGCAGATCATGTCGAATACGGCGGTGGCCATTCAGGGACCGTCCGGCTGCGGCAAGAGTACTCTGCTGCACCTCGCGGGAACACTGGATCAGCCGACGTCCGGCTCGTTGCAGATTCTCGGCGAGAACCCGTGGATCCTTCGAAAATCGCGCCTCGCGGCATTTCGCAATCAGCACATCGGATTCATCTTTCAGGAACACCAGTTGCTGCCTCAGTGCAGCGTGCTGGAGAATGTGTTGCTGCCGACTTTGGCCGGATTTGCCGGCGACCGTGCCGGAGCCAGACGACGCGCGACGGAACTGCTGGAACGCGTGGGCCTGCAGCATCGAATGACTCACCGCCCGGCAGCTTTGTCCGGCGGAGAACGGCAGCGAGTCGCCGTGTGCCGAGCGTTGATCTACCAGCCATCGCTGCTGCTGGCCGATGAACCAACCGGAAATCTTGATCCGGCAACGGCGGAATCGGTCGGCCAGTTGTTGCTGGAAGTCGCCGCCGAAAACGACGCAGCACTGCTATGCGTAACTCACAGCAACGAACTGGCCGCTCGTTTCCCAAATCACATCAGCCTGAACGCCGGCCACGTTGAGTACCACGCACTGGCCAGTCCATGAATCCGCGAGCGCGGGCTGAAGCACCGCACGCGGTCCGCCGAGTTCTCAGAGTGCCAACAACCCCGCCCAATGCATGTTTCCGGCGGCAAGCCTCGCAACTGCCCTAATCGGCAGGATGTGGTTCCCGCTGAGCGCATGGCCACGATTCCTTCGTGCCTTTGTGTGAGACCATCCGCGCGACAATAATGGGTGGCAAATGTCGCACGCAACAGGCGCGGACTGACGTGTCGGACAACACCGCGAACATGGAAAACCGATACCGCGTGGGTGCAATCTTCCGATCGCGGCATTCGGGGCAGAGAGTCGTATGAATCTCTTTTCAGGTGAAAGCCTGTCGACGGAGCCCCCGTTGAGCGACCAGTTGGGGCCAATCTGGTTACCACGAAGGACACGAAGAGCACGAAGAGCACGAAGCGGGCTAAGTACGAGACGCTTGACGCCTCCGATGTCTGCCGCTGCTATTCAGGGCGATATTCCCACGCAGGCAGGAATCCCGTGCGTCAGAAACTGGATTCCCGCCTGCGCGGGAATGACGAGAGATCGTATCTGCTTCGCAAGGGCATCATCACTGGATTCCCGCCTCCGCCTTCGCGGGGGCAGGACTCTGCGCGGGGATGACGGTATGAGGAGCTGCAGGCGTGACGAACAACCCGCTCCCCGGATGAGCCAGAAGTTTCCCGAAAAAACCGGTGGAGGCTTCGGTCGTTCGACATTCAGCGTTCAACTATCGATATTCAACGCTCGTTCCTGTGTTCAGCCTGATTCGAAACGATGTTCCGCTATATTTTCAACAGCGCCCTTTACTACCGCCGCGTCAACTTTGTCGTGATGCTGGCCGTGGCGATTTCGACGGCGGTGATTGGCGGGTCGCTGATCGTTGGTGACAGTGTGCGGTACAGCCTGAGGCAGATGACTCTGCAGCGGCTGGGGCGAGTGACGCATGCGGTGCAGGCTCCGATGTTTTTCCGGCAGCAACTGGCCAGCGATGTTCAGGCAGACGCTGAAGGCAGTGTCGTGGTGCCGGGGATTCTGCTGACGGGCAGCGTTGAAGCGAATGACGCGCAGTCGATTCGCCGAGCCGGTTCGGTCACGATGCTCGGAACCAACGCCGCAGGCTGGGATCTTCTGGAGACTGAAGACACGCCGGTTCCCGACGAACGCAAAGTCGTACTCGGCTACCGCACTGCGAACGAACTTGCGGTGCAGCAAGGCGACACGGTTTCGTTGTGGGTGGAACTGCCGTCATCGATTCCGCGAGACAGTCTGCTGGGCGAACGTGAAGAAACAACGCTCGAAATTCAGGCCACTGTCAGTCACGTGCTGGCGGAGTCCGCCGGAGCGTCGCGGTTCTCGCTGACTCCGTCGCAGCAGCTTCCGTACAACGCGTTCATGAAGCTCAGCACGCTGCAGTCAGCTCTGGGACTGGAAGCGATCGAAGCCAGCCGACGCAGCCCGGTCGCAAAGCCCGCGCGAGTCAACGCGATGCTGGCGGCAACATCCTCCCGAACCGACCGTCATTCCCGCGAAGGCGGGAACCCAGACGCCGACGCACCCGACGACGACGCACCAGACGATCCGCTCACTGACGCACTGACGTCGAGCGTGACGCTCGAAGATATTGGCCTGCGTCTGCGGCCAATCGCCGATCGCGGCTACGTTTCCGTCGAAAGCGATCGGATGATTCTGCAGGACGAGCTGGCCGATGCTGTGGCGAACGCGGCTGACGAAATCGGACTTAGCGCGGCAGCGACTCTGGTCTATCTGGCCAACGAGATTTCGGCCGCCGATCGGGCGTCGGCCGACGAGCGGTATTCGATGTATTCGATCATCGCCGGACTGCCGTTCGACCAGACATCTCCCGCTGGTCCGTGGCGACTGCAGGACGGTTCGCCGGTGCCGAAGCTCGGTGAGACTGACGTGCTGCTGTCTGCCTGGCTGGCTGAAGACCTGAAAGTTGATGTCGGTGACAAAGTTGACGCTCGCTGGCACGACGTCGGTAGTCACGGGGACCTTCCGGAAATCGAACGCACGTTCACCGTTGCCGGAATCTTCGCAGCCGATGATCCGAACACCGTGGACGTGAACCTGACGCCGCATGTGCCGGGCATCACCGATGTCGAATCCTTCGCCGACTGGAATCAGCCGTTCGACATGGAAATGGGCCGCATCACCGATCGCGATGATGAGTACTGGACTCAGCACCGGGCGACTCCGAAGGCGTTCGTCTCACTGGAAACCGCGCAGAAGCTCTGGGCCAGCCGCTTCGGTCGCAGCACCTCGGTTCGCGTGGCTCCGGATGCTGCTGCTTCCCAAATCACGGCAGCACAGCTTGGCAGCATCACCGATCGACTTGCCTTCGAGATCACTCAGCAGATCGAGCCGGCGGCACTGGGTCTGTCATTTCGGCCGGTGCTTCAGGAAGGCCTGGCGGCTGCTGTCGGAGCCAACGACTTCACCGGCCTGTTCATCGGCTTCAGCTTCTTTCTGATTTTGTCGGCCATCATTCTGGCGTCGCTGATGTTCCGCCTTGGCATTCAGCAGCGAGTGGCTCAAATCGGCCTGCTGAACGCTGTCGGCTGGCCGGCCGGGCGAGTTCGCTGGTTCTTTCTGGCGGAAGGCCTGGTTGTCGCTGCGGCCGGGGCCGTCGTCGGAGCCGTCGGTGCTGTCGGTTTTGCGAAGCTGATGATCTACGGGTTGACGACGTGGTGGGTCGGAGCACTTGGAACTCAGTTCCTGCTGCTGGATGTGCAGCCCCTGAAGCTGCTGATCGCGGTCACGATTTCGTTCTGCCTGGCGTTGTTTGTGATCTGGACAGCCGTGCTGGCGTATCGGCACGTCCCGGTGCGAACATTGCTGACGGGAATTGTGGACCCGTTCGAAAGCCGCAGCCAGCGGCCGTCGTTCTGGAATTGTGTTGTGTCGCTGGGTGGCTGGACGGCAGTCGCTCTGGCCATCGGACTTCCCGCGGCGATCATCGGCGGTGTCATTCCCGACGGCGAAGCGTTCGCCGGACTCACGTGGAAGGTTGTCTGCTTCTTTGTCGCCGGCTTTGCATGCCTGACCGCCGGACTGTTCGTGATGCGACTGCGTCTGCGCCGCCGCAGTGCGACGGAGGATGTCACAACGACGGTGCGCGGACTGACCGGGCTGGCGTTGGCAAATGCCGCCCGCAGTCCTCAGCGAAGTCTGCTGACCACGGCACTGATTGCGTTCGCCACCTTCGTCATTGTGGCGGTCGGAGCAGGCCGGCGCAATCCCTTGTCGGAGACTCCGGACATCAATTCGGGCAACGGCGGCTTCTCGCTGGTGGGGCAGTCGTCGCAACCGATTCTGTTCGACCTGAACACCGAAGCAGGACGGCGAAAGCTGGGCTTTGCGACCGCCGCAGACCAGCCGGCGCTGCCGCCGGAGACAACGATCTTTTCGTTTTCAATGAAGCCCGGTCAGGACGCCAGTTGTGTGAATTTGTATCAGACGCGAGTTCCCACACTGCTGGGAGCGTCCGACGAATTCCTCGATCGCGGCGGCTTCCGTTTCGCCGATACACCTGGCGACAATCCGTGGACAAAGCTGAACGAGCCGCTGCCGGACATCAACGGAATTCCTGCGATTCCCGTGATCGGCGACATGAATACGCTGCAGTTCAGTCTGAAGAAAGTCATCGGCGATGTCATTGCGATTCCAAACGAACAGGCACCACAGTTCCTGCTGCAGGTCGTGGGAATGCTGGACGGCAGCGTGCTGCAGGGGGTGCTGGTGCTGAGCGACCGGAATCTGCGTCGCGTTGATCCGGATGTCGCCGGTTCACGCTACTTCCTGCTCGAAATCAGCGATGCCGCACACGTCGATCAGGCCGCGGCGGCGTTGGAAGGCAACCTGAATTCGTTCGGCATGGACACCGAGCGAGTGTCCGAACGACTGGCCGGTTTTCTGGCCGTTCAGAACACGTATCTTTCGACGTTTCAAATGCTGGGCGGGCTGGGTCTGCTGGTGGGAACGCTGGGGCTGGCCGTGGTGATGGTTCGCAACGTGATCGAGCGCCGCCGCGAGATCGCTCTGCTGCGTGCCGTTGGCTTCACGACATTGCGAATCTGCCGAGTCATTCTGATCGAAAACTGGGTGCTGCTGTTCTGGGGAATCGTTCTGGGTTCGGCGGCGGCTCTGCTGGCCATGCTGCCGCACCTGCTGAGCACCGGAGCAGACGTTCCGTGGGAACCACTGGGGCTGACACTGGCAGCGGTCGTCGTCATCGGCACCGTCGCCTCCGTGTTCGCCGTCCGTCGCGCCGCCACGGTATCGATTCGCGACAACCTCGCCGCCGAGTGAGCGCGTTCACGATTTGAGATTTGAGATTTGAGATTTGAGATCTGGAATTCGTTGCCTGACATTTCTGCAAAGCAAAGTGACCTGAATGAAAATTGAACACACGGCATTCAACGTCGAAGACCCGGTTCAGATGGGCCGCTGGTATGTCGAGCATCTCGGGCTGACGGTTCAGCGCCGCACGGTGGAAGCTCCGTACGCGCATTTTCTGGCAGACGACAGCGGCACGGTGATGATCGAGATCTACGGCAACCGCGATGCTCCGCTGCCCGACTATCGCAACAGGAATCCCGCTGAACTGCACCTGGCCTTTGTCTCAAAGGACGTCGCCGCGGATGTTCATCGCCTGACTGCAGCCGGGGCGTCCGTGGTGGCAGACACGCATTCCATGCCCAACGGTGACACGTTCGCAATGCTGCGAGATCCCTGGGGCCTGCCGGTGCAGCTCGTGAAGCGAGCGACGCCGATGATTTGACTGAATGACGAAAGTGGAATTGCTTCGCTAGCTCTGCCGAGTAATCACACGGCCTTCGCATTTGAACTTCTGACAAGTCCGGCGTTATTCCAGAAGCTTTGCGGACAAGTACGTTCCGCCTCCGCCAAAAAACAGATAACTGTTCTTTGAGTTCAGGAACGGAGAGAACTCTTTGATGTCCGGAATCGTGACCGAAAAATTGTTCGTCGGACCGTCGTTCTCGGGGTCGATCTGAAAGGTAACCGTGCTTCCATGCTTGATGATTCGCATGAGGTGGTCACCACGACTCACGACATTACCTTTGACCGGGATCGATCCACCATGCCAGTTCTGGACGTCTGCTCCGCCTCGAAGATCGGGCGGGTGAAGTCGCAGAAAGATGGAATCCTCGAAGCCGTCGGAACGATGCTGTTTTCCCTGTCCAAGCCCAATGTAAGCAATAGTGTCCGTGCGTTCGAAACGAACGAGTAGTTCAAAAGTGAAGTCGCGGTCGACGAAATCCTTCTCAAGGCTCTTTATTGGACCACCGCCAAGGATACGAAGGCCTCCGTCAACTTCACTTACGTAGCGGGTGTCTGTTCGAATGAAGTCCGGCAGCGACGGCATCTGTCCGAGGAACGTCTCGTCCTGTTCGCTGTTGGTGGCGAGGGCCGGCGCATTGTCCCGGAATCCGGCCTGCAGGAACGTTCCTGAACCGCTCAGAAACAGCGTGGAGTTTTCGGACGTCAGAAAGTCCGAGTGTGCAGTGATATCCGGAATGACGAGATTCATGTCATCGTCGCTGGGCCCGTCATTGTCTGGATCAACCAGAAACGTCACGACTTTGCCACGCTTCGAAATGTGGACTCGATGGACTCCTGCGTAGTCGACCTTCCCGCGAAAGGGTGTTCGGCCGAAACGCCAGTTTTCCACGTCCAGGCCGCCGTCCCCGTGCCATGGCGCATGGAGCCGAAGGTAAACAGAATCTGCCAGGCTTCTGTGCGAGCTGTCCTTGACACCAGGTCCAAGTCCGATGTAGGCAATTTCATCACCGCGCTGGAACTCCACGAGAACTTCGAATGTAAAATCGGTGTTCAGCATGTTGTTTCGCCGGCTGCGAATGACACCACCAGCTTGCAGCCGAATTCCCTCGTCGTCGGTGCGTTCGAACGTCGAAGCTGTGGTCAGAAAGTCCGGCAACACGTCTTTGCTGCCCAGGCGGGTCAACTCAACGTTCGGCTCTTCTGCCTTGAACTTCATTCCGGCAACAATTCTCTTCGTGGATGTGTTGCCGCTTGCCGCCGAAGCCGGCAGTGAATCGTCACGATCTGAGGACGAGGCATCTGACGCAGTGTTGAGCGAAACTTCCGTAAAGATCGCCGCGCCGCCAAAGAAGACGTGAGCATTCTTTCCGTGCAGGATCGGCACGAATTCCGCAAGGCTGGAAACGGTTGTGCTGATGTCGTCCGGTGAAGGGCCGTCGGAGTCGACGTCGATTTCGAACCTGACAAGGTCGCCGCGCTTACGAATCCTCGCGAGGTGGGGCCCGACTGTGCGAATTGCTCCGATGGATCGAACACTGCTGACCGGCCTGTTCGAAATACCCACGCCGTTTCCGACATAGAGTGACGGTATCCGCAGATAAGCGCAGCTTTCCGGTTCGTCGTAGGCACCGCGATCCCTCGTTCCCAGGCCGATGAAGGTTGTCGTGTTGTCCCCGTCCTGCTTTTCGGGAAGCAGAAACCTGACCTCGAAGGTAAAGTCATCCGCGAACATCGTCCTGCTTTTTGACCGCACATAATTTCTTCCACAACGCAGTCCGTTTTGCTCGTAGTAGACCACGGAATGCGCCTGCAGAAACGGCGGAAACTCTGACCCGCCATTCAGTGGGACTAACGGAGCGGAGGCAAGGAAGTCCACCGGCGCGCCGGAATCCTCGCCCGGCACCGCGTTGGCTGACAGAGACTGCGCTGACTCAGTCGGACTCGGCGCCACGTCCAGTTGAAATGACTGGGTTGCTTCGCTTCCGGCTGCGTTCGAAATACTGACGACAATGGCGTGGCTTCCGGCATCACCGGACTGTGGTGTCCATGTGACTCTGCCGTTCTCAGTCACATCCATACCTTCCGGCGCGGATCCGAACTCGAATTCCAAATCGGTGTGATTCGACTTTGCGCTGATCTGATACTCGTACACGGCACCAACCTGTGCCGTCAAGGGCGGAGACGACGTGAAGAAGAGGAAGTCAATCCCCGATTCTTCAAGCGTTCGGTCGATCGACGTCTTCCGAAAGACCACTGAGTCATCGGATTCCGGAAGCGTGACCAACACGTCGTGATCCGGAATGAAATAGATGCGTTGGTCGAGAGGGATCGTGTCCCGTGCAAAAAAGTCGGCGTAACGACCGGCTCGAATCTTCACGCCTGTCAGAACCGCGAGTGGTTGATCCTCATCCGGAACGCAGATGCTGACGGCTGGCTGCTTGTCACCGTCGTCGGCATTGTCGATCCGTTCCACCTTGAGGTAATACCGTCCCTGAACCGCGGGCACGGGAAACGAAGTGGCGAACATTTCCGCGTTCTCACCAATCAGGGTCAGGTCAGGCGTATATGTGCCCTGACAGGTAAACAGCCGCGAGCCGTCCGCTGATGGAGCAATGTGACCAAACGTATCATGCAGGTACCGTATGCCGGGCTGGTCGCCGTTGAGTGACATGGACATCACTCCGGCAGGTGAACCGTCTGTGCCCCAGCTCGTGAAGACCTCGCCATTGGCGGAGGCGCGAACTCGTGAGTCAGCTCCGACGCTGAATCTGTCGTGGGGTGATTTCTTGGTGAAGTTCACTTCGAGTGGCGCGAGCCGATCGGGATCCAATAGCTGAAATGAAGCGGAACGGTGTCTGCCGCCAACGAGAATCGGGCCGAATGAAGCATGCCCCATTGCCACTTCAGACACGTCACTGTCGAGCTGAAGCAAAGCAACCTTTTCCCGTTCCAGGGTTGTCAGATTCCAGCGTTGAATCACTCGCTGTGTTGGCAGGACGACATAGATCTTCTCTTCGCCCGCGGCACATTGAGCAGGCTCATCCGTATCAATGAACCCCGCCACCTTACGTTCGACAACATCCAGCACGGCGATTTTTTTCATTTCCGACAGATTGAAGACCAGGTAACGACCGCCGCCGGCGACATCCACCTCCGAGAACTTGCCGGGAAGCCTCACGATCTGTTCGACGGCCGGTTCGGGCTGTTCCGTGGGTGTGGGGTCAGGAGTTGGCGTGGACTCGGCGGGAGCGGCAACAGCAGGACGGTCGTTCTCCGGTGAGTGCGTACCCGATCCGACGGTGCTCTCGATCAAGCTTCCGGATGTGTCCTCACCCGCGAACGCGTCCGGTTCCAGGCGGACCAGACGAAAACCCATCCACATCGACCGAAAGGTCGCAGGATATCGAGCCCGATTGGCGGATCGAAAATGCCGCATTGTTGCCAACCACGAGCCACCGCGAAACACGCGCATGTCGCCCGTCGGAGGCCCCACCGGATCGTCAACCGGTGACATTGCGTCGTTTGACATTGCATCGTATTTGTGATGAAACCAGTCCGAGCACCATTCAGTGACATTTCCGGTCATATCGAACAGGCCGAACGCATTGGGCTCGAAACTCCCGACAGGTGCCGTGAAGACAAAGCCATCATTTCCGTAGACCGGGTCGTGGCCCACCGACGAACCGCCCAGCAACTCGTTACGGTACGCCAGGTCCGCCACATTGCCGATTCGCGTGACATCGCGGGGGTTCATTCCGGTCTGGAACATACTTCGGGTGCCGGCCCGGCATGCGTATTCCCATTCCGCTTCTGTCGGTAACCGGTATTGCACCGATTCCGCGCGGCTGAGCCACCGAGCAAATGCGTCAGCATCTTCCCAGGAGACGTTCACCACGGGGTGATCCTCAGACTGTGCAAAACCCGTGTTTCGCCAATTGAACCGCGGATCATAGGCATAAAGGTCCGGGTTGCCGCCAAAGCCATTGCCGCCGTCTGCCTGTGTTTCTGACGTCGTGCGATAGTTGGTGTCTGCCACAAACTGTCGAAACTGCCGAACGGTGACTTCGTGGACTCCCAGATGAAACGGTCGGGTGATCCTGACCTCATGCTGTTCTTCGTCCGGCCAACGGCCAGGCTCACGTGCCGGCGATCCCATTGTGAACTGTCCGGCGGGAATCAGCACGAACTCCATGCCAATGCTGTTGATGACGCGATCACCGCCGTATTTCACCGGCATGCGAGGACGTGACGCAGTGACCGGGTTCTCAGATGGCTTGGGGTGTTGAGACACAAGAAATGCAGCGATGGCAAGGACCAACAGGAGCGTCAGAACTGCCCCAATCCTCCATTTGCCTGAGGTGCCCCGAGGCTGCGATCCAGTGACGAACGAACTCCGTGCCCGCGCGACTTCAAGACGAGCCAGGAGGATCGTCCGCTGGTTCCTGAGCACAGCGAGTTTGCGGGATGCCTGCGAGCATTCGTCGCGCAACTCGCTCAGTTGTGCCCGCTGTTCGTCAAGCTGCGTCTTTAGGCCCCTGCATTCCGTCTGCCGTGCTAACTGATCGGCAGCAGCCCTTTGCGCGTCTTGAGAGCCGGCCTCGCTGCGATGTTCCCGACCTTTGTCGGCGGCCTGTGTGCTCTGACAATACAGGCCAGTAAGTTCCTCGCACAACCGTTCCGACTCGACTACGAGGTCTCGGAGTTTCCGACATCGGTTTTCATAAAGTTCAATTGCTTCATCCGACTGCTGCTGTGTGAGTTCCATCGTGCGCACGCGCGAAGCATGGCCCGGCAGAAGTTTGAGAAGTGATCTTCCGGTTCGTTGCAGCCACGTCGCGGAACGCGGGAGTGACGAAATTTCGGCAGCCCTCAAATCGCGATTCGGCCCGGCAGTGAGAGACGTCGCCTGTGGCCTGGGAGCTAAGTGCGCCTCCGGTTGCAGGTTCCCTGTTCCGTCCGGCAATGCGGCGGCGGATGTGTCTCCAGGCCGTCTTGTCTCGAGCGATTCGCTGTCCTGGGACGGGATACCAGTCAGGACATCGCGCACTTCACTGGCCGTCTGATACCGGTTCTGTGGATCCTTCTCCAGCAGCCTGTGAACGACTGCGGCTAACTGCGGTGGGACTGCACACAACAAGTTCAGCGCCACGGGAACTTCGTATCGATGCTGGAAGATCACTGCGGCCACGTTGTCCGCCGAAAACGGGTTACGCCCCGACAGCATTCGATAAATCACGCAGCCCAGTGAATAGAGGTCCGACCGGCCGTCGACCGCGTCACCGGAAGCCTGTTCGGGTGAGATAAAATCCACCGTCCCCAGCACCACGCCGGTTATCGTCTGACTTTGCCCTGCGGACTTCACCAGGCCGAAGTCCACGACAAGTGCCGTTCCATCGGTGGCGAGCAGGATATTGGCGGGCTTTATGTCCCGATGCACCATGCCCGCTGCGTGCGCTGCCGCCAAACCCGCAAGGACGTCGATTGCGATTCGGATCGCGCGCTCCGGTGACACGGATCGTTCACGCTTCAGCCGAGCGGCGAGTGACTCACCTTCCACGAGCTGCATTGCGAAGAAGTGTTGCCCGTTGTCTTCGCCCGCCGAGAAAACCTGAACAATGTTGGGATGGTGAAGCTGTGCAGCGGATGCAGCTTCTGTCCGAAACCTCTGCAGCAGCCCCTCATCGCGACTCAACTCAGGGGCAAGTAATTTCACCGCGACGTTGCGATTCAGTTCCGCGTCGTGCGCCTTATACACATCGCCCGACGCACCGCGACCCAGAACGCTCAGAACGTGATAAGGGCCGATTCGGCCTGGGAACTTCGATGTGGGATGGCTGTCCACTTGGTTTGACTCGCCAACATCTGACATGAGTGCTGCGGTCGCAACATGCTCGGATTTCGATAGATCCTAGCCTTGTGGACGGCTTGCTTTCAGAGCCGCAAGCTGCTTCTCCACCTCTGATTCGCCACTTTGTCCAGATGACTTACGCGACATGTGTCCGGTGAGTTCAGCGAGTGCCTCGGCTTCTGCTTCAGCGGTTTCGACTTTCTCTCGCAGTCGATCGAACTTGTCGAATGCCGACTTCTCGACGACCACGTCGCTGGCGTGACGGGTTGCGTCGATCGCCTGCTTCCGTATATCAGCAGCCTTCTTACGAGCCGACAGCGTTGCCAGTGAACGCCTCGCTTCTTCCAGTTTGGCCTGCATTCCGGTGAGTTGTTCCCTGAGGATTTTGCTGGCACCGGTGGCAGCATCGAGTTGTTCGCGTGCCGCGCCGGCCAGGCACCCGGCATCGGTCGCTTTCGTCAGCGCGTCGCGGGCTCCGTCATCGTCCGACGAATCGACAAACTCTTGCGCTCGCGAACTCCAGAACGTCACGTCGGCTTCGTTCCGGGCAAGCTCTTTTTCGAGTCGTTTCTGATTTGCAATGACCTTTGCAGTTTCCGATGTCGCAGACTGAACGGACTCTTCCATCTCCCGTATAGCCTGTTTCAGTCCTTTTTCCGGATCCTCCATCCGATCAACAATGTCGTTGATGTTCGCCGCAATAACGTCGTTGAAGCGTTTGAACAAGCCCATGGAACACCCCGTGTGTCTGAAGTGTGGTTGAGTGGCATTGCCCGTTAGCTTACAGTGAAATCCCAGCGATGTCACCGCTGCCATCGCCACGGCGCTGCGGGATCAACGGATTCAGTCTGAGGCAAGATGCAACCATCCTGCCTCGAATCGCACGTCCTGCCGCAGGGGGCGATTGGCTGACGGGAGCACGTTCGGTTTCGGACTGAGCCGAGGATGCAACCGGCACATACCGTTGTGGCCAATCGTACGTCCTGTCGCGGTGGTGCGAGAGATGTGCCATGCCCAACGGTGACACGTTCGCAATGCTGCGAGATCCCTGGGGCCTGCCGGTGCAGCTCGTGAAGCGAGCGACGCCGATGATTTGAGCGGCTGCTCTGCCAGCCGTGATGGGATGAGTTTTTGCGAGGCGCCCGAGGGAGAGCGTGGCTTCTGTCGAGCCGCTGCCGCATCGGCGACCTGAAACGCATTGAGCCGTCACGCAGCTCAGTTCGTT
>CAZHET010000062.1:0-19276 GCA_964531585.1 uncultured Planctomycetaceae bacterium | reverse complement strand
GTCACACCTGCCGGTGAAGACGACACCGCTTTGCGACGTCCCGGCGGACTGGGATCGGACAGCCATGCCGTATCCTGAACACAACAATCGCGTTGCCCCGGCATCGCAATTGGAGCAGTCAACGGCACCAGCCGTTGCCATCCCCTCCGACAGCACCGCGCGTCTGAAGTACGTCAATCTTTCGACCGCTCAGGCTGTTCAAAAGCGTTGCGCGCGGAGATCATACTCACCGCTGTCGGCTGGCGAGCGGGCTCGTGCGGTGACGCAACCAGAGACCAACCGCGCCGACCATTACGTTTCAGCAAGTCTGGGAGTCTGAAGATGGACTGTATTCCTACTGAACATCGCGGCGCTTATTCACAACCGGCTGTTTTTCAGAACCACCGCGCTGCGCACTCGTGTTCGCGGGCCGGACTGTCCGTCCTTCTGGCGGTTTCGGTGTCTGCTGCAATTCCCGCGTTTGGAGACGATACTGCTGCACGAACTCTGCATGACGGTCAGCGACAGTTGTTTCTCGATGACGACATCATTGAAAAAGTGACAGGGCTGGAACGAACACTGCATCAACCTGAAAAGCGTGGAGCCGTCATACTGCCTGACCGCGCATGGGAAACGTCGCTGCAGACGCGTTGCGCGCCGGTCTGGAATACTGAACGAAATGTCTGGCAGATCTGGCTCATTACCTCGACGTCAGTTCCCGGGCTTGCAGGGACGTCCTACGCAGAAAGTGCGGACGGAATCCACTGGTTGAAGCCGTCGCTTGGCCAGCTCGACATTCCCGATGCCCCGAATAACAACTTCATTTCTGTTGTTGCAGGCGACGGCTGGCCGCAAAACGCAGTCGAAAACGTGGTCCTGGATCCGCACGATCCTGATCCCGATCGTCGCTATAAGGGGTTCTACGGAGCGATTGGACGCCGCCCCATGGTTAGCCCGGATGGCATCACGTGGCAGCTACTTGACGCTGCTGTGCTGCCGTCGTCGGATGAGTCGAATCTCAGCTACGACTCGGAGGGCCGAACGTTTATCGCATCACTTAAAACCGGCGGGCCGTTTGGCCGGTCGCACGCAATCCGGACAAGCACCGATTTCGAATCCTGGAACGACACCGGCACCATCTTCCATGCTGACGAGCAAGACCAGCGGCTGGCGGTTGAATCCATCAATGACCGGTTCGCTGACCCTTCGCTGCATCAGCCGACCGTGAATAACCCCGAGGACTACCACGCCGACATCTACAACATTGGCGTGTTCCGCTACGAAGGACTCTACATTGGGCTGCCTGCCGTCTACTACGCGACGGGAGCCTACGAAGGCAACACAGACGGTTTTCATCTGATCCAGCTGGCGTGCAGTCGGGACCTGCGCGAATGGAACCGGCTGTGTGGCCGAAAGCCATTTATAGGTCCGTCTCCCAATGAGCCGGATGTCTGGGACCGTACTCAACTGCTTCCCCCCAGCTCCCCGGTCATCCGCGGGAATGAAATGTGGTTTTACTACACGGGGATCAAGTACAGAGTCAAACCCGAGGATGCAGATGCGAAAGCCGGGGCCGTGTGCCTTGCCGTCCTGCGACGTGACGGCTTTGTGTCACTTGACGCTGGCGTGGCTCCGGGTGAGTTGCTGACCAAACCATTTCGGACTTCTGAGATGCCAGCTGCCCGGTTGCAACTGAATGCGGTCGTTCATGAAGGCGGTGAGATTCGCGCTGAACTGACCGACATCGAAGGTTCGCCGCTGCCCGGTTTCGCACTGGCAGAATGTCGTCCCTTGCGATCCGATGCGGTGGAGCAGACTGTTTCCTGGACGTCCGGAAGCGATCTTTACAATGATTCCGGGCACCCCGTGAGATTGCGGGTCCGCTTGAAAAACGCATCCCTCTACTCATTCCACCTCACAGACTCCGCGACAACGTCAGATTCTCGCTGATTGTTTGTAAATCATCGCCCACCTTTTCGCTGGCCTGACTTAAGCCAGTTAGCTCCCAATGCTTGCCAGCACCCCGCCATAGTGAACGAACCGTTAATTGGTTTTGGATCGGACGAAGTTGTCCATCGGTTCAAACAGCCTGCGATGGAGTTCTGCCGGCTTTGTCAGGATGCTGGCTTCGGCGGCACTGATAAGCGGGCGGTGACTCCCGATCAAAGCGGCCGTGGCGGCTCGTTAGGCGAGCGGCAGATGAGTTTATTCCTGTCAGTGTAGTGCGCGAGGCAACGAGTCCCCGGAAACACCTGGTGGCTATGACTCGCGGCCTTCTCGACTACAGCAAATTTTCACCTGACGATCGCCTTCGTTGGCCTGACCACCGGAATGCAGCGCTCCACGGCGGCCAACTGGCCTCGTGATTGAATTCCGAAGAATAGTTCAGGATTTTCCGTAATGTTTCTGCGGTCGCCACGCTGAGCAGGAAGAGAGGACAACCATGCGTTGTCGTATTGTTAGAATTGGAGAAACAATGTGGAAATCCCGGCCGCGAGCTTCAGCGCTGATGAGTGTACCGCTCGGAGCCTTGATCGGTGAACATGTTGTTGGGAATGAAATCGTGACAACGTGTCCGTCGCCGGCAGCGCCCCCGGAAGTCAGAGCAGGCTGTAACCGCTCGATGAAAACGCAGGATGTCGTCCGTGGTTCACAAGTCAGTTCCTGTACGCCACACTGTTGGTGCAGAACAAACAACGAACGTTCACCACAAACCCGACGGGCGGCACCGTGCATTATCAACCTGACTCGCGTCTTATCGTATGGCTGTTGGTTTGCGTGGTTGTGCTGTCGCAGTGTGGCCGCGTATCGGTACTCGCCGATGAACCATCACCCGATTTCGACATTGCGGTCGTTGATGGACGGATCGTGGATGGCACGGGAGCGCCGTGGTACGAGGCGGATATCGGCATCCGAAACGGCCTGATCGTGAAGGTTGGTCGCATCGATCCGAAATCGGCGACAGAGGTGATCGATGCAAAAGGCCTTGTCGTGGCACCGGGGTTTGTTGACATGATGGGCCAGACAGCGACTCCAATGCTGCGAGAACCATCCGCCGCGATCAACCTGTTGACTCAGGGAATCACGACGATCAACGCGGGGGAAGGGGCGTCGGCGGCTCCTGTGCATGAGCAGGAAGCAGCATCAATCGGCTGGCAGAATATGGCCGAGTACTTTCAATTGCTGGACCTGAACGGCATACCGGTCAACGTGGTACAGACCGTCGGTCACACGCAGGTCCGTCGCCTGGTGATGGGTGAAGACGATCGCCGACCCGGCGACGACGAGCTACGAGCGATGCAGGAACATGTTCGTGAAGCGATGGAAGCGGGAGCCATCGGGGTTTCCACGGCACTGATCTATCCGCCGGCCGTTTATGCGACCACGGAGGAAATCGGCGCGCTGGTCAGTGTTGCCGGGGAGTATGGAGGTCGGTACTACACTCACATGCGGAACGAGGGCGACCGACTGCTCGAAGCAATTGACGAGGCTCTGGAGATAGGCCGCGTGGGAAACACGGCTGTTCATATTTTTCACCTCAAGGCGGCGGGCCGGCAGAATTGGGGAAAAATGCAACTGGCCATCGCACGAATCAAAGCCGCGCATGTGGAAGGCCAGCAGGTCACCGCGGACGTTTATCCGTATGTCAACAACGGGTTGGGTATCGATGCTTTGATCCATCCTCGGCACTTCGGCGAAGGTCGGGCAACGTTTCTCAATCGCCTGGCAAGCGATACTGATCTGCGAGCCGAGATACGGCAGGAGATTGCAACAACCGCGGGGTGGGAAAACTGGTATCGGCATGCAGGATCGGACTGGAATCGCGTCATCGTTGGCCAGTCAAACGAACCGCGATATCGTGAATTCGCCGGACAGTCTGTTGCGGCGATTGCGACGGCCACCGGTGACGACGTCTGGGACACGTTCTTCACGCTCTGCACGGCCGGTTCTTTTGCGCTGCCTGAAACGATGAGCGACGCGAACAAAATCCTGGCGATGCAGCAGGAGTTCGTCTCGTTTTGTACAGACGTGGGTCCGGCCGGGGGCAGTCGCAGCGCGTCGCATCCCCGGTCGTTTGGCTCGTTCCCGCGAATGCTCTCGCGTTACGTGCGGGACCTTGGAGCGATTTCGCTGGAGCGCGCCGTCGCTCAGGCGAGCGCTGTGGCCTGCAACAGTGTCATGGTCTATGACCGTGGTCGCATTGCGGAAGGACTTGCGGCGGACGTCATTGTGTTTAATTACGATGAGCTGACGGACAAGGCCGATTTCAAAGACCCGCACGCGCTGTCGGTGGGCATGAAATACGTAATCGTCAACGGCGAGATCGTCCTGAGAGACGGCAAGTTTACGGGAAATCGCCCCGGACGCGTGTTGCGCGGTCCCGGCTTTGATGAATCCAGAGCACCGCACTCCGTCGTCTCAGGCGAAACGCAGCCTGCCTTCGCCGAAGTCGACTCCGTGCTGCAGCAATTCATTCGCGAACATAGAATTCCCGGCACTTCCCTGGCGATTACCGACCAGTCGCGGCTGGTTTACGCTCGCGGATTCGGGTACGCCGATGTCGGAAAGCGAGAACCGGTCACGCCGGACAGCCTGTTCCGAATCGCGAGCATCTCTAAACCGATCACCGCTGCCGCTGTTTTGCAGCTTGTGGATCAGAAGAAGCTGTGTCTCGACGCAAAGGTATTTGATCTGCTGGACTACGAACCGAATTTTGACGACGGAGTGGAGTTTGACGAACGGCAAAACGGTATCACCATTCGGCATTTGCTGCAGCATCGCGGCGGATGGGATCGCGACAAGTCATTCGACGCGATGTTCAGGGCGGCTGAGTTCTCAAAGGCTCTCGATGTGGAACCTCCAGCGTCGCCGGAGACCATCATACGCGTGATGCTGGGCAAGCCGCTGGATTTTGATCCGGGCGAACGCTACGCCTACTCAAATTACGGCTACTGTCTGCTTGGACGTGTTATCGAAAAGGTCTCGGGCCAGTCCTACGAAGACTACGTGAAACAGCATGTTCTGGCACCGGTTGGCGTGACGGCAATGAGCATCGGCGCAACGCGACTGCACGGGCGCAAAGCGCAGGAGGTTCGCTACTATGATCCTCAACCTGGAAATTCTGTCTTTGCCAAAGACTTAAATTCGCCGGTGCCACAACCGTACGGAGCGTGGCATCTGGAAGCGATGGATTCGCACGGAGCGTGGATTGCTTCAGCAAGCGATCTGGTCCGCTTTGCCAGTGCCTTCGACACGCCGGCGGAGTGTCCGATTTTGTCTGCGGAGAGTATCGCCGAGATGGCCGTGCGACCGGATGGATTGGCCGGATACGAGAGCGACGGGACAGCGAAAGCGAAGTTTTATGGACTCGGCTGGGCTGTGAGCGTGGACGAAACCGGCAGGCCGACGACTTCCCATAGCGGATCACTGCCCGGCACAAACACAATTCTGATCCGTCGTGCTGACGGAAGAAATGTGGCGCTGCTGTTTAATACACGAGTCACCGCACGGGTTTCAGGCGTGGTGAACGCGATCCTGCCGGAACTGGAACGGGCGATAAACAAGGTCAGCCAATGGCCTGACCATGACCTGTTCCTGAGTCCGCGTCGATGACGCGTTCGATTGCAAATGTTGTGTCAGATGAATGAACAAGATCATCTGGCGTTCACTTTGATCGTTGCCCCTTTCTGTTCTGCAGCCGCCGGCAGCGGCGATCGCAGCCAGGCGATCAGGTCGGCCAGTTCCTGAGGCGGCAGGACCTTTTCCAGTTCTTCCGGCATCAGCGACGTCCCGGAATTTCGCAGGAGTTCGATTTCTGATCGTGCCAGCGTGTGTTGTTTTCCATCCGCCAGTTTCAGCGTCACGCTGTTGGATGTTTCCGCGGCCAGCAGGCCGGACAGGACGAGTCCGGAATCCAGCACGCAGGTGTAGCGCTGAAAGCCCGGCAGGATTTCCGCGTTTGGGTCGAGAATGCTGATGAGCAGCTTTTCAGGCGGATGCGCGATCACCGTGGCGAGATTCGGGCCGACGTCGTGGCCTTCGTCGCCTCGACGATGACACGTCGCGCAGGCTCGCGTGAAGACCGCTTTGCCTCGCGCCGCATCGGCGGGAAGTGTCAGCACGGAACGGTATTCGTCCAGCACTTTCGCTCGCGTGGGACTGCCGACGCTGTTCAATATCGCGGTGGCTTTCTGAGCGACCGCCGGTGACGGATGCTTGAGCAACAGCGCTCGGCGAGCGGGATCGAGACTGCCTTGCGGGATTTCGCCGGATTCGATGCGTTGCAACAAATCTTCCGTCCATTCGCTGTGCGACAGCCACAGATCGAGCGTCTGATCTCGCAGCGCCGGGCTGAATTCCGGAAACGCGGCGGCCAGCAGTTCCGGGACGCGGGCCCCCTTGCATTCGCCCAACGCGCTCAGTGCCAGCGTCTGGTGTTCCGGAGCGACCTGCGGGCGCAGCCATTGCGAAAGCTGCTGCAAGCCTTCCTGGTGATGCGAGCCCATGATGCCCAGCAGCGACGCGGCAGCGATTCGGTCTTCGGCCGGTTGGTCTTCGTCGGCGACCAGAACCTGCGCCTTTTGCAGAAGCGTTTTCTGCCCCGCGACATAGTCTTCCTGCAGTGAGTCATCGCGTCCTGCTTCAAACGACAGCGGCAGATTGGTCTGTCTCATCGTATTCAGCAGGCTCATCGTTTCACGGATCGCGTCAGCGTCGGGAAGCGAATGCACTGCGCGAAACATCGCGACCGCCGTACCGGTGTCGTCGGCCCCCAGCGCCAGCCGCATCAACGGTTCGCGGAAAGCGTCACGCACCGAACGATCGGCTTTCAGGATCGTCGCCGACAGAATTTCCACGTGCGGCAGAGTGGAACTCATCACGGCCGCGACGAGGAACGGTTCGTCCGCGTTGTTCACGGCGAGTCGTGCGAGAGCATCGCTGGCTGCGTCGTTCGTCAGCCACGAACCGAGACTCAGCGCAAGTTGCAGCCGGACTTTGGCGTCGGGATCGTCCGCGAGCTTCGTCACAGCGACGAGAACGGGAGGATCATTCGGAAAATCTTCGGCGATTCGCACGGCATTTTCGCGGACGCGCGGATGAGCGTCTTCCAGCGCGGCAAGAAGCAACTTCGGCGAAAGTTCTTCCATCACGTGCAGAGTCCACAGCGACTGCACGCGCGTCTGTGGACGGTCATTCGAGCGGACGAGTTCTTCCAGCATTGGAACGGCCGAATGATCGTTCTTCCACAGCAACAACTGCTGAGCCTTGTCACGCTGCCAGTCGTTGGGCGAATCGAGTGCCGCGACCAGACCTTTCGTATCCAGCGACGACAGGCGCGGGGCATCGCGTTCCGCAACACGATCCGAAACAACTCGGTAAATGCGGCCACGATCTTCACCAAGCCGATAATGAGGCAACAATTCCGCCTTGCCGTTTTCGGGCAGCCATTCGGGATGTTCGATCATGTAGCGGTACATGTCGGCCACCCATAGCGCTCCATCCGGCCCCGTGCGAACCATCACGGGACGGCACCAGCGATCTTCGCACGCGAAGAAATCGTGTTGCTCTTCGCCGGGTGCTCGGTGAGAGACATAGCTGACGCCGTCGTCGTCGAGAACGTTGTGCTGCACGAGGTTGTGAAACGGTTCGCACGTGAAGGCATGCAGCGAATCACCGGGGCCAAACAGCCGCTCGTCGTTGTAGATCATGCCTCCGCAGGCCGACGTAAAGCGGCCGGATTGTTCGAACGAGTGATATCGTTTTTCGAGCGAACTCGCGGGAAACACGGGCGGGCTGCCGGGACCGACCACGTGCCGCAGCGGAATGGGAGTCGGCACGTGCGGGTTTCGCGTCGAGTAGCGGTCCGGCAGAACATAGTGCCACAGCGGAGCAGCATTCTGAGTCCCGAACCAGTGTCCCCACGCGTCGCGGTTGCGGCCGAACTGCGTCGGTCCGGATTCCGGTTCGATCGCTCCCGTGTCCGGCTGAAAGCGGAAGTCGCGGCTGCCGAGTTCCAGGCGGGAATGCGTGCGAGTCGATTCGATGTGTGTGTCCTTGCCGTAATTGGCGTGATGTCCACCGTTGGCGCAATAAACCCAGCCGTCGATTCCCCAGCGCAGTCCGTTGACTCGCAGTTGCTGATTGCCTTCGTGGAAACCTCGCAGCAGCACTTCGCGATCGTCGGCGATACCATCGCCGTCGGTGTCGCGGAGAAACAGAATCTCGGGCGCGGCGGAAATGAGAATTCCATCGCGCCAGGTCAGAATGCCGTTGGGGAAGTTGAGTCCGTCGGCGAAGAGCCGGCTGGTTTCGAAGCGACCATCGTTGTCGCGATCTTCGAGTACTCGCACGCGGCCTCCGGGTTGTCCCTGGCCGTTTATGCCGAGCGGATAGTCGGCCATTTCGACGACCCACAGGCGCCCGTCGTCGTCCCAGTCGAAGGCGACGGGATCAAGCACCTGCGGTTCCGACGCGGCAAGTTCCACGCGAAAACCGTCAGGCACGTGGATGGTGTCGAGCGATGCGGCGGGCTCGGTGGGTTGCGGCTCGCGAGACTCCGCAACGCGCGACGCCTGCCAGAACGCTGCGATTTCCGTCGGCGAGATCGCTCGATCGAAGACCGCAATTTCGTCCAGCTTGCCCTGCAGCCCGTTTCCGAAGACGAATTCGCTACCGTCGGAGGATGCTGCTTTGGTACTGAGTTCCGGAGTTGCCGCGCCGTCGATGTGAACTCGCACGTCGTCGCCGTTGCGGATCAACACAGCGGAGTGCCATTCGTCGGCGGGTAGTTCCGTGGTCGACGTTGCTTCACCGAGCATTAACGTCACGCGGTGATCGGCGTCCTGCCGGCAGGCGAGCACCGCGCCTCCGGGACCGGTCAGCAACGTTCCCGATCGTTCGCTGGCCCCCGATTGTTCGCCCAGCCAGAACCAGAACGTAGCCGAATACGTGTCGCCGAGATTATCGACCGACGCGCGCAGATCGCCGCCGGCCAGATGGATCGATCGATTGAGCTGATTCGGACCGGAGAACGCCGACGTTGTGAGTGCTTCGCCGTCGCCGGCTCCTGTGCCCGTGGCGACTCCGGGAAGATACCACGCGAAACCGGGACTCAACGCGGCAGGCGCTGCACCATCGACAGCGTTGCGTGCCGTGCTGCCGTCTTCGTCGTTGAGTCGCCAGTAGCCGCGCGGTTTCGCGGACAGGATCGCTTCCGCGTACGGGCCGTGTTCGTCCGTCATTGTGCGGCGCGACCTGCCGGTGACTTCTTCGAGTGCTGCGGTGAGCGCTTCCACAATCTTCGGTTCGGCCTGAACTTCCAGCCCCGCCGTGCGAGCCGGCCAGGTCGTGTAGCCTCCAAGTTGATGCTGTTCCGGAGGCGGGATGTAGCCTTCCGCTCCGTTGGCCAGTTCGATGTTGAAGTGCATCGCCGCCGGCGATCGGCCTTTCAGTTTGAGCCCCGTGAGCGCGTAGACTTCGTTGGGCAGCGTGGCGATTGTGAGGTCGCCAATGCGCAGCGCCTGCACGACGACTTCGGTGTGTTGTCGTTCGTGCAGGATTTGCGCTTCGTTGGCGTAGACTTCGGGAAGGCCCTTCGGAAGATCATTTTCAATCTGTGCCGCGATTGGCTTCGCCCACGCGAGTCGATCGGCGTCGGGAACGCGATAGTTCAACGCCAGTCGCCTCTCGACCATCGCCAGCGTGACGGAATCGCGATACTCGATCGTGTCGATCGCTCGTTTCGCGTAGTCGGCGACGGCGGAACTGTAGTCTTCGCTGGTGATGTCTTTCTTCGCAGCCCCGTAATCCATCCACATCAGATCGCCGCTGGTTCCCTGTGACATCGCGCACACGAATGGCCCGTTGCCGTCGCCGGGTTGTCCCAGCAGATTCGCAACGTTGCGGCAGAACTGACCGAAGTAGTCGGCAGAAACAGGCGTGGACCGGAAGTAGTGCTGCGAATAATTCGCGAGCACCGCCAGCGGCGTTCCTTCGGTTGTCTGCACGGAAATCACGGACAGCGCGGGATCAACGGGGCCGGACGGTCCGATGATATCCGCACTGAGATAACCCGGATGCATGTGGGCTCGACCGGTCGCGTTTCCGAACGGATCGACGATCAGGTTTTCCGGCCGACGAATCCAGCGTCGGTTGTGAGTGTGTTCCCAGTCGTCGGTCGACGCCCAGCCGATGCGCGCGGGCTGCAGGTTGTCGACGGCGTCAGCGATGGCATCGGCAATCTGAGCGGGCAGTCGAGCGGCATAGTCTTCGTCCTGCCGAGTTCCCAGACACCCCATCGCGGCCGGAGCGGAATGCGTGTGCGTGGCACAGACGAGCATATGTTCGGCGGGAATGCCGGTTCGTTCGCTGGCCTGCTGTTTGGCGTCGTCAATGAGCGACGTGGGCATCATGCAGGTATCAACAACGGCGATGGCAATTTTCGATGTACCGTCATCGAAGGCAAAGCTGCGAACAAACAACGGATCGCTGATGTTGCTTGTTTGTGATTCGAGAAACATCCCGGCAATGATGGCGGGCAGATCGACGGGCGTAATATCAATCGTGGCCGTGCCGGCTCGGAACGGCGGCGGGTTGGGATTCGGCTGTTGACCGAAGCAGGGCAGGGCAGCCGTGAACGTGAGCACAAGGCAGAGTTGAAAGAGACGGTTTCTCATGTTGTAAACAATCCTGCGGGCCGTACGAATCATCAGACGTCGGTTGATGATAACCGGAATCCTGCGGAATGCAGTCGGTTGTGGCGTGCGAACCGTGACGGTGTGTTGCGGCGGCAGCGTGATGTGAGTTCGCGTTCGTGTGATGCGACGGCCGTGATCGCGGACTGACGTCGCGCGGCTCGCGTCGCGAGCGGGTTGCTTGTTGCGCGATGGTGTTTTCCGGCGAGCAGCGCGAGGTGAGTCCGCTTTTTTGCGATTCCTCGGCCGTGATCGCGGACTGACGTCGCGCGGCTCGCCTGCCGTGCGGATGCAACTTCATCGTTGAACTCCCCGCACCAGTCGATCGCGCAAGCGGATCGTGACTCGGGCGTTTTCGAATTTCAGAGTCTTCAACAGTTTGAGCAGCGTGCGGTCTGCTTCTTTGGAGGCGTTGACGAATGCGGCCGGTACGGCGGACTTGGCTGGCCCTCAATCGGATTCTTTGCTGTCAGCAGAACGATGGGATTTCAGGAAATCGGAACGAGGAAGCCTCTGAACGGATTTCAACGTCTCCATTTTTTCAATGGTTGGCAAGTAACTGCGGTGATACGGAGTGAACACGATATCCGTGATACCCGATCGGCTCAGCGGCGAGACATCCTTGAATGGTGCTGGCGAGAGAAGCTCGATGTACCGCAGATTCGGCATGTCGGCCAGCGACGCGAGATCCGCATCCGGCTGAACTGCAATCGTGAGATTAGTAATAGTCGTCACGTCGCAAAGCTGCTTGAGCTGTCGACTGTCAAGAGCTGTCGCTTCATCACGCCAACTGTTGAAAGCCCGCAGCTCCTTCAATTTCCTGAGCGTATCAACATAGCTCGCATCGTAAGGTGCGACGCTGAACGTGCCGACTTTGGACCGCGTAAGTGGCGAGATATCCTTGATCGCGGATGACGAGAAGACTGACAGTTCGCGCAGGTTTGGGAGCTCCGCAACAGGGGTGAGATCAGTCTCGACATCCACTGTGAACTCCAGCACTTCGAGTGATTGCAGTTTCCCGACCGTTCGCATCGCTTCATCGTTGAGTGGAACCGATTCTCCGTTGCTCAGATGCAGCTTCCGAAGCGTGCTCATACCCAGCAGATGATGTAGCTGGTTTCCAGCAATGGAATTGGAAGAGATGTTCAGGCTCTCAAGATTGGTTAGCTGCGCAATCAGCTCCAGGTGTTGCTCGTCAATTTGAGTCGAATAGAAGTCGAGGCGTTCGAGTTCCGAGCAACGGGCGATGGCCGCCATTTGCTCACGCGTGATGACGTTTGACCTCGCGACAAACTGCCAGAGACTGAGACCTTCCAACTTCCTGAGCGCTGCGGGGCTGAGGTTGGTTAATGGCGTCACCACACTTGCAATTCGCGGAAATGCCTCGATCGCGCCAATAAACAAGTGGTCTGGCACCTCAAGGCGATCGGGGAACTGAATGCCGCATCGGCTTTCCTGGTGTTTCGCCCAGTCTGCAGGCGCAACACTGTGCCAGTCAGACGACCCAGGCGGGTTGACGGTCAGCCGCACGCCATAGTCCAGCAACTCCGCGATCAGCTTCGCTGCGCTGGGCGGAGGACGTATCCACTCGGCCCCGCTGATTCGACCATGGTGTTTATTGCCCGAGGAATCTGTAACAACGGTGCCCGCCCCATCATCGAAGTGGTACAGAGCGATCGTGTTTGCATCGGACGTGAAGCGCCTTTCGGGCTTGAAGTTCTCGCGGTAGCGAACGGAATCGGAGACGCGCAGTTCGTGGATTGAACCCATGAATGAGTAGGCTGCGGGATTCCACTGATATTGGTTACCGCCGATTGCAAGGCAAGTGTTTGATTTCGGGGCAATATACCGAGTCGTGAAAACGGCTTCTCCATCGACAAAACATGTGTGCCGCGGTTTCTGCGGATCCCGCACGATGGCGACATGCACCGGCTGGGTGCATCCTTTCGTCAACATCGATTTGTCCGCAACGGCCCGCGCGTCCCCGGCATGGAATCCGTCGAGTACTGCGTTTGCGTTGGTATAGATCGCAGCCTCCCTGGAAAAACCAACGATCTGCGAGTGAGGCTGCGTATCGTCTCGTTTGATCCACACTTCGATGGTCAGAGCGTCTGTCTGGTCAAAGAGCGTGGGGAACACCACTTCGTCCGCTGCTTCGGTGAGACGCAAGCCGGTGTCGAACTTTGGCAGCTCGACTGCCGGCTCAGCCTCGACGACGGCGATCGGTTGCGCAGCGTCGTCCAGTAGTCGGACTTTTCCCGCTGGAATTCGGCTTTGCGTTTCAACTCCAACCACGAGGCTTCCGTCGATCCCGGCACGGCGAATGTCGGTGATGCGGAAATTCGAACCTAGTCCGACGTCTGGACGGACGGGCACATCGGGAGTCATCCTGATGGTTGAAATGACCACTCCGGATGAGGTTGTGTCCTGCAGAACAAGACCACCCTGGGAAACAACGGCCGAGTTGACACCTCCACCGCCCGAAATGCTCAGCAGATCAAAGTCGATCGTGTTGAATGTCGACAACTGAGCGTCACTCAGCAGAATCCGCAGGTAGTAGGTTCCTGCGTTCGGAAGACTGAAAGTCGTTTGTGGCGTGACATGAATTGCCGTTGCGGGCGTCAACCCGTCAACGACTTCTCTGCTGTCAATCACCCGACCGTCATGCGCGACGGTGATTTCTCCATCTACGTATTCGACGACGAGGACTTCCTTCTTGCGCCGCGTCAGCGAGAACTTGTTCGTCGTAAACTCGAAGTCACCGCGTTTGATCTTCAGCGTGTGATCGCCGGGCTGGAGCTTGATGGTTTCCGTGCCGTTCCTGATGACCACGTTACCGTCGTCAACGCGTGCCGTAATGTTCGGGTCATTGATTTCGATTCGCAGCGTGCTGTCGCCGAACCGGACATAGATGATGCTTCCCAGCAACAGCGCGGCGATTGCACCAAGCGCGAGCCGCAGCCGTTTGCCGGTTCTTCGCCTGCCGCCGCGATTGTCAGGCGATGGTGTCACGACCAGCGTCGTGTCGCTCGTCGGAACGATCGTCCCGATGTCCGCCTGCCGCAGAGGTGGCTGGAGTGTCTGCAGCGTTGCGCCGTTGCAGAACGGTTGCAGCCTTTGAGCAACTTCACCGGCAGTCTGCACACGATTGGCCGGGTCGCTCTGCAGCATCTGATCCACCAGTTCGATCAGATCTTCGGGCAGATCCGGTCGCACTTCACGCAGTGATCGAGGGGAGTCCACGGCCAGTGCGGTCAGTTTTGCGAGCGTCGTTGCTGTCAGCCGAAACGGGGGTTCGCCAGACAACAAACGAAACAACGTCGCCCCCAGACTGAAGATGTCGGAACGAGGACCGACCGTCTCCGGATCGCGACATTGCTCCGGCGACATATAATCCAGCGTCCCGAGCACTTCGCCTTCGAGCGTGATTTCCTCGGCAACGGACATGGCCTCCGAGAATCGAGCCAGACCCAGGTCAAGCAGTTTCACCACACCCTCGCGGGTCACCATCACATTGGACGGCTTCACATCTCGATGAACCAGTCCCTGCTCGTGGGCGTATTGCAGACCGAACGCGGTTTGGCGAACAATCTCACACGCGTCGGCAACCGCGATTGCTCGCCCGCCCGTGAGCACGCGAGCGTCGTAACCATCGAGCAGCTCCATCGCGATGAAGCTGACTCCGTCGGCGTGCCCCGCATCAGTGGCCTGTACGATATGCGGATGCGTGAGCTTGCCGACGCTCTGCATTTCGCGGGCAAACCGAGCCTGCATGGTCTCGCTGCCCGTTTTCTTCAAAACCTTAAGAGCGACTTGTTTCTTCAGGTGTGAGTGTTCGGCAAGGTAGACGGTTCCCATGCCGCCATCGCCCAGCTTGCTCAGCGTGACGTAGGCTCCGATTCGACGAGGTTCGAACGAGCCGCTGTCTGACGCGGGCTGCAGACCCGCATTCGCCAGCCTCGCGGCCACGGCTCCCGCAAAGGCCTCTGACAGTACTGGTGGCGGCGGCGGCTCCGCGGACGCCGCGACGACGTCAGCGACCACGGACTGACACGCTTCACACTCATCGACATGGCAATCGATCGTCGCGCGATCCGTGTCACTCAGATCACCGTCGAGAAATCGCAGGAGCTGATTGTGGTCGGGGCAGTCCGTCATCATGTCCGCCTGGCGAGGCTGCAAAGTCAACCTGAAGAGGAAGTGAGTTTAATTCACTTGGGCAAGGAGAACAGAATGTACCACACCAGCCCGTGGCGCAAGTTTTGAAGTTGCGCTGTTTCAGGCCCGGCGGGCCGACATATCCAATGCCGGTGGCGTGAGCCACAGGTTTGCGATCGCAAGCAGCCAGAGCCTGAGGGGCCGGCACACCGACGACTGTGTCGGCCCTCCGGGCCTGCATTGCCGTGTTTTTCTTGTACCGGTGGCTCACGCCACCGGCTGACGATGTGCCGGGCTTCCAGCCCTAACGAAATGCGCAACTTCAAGACTTGCGCGACGGAACCGTGTCGCGGTCGGCGAAATCTCATTCGCCGTTCGCCTTGCTGCCCATGCGCTCCACGTTACCAGATACCGCACTTCAGCGTCGCATCTAAGCCTCGTTTGTCGGCGGGGCCGCGCTATTCGAAGAAATGCCAGCCAGGCCAGGCATGGGGTGGTTGCTCACGAAACTTCGATTCGTCCGGGGAATCGGAGTGTTCCTGCGATTGCGTTTCAGGCCCGATGGGCCGACACACCGTTAGCCGGTGGCGTGAGCCCAATGGCGCTCGCTTTAGCTCTGATCTGTGAGCGGCACGGCGCTAGCCGCCGGTGTTTCGCAGCGTTTTCAATGCAGACACCGGCGGCTAGCGCCTTGCCGCTCACTTTGTGAGTGCCGTTCGGCGTAAGCCACCGGATTGGCATCGACGTTGCTCAGCTTTCGTTCTTCAGGCCGGATTCAAGGATGGCGACCTCCTGCTGAATCAGCTTTTGCACCTGATTCCTGTTGGCGTAGAGAGTTCCGACTGAAATGCCCAGTCGGGCGGCAATCTCTTTTCCGGAGGCAGCCTCGGTCGTGGGAATCTCCCATGACTGCCAGCGAGTCGCGGTCACGCGAGCTTTGACGCGTCGCTTCGCCTCGTCGAGCAATTCGAGATCGAAGGCCGCTTCCAGTGAAGCGGCAAGCTGCCGACGATCCGGTTCGTTTCGAAGCACGGAAAAAACGCTGCTCCCACCCCGTGCGTCTGCACCGGTACCTGCATTCGCATAATCGCGAATGGCGTTCTCGGTCACTCGACGCAGCCAGCCGCGAAACGACTTCCCCGGATCGTATTCGAAGTCCTGGATATAACGAGCCAGCCGCAGCAGAACTTCCTGCGTCACGTCCTCCGCATCAGATTCCGGCAGCTTCCGCGCGCGACACCAACTGTAGATGCGGCTGCCGTATCGATCCACAAACTCGCGCCACGCCGCTTCATCGCGGTGCGGAGTGCTCAGTTTGCAGAGCAGTGTGATGCTTGTAACAGACTGATCCAATGCTTCCCCGCCCGCCAGTGTTGAACGGCTGCCATCTTGACGCACCAGGGAACCCAAGTACAGAAAGTTGCCTTCGAGGCTGCCGAAATCTCTTCGCAGGATGCGCCGTATTCGCGTTCTGCCCCTGAGAGAACCGGCAACCCGCGAGAGAACCGGCCACGCCCATCGACCGGCCCTGAATTGAATTTGGTCCCCCATCGTCAGAAATGTCTGCATTGATGCTTAGGTTTTAACCACTGTGCCGGTAAACCCCTGAAATACAACGTCCTGCAGTCGTTCCGGGTGAAAGGTGATTTATGTCAGGCATCGACTGGCTCCATCGGCGTCGCCGCCGTGATGTTCATCGCCGAGCGCACCCCGCAGTCGGGGCTCCCGTCGCGTCCGAAGTGCTGGAACAGCGGCTGCTGCTGGCCGCGCAGGTTGTGACTCCGGATTCCGCCACACAAACGGTCAACGGCGGAGATTCATTTTCCTTTGACCTCATGTACTCCACCGTGGATCCAGCGGCTGCCCGGTACACGGGCCTGGCACTGCGGATGCATTATGATTCAACGCAACTGACGTTTGGCGGTCTGACCAACCGGCTGATGACGGGACTTGATGAGCAGCAGGACTTTGCGGACACGGCTGACATCGATGGCGACGCCGCGACGGACCGCTTCGTGCTGGTGCTGTGGTTCGACATCGACGGCAACTGGCCCAATGCCGTGACTCAGCCGGCGCGGCTGTACACGGCGGCATTCACGGCGGCCAACGATTACACCGGGACTCAAATCAACTTCACGGCCGAGTCGCCGGCGGATGTGGATTTCCAGTCGACACCAGTGACCGTTGCGGAGGTGTCCGGGTCACTGGACGTGGATGCAAACGGTGCCGCCGACGTTTTTACCGACGGCATTCTGATGGCTCGCCATTTGGTGGGCTTCACTGGTCAGAATCTGGTCAGAAACGCGATCGGCAGCGGAGCCGCCCGAAGCGCACCCGCAGACATTACGACATTCCTGGCGGATTCCGGCGAAATGCTGGACCCGGACGGCAATGGAGTCCGCGAGGTGTTCACTGACGGAATTCTGATCGCTCGCTACCTGGTCGGGTTCACCGGTCAGAATCTGATCCGAAACGCCGTCGGCAGCGGAGCGACGCGAACAACCGCGCTGCAGATCATTGCATTCCTGAATCAGTTTCGTCCGCCGGCCGCCGGAGCAACGGCACCCGCCGGAGCATTCGCAAAGGGCGGCCCCGCCGTTGGTGTTGAGCCGTCGGCTGCGACCGGGCCTGTCGCTTCGGTGGTGCCGTCCGGGCTGTCTCCAGAAGTCTTTGCTGCGGCGCGCGATCAGTCAGTCAGCACTGACAACCGCGATCGAACGCCGATCACCACCGACCGGACACCGCTTGTTTCCGATCCGGCACGTGCAACAACCACAACCGGCGACCGACCAGCCGGCACCGTCGGGGCAACTGGATCTCTGTTCGGTCGTGCGGCGACATCGCCGGAGCGGACTCTGCAGGACGAAGTCATCGACATCGCGTTCGCTGACTTCGGCACCGGCTTGAGCGTTCTGTCACTCGGTTAATCGATCGCCCGATCAGGCTCGCTGTGCATTTGTTCGACTCATCCTTAATCGCAGGCTCAACCATGTTACGCAGGCACGGCATGTCCAACTGGCTGAAGCGACAATTCACGAAACCACGCCACGACCGACGCCGCAAGCTGCGAGCCTGTGCTGTCCTGGAATCGCTCGAAGAACGCGTCCTGCTGGCCGCGTTTAATGTGACAAACCTCAACGACTCCGGAGCGGGCAGCCTGCGGCAGGCGGTCACCGATGCGAACAACGCTGCCGGAGCCGACGACATCAACTTCGACGTCACTGGCACCATCACACTGACTTCCGGTCAGTTGGAGGTCACGGATTCCACGACGTTCAACGGACCCGGCGCGGATCAGTTGGTCATCAGCGGCAATAATGCCAGCCGAGTCTTTCAACTGGGCACCTCCGGTGGCGGCAAGCGTTTTGAGATCTTCGATCTGACCGTCGCGAACGGCAGTGAAGACACCAGCGAAGGCGGCGGAATCCGCATGGTTGATTCCGGCGATATTCTCGAACTGCATCGCTCAACAGTTCGCGACAACCATGCCAACGGTGCCGGGGGACTTGGTCTGACCGGAACGTTTCAGATCATGGATTCCGCCATCATCAACAACACCGCCAATTTCGGCGGCGCGGCCATGCAAATCGGCCAGGCAAACGGCTGGATCAACAACTCGACAGTCAGCGGCAACGTGTCGAACAGCGGCTTTGAAGCCATCGAGCAGACAGCAGGCACGGGCGACACCACTCTCACGCGACTCCGCAACGTGACGATCGCCGGCAACTCAGGCGGTGGTATTTTCAACCGCGCGTTCGATGGTGCCACATCGACTTTCGAAATCTCCAATACGATCTTTGCCGGGAATAGTGGAAGCAACATCCAGGCGACGAATCAGGGCACGTCAGGTGTTCCGGCGATTGTGTCCCGTGGCGGCAACATTTCTGACGAAGCGTCGCCCGAATTGAACAACGGCGACCTCGTCAGCACGGATCCGTTGATTGGGCCGCTGGCGGACAACGGCGGACCGACGCTGACTCACGCTTTGCTGACCGGCAGCCCGGCAGTCGACGCGGGACTCAATGCGCGTGCCATCGATTCGTCGGCAACCCCGTTTCCCTTCGATCAGCGCGGCGCGGGTTTCGCTCGCTTTATTGATGGTGACGGCAGCGGCACGGCCACCGTCGATATCGGTGCGTACGAAGCGGCGGCGCGGGTTGTTGTCCACGGAGAACTTGCTCCGAACGTTTCCGTTGACGTCGACAACGACGGCGAGTTCCTGCGCGACACGGACGGAATTCTCAGCCTGCGTTTCATGGCAGGGTTTCGCGATTCGGTGCTGACGAACGGCGCGCTGGGAGCCAACGCGCGGCGTGGTGACGCCGCAGCGCTCCAGTCGTTTCTCGACACCGGTCCGATGCAGGCGTTCTTCGATCTTGACGGTGACGGTGAAATCCGGCCGCTGACCGACGGCATTCTGTTTCTGCGCGGTCTGCAGGGGTTGA
>CAZHET010000061.1:0-19479 GCA_964531585.1 uncultured Planctomycetaceae bacterium | reverse complement strand
CTCACCGGGTTTCGCGTGAAGCTTGCATCGAAACCCGTCGACATCAGCCGAACTCAGTCGTCGCATCATCAGCCGGGACATCCGATTCAAACATCGATCAACGGCGACGGGGCAACCGGCTGGGCAATCAATGTCACCGGAAAGTCGACGGTGACCATGAATTCCGCACACGAAGCGCAGTTCATTTTCGACCCACCTCTGCAGGTTGATCCGGGCACTCCGCTTGCCATTACTCTCGAACACCAGGCTTTGGAAGGCTTCTACAACATCGGCCGTTTTGCGCTGGATGTTTGTCCGCAGCCTCCGCCTCCGCTAACCAGCACTGAAGTGGTCACCGCATTAAAGACCGATGCAGCGAAACGCACGGAAGACCAGAACACGCTGGTTTCGGAAGCCTTTGCGCAGCAGGATTCGGATCTGTTGAACGCGCAGACGGAACTGCGCGCGGCGCGAGAAGCCATCGGGCTGGGTCCGGCAACTCGCAGCATGGTCATGAAGGAACTGGCCGAACCTCGCCAGACGTATCGTCACATTCGCGGCGACTTCCTGCGACCGGATAAGGAAGCCGGCCCGCTGGTTCCTGATGTTCCGGCCGTGTTTCCGCCGCTGGAGCCGGCCGACGGAACCGCTGTGAGTCGACTGGATCTGGCGCGCTGGCTGGTCAGAAACGGCAACCCGCTGACTCCCCGCGTATTCGTCAATCGCACGTGGATGCGGCTGTTCGGCACCGGACTGGTCGCCACCGAAAACGATTTCGGCACACAGGGATCGTTTCCGACCCACCCGGAACTTCTGGACTGGCTGGCCGCGAAGTTCGTGGACGGCGGCTGGTCGCGCAAGTCGCTGCTTCGGATGATTGTCACCAGCGCCACTTACCGGCAGTCGTCGCACATGCGAGCCGATCTGGCGACCGCCGATCCGCTGAACGAACTGCTCGGCCGTCAGAACCGCCTGCGTTTCGACGCCGAAGTGGTCCGCGACGCGACACTGAGCGCCAGCGGCCTGCTGAACGATCGCATCGGCGGTCCCAGCGTCCGGCCGCCTCAGCCGGAAGGTGTTTACGCGTTTACGCAGCAGAATAAGAACTGGAAGCCGGATCCGGCCCCTGTTCGTTACCGCCGTACGATGTATACTCGATTCTATCGCAGCGCCCCGCATCCGATGCTGACCACATTTGACTCACCCGATTTTCAATCCGTGTGCACCGCGCGAGCCCGCTCGAACACGCCACTGCAGTCTCTGACGATGGCGAATGATGAGGGTCTGATCGAAATGTCTCGCGCCGCGGGAATGCGGGTGCTGCAGGAAGTCGCCGGAACGGGACGCACACGCGAACGCATCGAACGCTTGTTTCTGATCTGTTTTTCACGACCCCCGTCACATGCGGAACAAGCGGCTGTGATGGACTTCTATCAAAGAGAGTTCCAACAGTTTTCTTCCGACGAGAACGCGGCTGCACAAGTCGCGGGGAAATCGCTGCCGGAAGAAATTTCGTTCGCCGACGCCGCAGCATGGACCGCGGTGGCTCGCGCACTGATGAATACGGATGAATTTATTACGAGGGAGTAGTAGAACGTGCGACGGGACTCTGATCCCGTCGTGTTCGCTTCGACGGGATCAGAGTCCCGTCGTCCATTCCTTTTCACGCCTTGCGTTCTGATTCCATCATGCAGCACCACGCCGCACGACGACAATTCCTCTCCACGGCCGGCCTGAGTGTCGGGTCGATCGCACTCAACAACCTGCTGGCTGCAGACGCGACCGCGGCGACTCATCAGGACATGGTGCCACGCCTCGGCCATCATCCGGCGCGGGCGAAAAACGTCATCTATCTGTTCATGGCTGGCGGGCCCAGCCATCTGGAACTGTTCGAAGACAAACCCGCCCTGAAGAAATACCACGGGCAGTTGCCTCCCGATTCGCTCGTCAACGGCAAACGATTCGCCTTTCTGCCGGCCGGAGCGAAGCTGCTGGGAAGCATCCGCCGATTCGCGCGTTACGGCGAGTGCGGCATGGAACTCAGTGAACTGCTGCCTCATCACCGGAAAATCGTCGACGAAGTCTGCTGGCTGCGGGGCATGTCGACCGACGTGTTCAACCACGGCCCGGCAAAGCTGTTCATGAACACCGGCTTTCAGGTTCCCGGGCGGCCGAGTATGGGTTCATGGGTGACATATGGCCTGGGCAGCGAATCGCGGAATCTTCCCGGATTTGTTGTGCTGCAGTCCGGTCCGCGCGGACCTCGGGCCGGCAACGCTCTGTGGTCGTCGGGTTTTCTGCCGTCGACGTTTCAGGGAGTTCCTTTTCGAGGCACCGGCGATCCGATTCTGAACCTGACAAGCCCCGCCGGCATTGATGCCGCTCGGCAGCGTAACTTCTTCGATCTGGTCGGAACCCTGAATCGCGAACGTCTGGACGTGACCGGCGATCCGGAAATCGCGACTCGCATCAACGCCTACGAAATGGCGTTTCGCATGCAAAGCAGCGCTCCGGAACTGATGGACATCGGTTCCGAATCCGAATCCACGCTGAAATCCTACGGAGCGGAGCCGGGATCAAATTCCTTCGCGAATAACTGCCTGCTGGCTCGGCGGCTTGTCGAGCGGGGTGTGCGCTTTGTGCAGCTCTATCACACTGACTGGGATCATCACGGCGGCAAAGGGCAGTCACTAACCGGCGATCTGGAAAAGGTCTGCCGCGAAACCGATCAGGCTTCGGCGGCTTTGATTCTTGATCTGAAAGAACGGGGCCTGCTGGAAGACACAATCGTGATCTGGGGCGGCGAATTCGGGCGTACTCCGATGGGCGAAGTTCGCGAAGAAGTCGCCGGCGGACGCGACCACCACATCGACGCATTCACGCTGTGGGTGGCTGGCGGAGGCTTCCGACCCGGTCTGCTGTACGGGAAGACCGACGAACTGGGCTTCGCGGTCGTCGACGAAGGCATTCACGTGCACGATCTGCACGCAACGCTGCTGCATCAACTGGGCTTCGATCATGAAAGGCTGACTCACCGCTTCCAGGGCCGTGACTTTCGACTGACCGACGTGCATGGACGAGTGGTACGGGATGTCGTGTGATCAAAGGTCGCTGACCGGACCCTGCGAGGTGAACTGCTGGGCGGCTAATCGCCGTCGCGCGGCGAGTGCTCAAGCAACTCAACCAGCTTCTGAACGTGCTTCGGGTTGTCTGAGTTGATACGTTCGACGATGCGGCCCTCGCGGTCGACCAGGATCGTCGTTGGGTAGCTGGTGACACCGTACGCAGCACTCAGCGCACACCTCGCATCTTCGTCATTGCGGCCCGGGCCGGAGACCCTGTCCAGGCTGACGAGTGCAACCGGAAACGGGATATCTTTGCCACCCCACAGATTTTCACGGGCAGCAGACAGTCTGCTGTTCAGCTCTGCGACGGAGTCAACCCCGTCTCCATTGTCGACGTGGATGCCGATTATGACCAGACCCTTGTCATGGTACTTCGAATGCAAGTCCATCAGTCCCGGCATGTTGTCAAGACACGGCCCGCACCAGTGCCCCCAGAAGTCAATCAGCAGGTATTGCCCCCGAAAATCTTCAGGCTGATACGGTCCGCCGTTTTTCCAACTCAGGACGTCACGAAATCCAGGAGCAATCTGACCTTGGAGCAGAGCGAATCCTGACGCCGGCAGATCAATCGTTCCGACGTCCAGATTCTCAGTGCTCACCTCAACAGACTTCTCAATGCGCCGCGTCAGATCTCCGTAACAACGCAGTGTGTACTCGCCCTTGGGAACGGCGAAGGTGAACGCGCCATCCCGGGAAAAGTAGCTCGCGACTCGAACTCCGTGTTGCCGCAGTTCAACGCTCACGCGTGGTCGCGGCCGATCGATTTTTTCCAGATCGTCGCACGTCACGGTGCCTTTCAGCGTGAACGCCCGGGTGAGCTGCAAGTCGACAGGCTCGCCCCCGTATCCCGACTCGATTCGAGTGACGGCAACCAGCTCTCGCCGGGCATCCCGTGCGACTACGAACACTGGCAGTGAATCAACGTTCCGAATGAGGGCGGTTCCTGTCGAGTCAGTCATCGCGAGACGGACAAATCCCCAGCCGTCCTGACTGCGAATCAGATTGTCGTTTAGCGTTCCGAAGTTGGCGTCGATGCCGACCTCCGCATTCGCCAGCGGCCTGCCGTCTGCATCTGCCGCAATAACGCGGATGGGTGGGATCTCCACTTCCTCATCTCCGGCGGCTGGCAGTGCAGACACCAGGGCCATCGCACACTGGACGACCATGTGGACCGACGACAGACACGGGGCCATCCAGAGTTGGCGGGAATACGCGTGTCTTGTTCGCTCACGCGTGCGATTGAGTCCCACCGGGACGACCATTCGCCCACCCTGGGACAACGTCCCAGGTAACGAACCACCCACGCGATAGAGTCCCAACGGGACGGCAGTTCGTTTCGGGATAAGAAGGCCGAATCTCCAGCTCCATTGCGCCTTGGAATCGTGCTGGCCGACCGTGCATTGCTTCGGCTCCAGATGACGTGAGTACGCGATGCATCTCGTCGAATTCGAACGGCCGTCCCTTTGGGACTCCGGATGTTGGTGCGCCTGATTCCTTGGGCGATGCCCCAGGCTGGATGAACGGCTGGCCCGTTGGGCCGAAGCCGCACATTGTGGCCGACGCGTAGCAACCCGGCTTTTCAGTTCGGACTGGACGAACGGCCGTGGCGTTGGCCCGCAATCTCGCATACACGCGACACGTCAGGACAGATCCCCGACGAGTTCCTCGAAGTCCCGGAACAGGATCGCCAGCATGTCCGGGTCAATCCCGATGCGGAGCGTGCCGTTGTTGTGATTTGTCGCCGGCTGTGTCAGCGGCCACGCCGCCGCGTCGTAGGTGACGATGAGCTGATCGTGATCGGCGGGGCTTTCGCCGGCTTCGAGTCTCACGTCGCGAACCGGATTGCCTGCCGGATTGGCGTCGATCGTCACTCGAAACGTATCGCTTCCCGCACCACCGCGAATCACCGGGATGCCGACATCGGCAGCGTCACGCAGTTTCAGCAGGCTGCCTCCGCCGGCGGACGTGAGCTGCACAAACGGCTGCAGCGATCTTCCGGAGCCCACAGGAAGAGTGCTCAGCGAATCATCCTGAGCCGTGGCGATCGGCATGCCTTCTTGTAATGCGCACCACAACCCCGAAATTGTCGCACTGACCCGAGCGTCCCGGTGCGGATCAAGGGAGCTGTCAGATTTCAGCCAGCTCAGTGGTCGGCACCCGCTTGCAACAAACTGCTCGGCGGTGCCTGGGGAGGAGCCGGTTTGATTGTCATGGCCTTGGCCCAGACTTTGTTCATGTCCCGAAAATTCAGCGACTGCCTGCCGAAGTACAGAAGAGCCAGTGACCGGTCGAGTGTCGCCTCCGCGCGCACTCCTTCCGGCACATTGAAGACCTCCAGCCGACCGCGACCGGGACGATCGGTGAGCGCCTTCTCGAATACGGTGGCGAATTCGTAGTCATCCGGGCAGCGCAGATCCATATCCATCACCCCGGAAAGGATCTCCAGGTGCCGGTCGGCCGTCCAGCGCGAATAGCCGCGTTCAAATTCTGCCACGTATTGTTTCAGACCGGACTTCTCGCCTCTGGCGGTCGTCACCTGTTCCAGGTTCAGCTCGCACTTCAGCACGTAGCCGATGCCATCCAACGGTTTGTCGTTAGCGTCTTCTTCGTCCTGGGCGACAAGTTCCGCGTCGAGCATCTTCCACGCATTCTGACCGCCGAGCGAAAACCACAGTACGTTCCCGCGGAACTGCAGGAAAGCGAACTGCGGCAGCTTCATGAACTCCCACTCGGGCAGCTTCTCTGTCTTTAGTTGCGCCAGCGGTGACAGGCTGATTCGCAAAAACGAGGCTCCCTGCTCGCTGACAATCTGCTGCACGGCAAGTGCCGGAATGGCCGTCAGAAATTGGGCCAACGCCTGCTGAGCGTCGTCGGAAGGGTTGCTAACCCGCAACGCTCCCAAGCAGGCCAGGCCGTTTTCTAAATTTGCACGCCCGCTCAGTCGCAGTTCCAATACGCCGTCGTCGATGGTCCAGTCGGCCACGTCTGGAATGTGAGCCGACGGAAACCGGACTCGCAGTGCATTTACGGCAGCGCGCAGAAACTGGGCCGTCTGCTCGGGAATCCGGCTGGCCCAGTGCAACGAGAACACTTCATCGTCGGAATCGATTTCCGGCAGCCGCGACTTTGCCCGACCGATACGCCGCAGCAACCGTTGTAGTTCGGTGTCGGCACCGACATTCACGCCGCCGGTAATCTGTATCGGCTTCGATTCATCGCGGTAGTTGCACGAGAGCCACGCGCTGTCGACGTCAAACAGTGCGGATCGCATCAGTTCGATGTGATTCTCGCCCAGGGCGCGGCGAGCCTGATAGTCCGCGTCACTTTCATTGTCGAACTGCTGCAGAGCAGTGTTCTTTGTTGCCAAAAGCCGTTCCCAGATCATTTTCCGAGTCTTCCCGGAAATCCCGGAAACGTCGACGTAATGCGTCAGATCATCCTCCCGTAGCATTGCATTTCGAGTCAGCGCACTGGCGGGGATTTCGAAAACTGCCGAGGTGCGGCCATTCAACATGAGATGTCCGTCAAGCCTTGCGAATGAACGCATTGTCAGACTCTGCGGAACCATGCGGACATTATTATTCCTGTCAGCGATGACACGGCTTCCTTCCACTCTTGCGCCGCGAATGTACTCGACAGTTCGTTCTCTTTCTTCCTCCATCCAGTCGCGCTGATAGACCAATTCGCGCCGCTCCGGCGGTCCGTTTCTTGTGATCGTGGCCTCCGGTTCCCCCTCCCGCCGAGCTTCGTAGCCGGACTCGAGTTCTTCGAGTCGCTGAAGATACTCCTTCTCGCCGCGGACACTCCGGAACGTCGCCGTCTGAAATTCTACATGCGGGGCGCGGCTGACAAGAATGACTCGACCTTCGACGTGCCTGTATGGTTCGACGACCTTCCGGGGGCCGCGAACGATCATTCCCGCGGGAGGATTCGTCGCGCGATCGGCCAGCCCCAGTGAATCCAGAGCCCAATTGTGCCTCGCTGACGACCCACTAAGCTGCGTCGCTTCCGTCAACTCCCAGACAACGTAGAGCGGCTGCGGACACCGGTCTTCCTGTGCAACGGCGATCGCGAAGAACGCTGCGTGAGTGACGAAGCCGATAAGAAACTTTCCACACATCCTGGCACGTCCTTTCCTGGCATGTAGCGTTAACAATCAACCAACCCGCCGTGCATGGCGAAGGTACGAAGTTGTGTCGTTCTGAGAAAGTCTCAGGCAGTGTCCCTCGCACCACTGACTCTGTTCCCGTCGTACATATGGTTGGGGTCGAAGGCGAGGTCAGGTTTCCATTGATCCATATCTTCGGCGGGTCAGATCGTTGTGATTTCCTTACGGAACAACGACTTGCGTCTCCTTTTGTTCATACCTAAACCACGACTGATCCTCAAGTGCCACAATGCCGGTCGCACGGATCGTATAGGTGCCGCTGGGCGGCGAAAACGTCGTGAGTGTCACGGTTTGCGTGGCCTCTTGTCCGGCTGTGTGCATTGGGCCGTTTCCGGATGACACTGACTGCGCGATTGTCTGACCGCTACTGTTGATAATGCGAACGGATGAGGTGCAGTAGTACGACGCAGTTTCCCCTGAATCAATCTCCCACGTAACGGTGCTTGAGGCAGTGATCGCCGGGACATAGTAGCCGGGGTACACCTGGACCGATGAAACGGACCCGGTGACGCTGTTGACAGTGACCGTCGTGCCAGACAACTGGGCGGAGCAGCTTGAGGCCGTGGCCGCCAGCACCAAGAGCGTGACCATGAGGATGGTAATGTGACGCATCATCTCAACTCCGTCAGCAAGTGTAACGGAATCGGTGAATTGGCCCGCGTCACGAACCTTGCAAAAAAAACCGCCTGTCAAACGTCCCGGCCAGAAAAAGTCAGTTTTTCTTGAAACTCTTCCGATCCTAATCGGACAGCGCCAGGTTGGATGCATTAACCGATAGTCCGCAGGATTTCGTCGAAGTGAGTCTGCATTGAAAAACGCTGGGAAAAACCGGCGGCTAGCGCCTTGCCGCTCACGGAACCTGGCGCTGTCCTGCTAATCTCGTCGCGTAGCAACTCGGCCTTTCACACCGGACTGGACGAACGGCCGTGGCGTTGGCCCGCAATCTCGCATACCCGCGACACGTCAGAACAGATCCCCGACGAGTTCCTCGAAGTTGCTGAACAGAATCCCGAGAAGATCCTGTCCGTTGCCGAACAACAAAGTCCCGCTGTGGTGATTCGTGGCGGGCTGAATCAGCGGCCAGGCATTCGAGTTGTAGTTGACGATGAGCTGGTCGTGGTCGTTAAGGCTCTCGCCGGCGTCCAGCTGCATGCTGCGGACCGGATTGCCTGCCGGGTTTGGATCGATCGTCACGCGAAACGTGTCGCTACCTCCCATGCCGCTGATGACTGGTCTGCCGACATGCGTGGCATCACGCAGTTTCAGCAGGCTGACGCCGCCAGCAGAAGTCAGTTGCACGAACGGTTGCAGCGTCGTGCCCGCGCCGACTGGGTTGATGCTCAGCGAGTCGTTCTGGTTCGTGGCCAGAAACGTCAGTGAGTCCTGATCATGCGCGTTTCCGTCGACATCCACGTCTTCGAGCTCCACGAAAGTCACTTGCCGAAACGGGCTTGCAGTGACAGAACCGCTGCCTGCGACGATCGATGCCTGAACGACGATGGATTCATTGATGCCGGATTGGCCGACGACGTTCAACACGTCAAGCCCGCCGTTCGCGTCGATCCGAAACGCCACAATATCGGCGTCCCGCACGACGGAAGTGCTGTAAGCCAGGGAGCCAACTTCACGCACGTCCATGCGATCCCCCTGAAGCGTCACCACATCATCGTTATTCGTCCCATGCACACGCGCGGCATCGTTGCCGCTGCCGCCGTTCGCGAATACCGTAGCGGAAACCGGAGCGTAGACGTTGATGGTATCCTTCCCGCCACCGACATTCAGAATGTAATCCGCTGTGTGGAGGCTGGACGCGGTTCCAAAGACATCGACTCGATTGTTCTCGCCGTTAGCGTTGAGCGTGATTTCTTCGGCACCGAACGACGTCAGCCGGAAGTTCGTTGTCAACAGTTGCGCCTGCAGGTTGGCGATGTCAAACTCGTAATTCGGAGAACCGATTCGTTGATCGTCATGAACGACAGCCGTGTCGTGACCGGGGGACGGAGTGCCGGGCAGCGATAATAGCGTGTCAGCGTAGTAGACCAGGTGCCCGTTGATGGCATCGACCGTTCGCGCCGATGCTGCCACGCGTAGTTGATCATCTCCGAGATTACCGTGAAGCTGCAGTTCAGCCGTGTTCGACCAGGTTCGTACGTCAAATACGTCGTCTTCGATGCCTCCCCGTATCTCAACGAACTCCGTCTGCGAGCTGGATGGGACGAAGAGTTTCCCGAACGGCGACCCGACCACATCGATCGAGTATCCGAGAACCCGATAATTTCGGCCATCGGCATCTGTATTGGCCTGATCGTGCAGAATGACACGATCTGTGCCGGAACCTCCGTAGGCGTACACCATGCCCTGGATGTTGTCTGCATTTTGGGATTCCGGGGTGATGTTGATCACATCGTCACGTTCACCTCCACCGACAAACAGCAGCGAGCCGGCTTCCGTGGCATGAACGTTGATCGTGTCATCGCCGGCATTTCCTTCGACATCAACTCGCACGCCGCTCAGCACATTGCGAATGTTGGTCGTCGTGCCGACCTGGTTCTGACGCAGCCGGATTTGTTCGGGCGGCGTGCCGTCGCCCCAGAACACCAGCGGGATGCTCTGCGACTGAAAGTGGTCGCCCTGCAACACATAATTTTCGTTCGCAAACTGACTGTTTCGATCGTCGATAATCAGTGTGTCGTCACCGCTGCCAGTACTGACTCGAACGATCGAGTTTAACTGCGTTGCCGCCAGCCCGGAACCCAGGACAATGCGATCGTCACCCTGATTTCCATTCAACTGCAGGTTCGTGAAATTGGTTGTTGAAAGCAGCCGGATCAGACTGGTCTGATTGCTGGCATCCAGTGTGACGTTTTCCAGCTGGCTGAACTGCCCGACGATTCCGCTGTGAGATCGGTCGATGCGAGTCTGCCGCACCACATATTCGCGATGAAATCCGGCGTGCGTCAGCTGCGGACTCGAATCGTTCAGATCGTTGACGAACAGGCTGTCCGACCCGCTGCCGCCGACGAATACAAACACTGTGCGGACGTCGTCGAGATCGCCCGTCGTGCCAAAGTTCACGACGTCGTCGCCGTCACCGCCGTTGACGGTCAGAATCGACCCAAAATCGGCGCGGGCAACGTTGACTGTGTCGTTTCCAATCTGGCCATTGAACGTGAATTCCACTCCGTTTGGCAGGTCGTTGACAGTCACCAGGTCATCTCCGCTGCCCCCGTTGAAGATCACATCGAGTTCCATTCCGTTGGGCAGATCCAGAATCTGAAGTGTGTCGTTGCCGGAGAGACCGTTGATCGTCAGCTTCTGCAGCGTGTCGGCCCGCCGTGTAATCGTGGCCACTGTAATCGTCGTTCCGAAGATGCCGATGGCCTGATGGACGATGTCGATGAAGGCGGGATCGATCGGATTCGTCCGCACGGTAAAGGTGTCATCGGCCGAGCTGATCAAGTTCGCCACGTTTGCCACGTCGGCAAGGGAGTAGCCATCGTAAACCAACTCGGGCCAGGCGTCCTCGAAGGCGATTTTGAGCGCCGTTCCCTGGTAGGGTGCGTTGGTGAAATTGGAGTTGATCAGGAGCGCGGCCTGGACCCCGTTGGGGAAGTCCATGATGGCGGTGTTGACGAGGCCCTGGTCGCCGGTGTGGCTGTAGTAGGTGCCGAACATGCCTTGCGAAAATCCGTAATTTCCATCGTTGAGGCCGGGGTTCATCCAACCCAGGAATCCATCGAACATCATGTTCCGAACGGGCTCGGACAGGACGCTGTCGTTGGTGTGGACGCCGTGCAGGAACAGGGCCAGTTGGTTAGCGGAAAGCCACCAGCCCCGGCTGCCGGAAAGCAAGGTCTGGTCGTTGATAGCGACGCCCGGGGCGTTTCCAGGCAAGGGATAGACCAGCGTCGGGTTGACGGCCGGCGGCGCAGTGTTGGCGACGATTCCCATGGGGGCCAGCACGTTGGCTTGGATGTAATCGACGTAAGCGTCGGCGGTGAACTGGGCGGGGTTGGCGGCGTTGTCGGCGGCGGCACCGTCGCCCAGCAGATAGGGGGTCATGACGCGCATGAGGGCAAAGTTGGAGTTCTCGTAGCTGAATTGGTTCTTGGCCGCCAGAGTGACGCCGGTGCTAATGATCTGCTGCAAGCCGGCGTAGCTCCTCGGGTTGTTGCCGACGCCGGCGTTGCCGTCGCGAAGGCCGCTGTCATGAGTGAGCAGTTCGCGGAACGTGATGGAGGCGATGTTCGGACCCTGTACCCAGGCGGCAGGCAAATAGGGGGAAATCGAGGAATCGAGGCCCACGCCCTGCGTATCCTGGAGAATCTTTATGATGCCGGTGGCCGTGATGGGCTTGGAGACGCTGGCGGTGGTCATCCTGGTGCCCGCTGTCCAGTCCACCTGCCCATCAATTGGCCTGCGGGCGTCGCCCCAGCCGTCGCTGGCGACGTTGACGCCGCCCTGGTTGATGGCGTAGGCGAAGCCGACGCTGTTATCCACGAAGTAGTCGCGGATGTTTTGTTCGAACTGGTCCACGTTGAACACCGACTCGTCCATCACCACCCCCGCCAGCAACTGCCGCTGCTCCAGTTGTTCCGGGGCGGTTATCCGGCGGGAGCCTCTTCGTCGCGTGTTTTTGCTCGTCTTTCGAAGCAGGGATGCGAAACGACGGAATCCAGATTTCAGTGAATTGTGAATCGCCATGATCGGCTCCTTCTTGATACGGTGTTACTCACCGCCTGACACGGGAAACTGGTGACGCGCGTCCGACGAAGTTGCCGGACGAAAGAGGCTCGCCCGGTGTCGGAATTTGCGACACGGTTTCCGGAAGAATTTCGAAAATGCTGAAATCAGTCGTCTGGCGGTGACAGGCGGGGCGAACCAGCAAAACGCGATCACAGTCCAGGGAAGTGCGTTCACGAACGAGATTCTTTTGAACGAACGACGGGCGAACCCTGATGAAAACTGCATTCGCCGAATGCCCTTCATTCAGAAATCACGTACCCGAAGTTGGTCAGCGGCCGACAATAGCGACGCACATCCCAGTACTTCCCGCTGAATTCGTCAGGAGCGTTTCCGATGCAGACAACGCTGACACCCGTGACGGACGATGACTTCATGAACGTTGACGAATCCATCACGCTGTGGATCGAGCAACTTCGCGAAGGTGATTCGTCCGCCGCGCAGAAACTGTGGGAAACGTACTTTCAGCGGATGGTGACGCTCGCTCGCGGTCGGCTGGACGGTGCGTCAAAGCGAATGGCCGACGAAGAGGACGTCGCGGTCAGCGCGTTTCGCAGTTTCTGCATCGGTGCCCGGGAAGGGCGGTTCACGCAGCTTACCGACCGCACCAATCTGTGGCCGCTGCTGATTGCGATCACCGCCAACAAAGCCGTTGACCTGATCCGCTACAACAACCGAGCCAAACGCGGCGGCGCGACGGCGACTGAAAGCACCTTCATCGAACGTGCTCAGGCGGTTCCTCTGGATGAAATTTTCGCGAACGAACCGACTCCGGAATTCGCTGCTCAGGTGGCCGAAGATCTCGCACGGCTGCTCGCCCGGCTCGATGACGCTCGCGATCCCGATTTGCAGCAAATCGCGCTGTGGAAAATGGAAGGGGAATTGAACGAAGATATCGCTCTGCGTCTGGGTTGTGCGCGGCGCACCGTCGAGCGTAAGCTGAAGATCATCGCTGCGCTGTGGAGCCGGGACGAATCCTCATGACTGACACGTCCTTCGACCAACTGCCGGACCGGGCGCTGATCCGCGTCAACGAACTGTGCAACCGGTTCGAACGGCACTGGCAGACGGACGTGCATGAGCCGATCGAATCGCTGCTGGAAGATGTCGACGCTGAACACCGGTCATTGCTGGCCGCGGAGCTGATTGCGCTGGAAGTCGAGTTCCTCACCCGCCGCGGCGAATCGGTCAGCGCGGACGCATACGTTCGCCGGTTTCCGTTCGTCGACCCGGCGCTGATCGCTTCGGCTGTCGAAGTCGCAATCGATGCGATCGACGGGCTGGCGCAGCTTCGTAACGCACTTCCGGAATCGACACCGATCGGCGAGTCCACTCAGATCGGTGAGTACACAGTCCTCGAACCGATCGGTTCCGGCGGCATGGGCACCGTTTACAAAGCCGTGCATCGGCGAATGCAGCGCACGGTGGCGATTAAGCTGCTGCTGCCCGAGTTCGCTCACATCCCGCGTTTTCGCGAACGGTTCAGCCGCGAAGTTCAGGCGGCGGCGAAGCTGAAGCATGCGAATATCGTGACCGCCTACGATGCCGGCGAATTTCGCGGCACGCCGTATTTGGTCTCCGAGTTTGTCGACGCTCAGAACCTGTCGCAGGTGGTTCGCGAATCCGGGCCGCTGCCGGTTGGCGAAGCGCTGAATGTTGTCATCCAGGCGGCTCACGGACTGCACTACATTCACAATCAGGGCATCATTCATCGGGACATCAAGCCTTCGAATCTGCTGCTGGATAATTCCGGTCAGTTGAAAATTCTGGATGTCGGATTGTCGCGATTGAGTCAGGACGGTGCTGCGGCACTCAGCGGCGGCGATCTGTCCAATTCTGGCATGATGATGGGCACGGTTGACTGCATGGCGCCGGAGCAGGCTCGCAGCAGCCGCGACGCCGATGAACGATCTGACATCTACAGCCTGGGGTGTACTCTGTTCTATCTGCTGACCGGACGACACTGCTACGGCGGCCCACCACCACTGGATCGGATTCTCGCTCATCGGCAGCAGCCGATTCCGGATCTGGAATCGCCGCACGGTGACGTGCCGGTACCGCTGGCGGATGTGTTTCGCCGAATGCTCGCGAAGCGGCCGGAAGACCGACAGGCTTCGGCGACGGAATTGATTAGCGAACTGGACGCCTGTTGCAGTGAGCATGCCATTGTTTCATCCGCCACGCCAACTCCGCACCGACGACGGGATGTTGAACCTTTCGCAGTGACTTCGGCGGGATCCGAGTCCCATCGCACATCCAGTTGTGCCGTCGTGCCGTCACCGCAAGTTCCACGCAAGCGCAGCGACTTCACCACAGGCCGGGGAGTGATCACTGTTCTGGTTCTCGTTCTGCTGGCGCTTCCACTGCTGCCTTCTGTCAGGGAGTTCCTGTCTGGAGACGGCCCGAATGACATTCCCGAGCCCGATCCGGTTGTCGTCGATCCAGCGCAGGGCGGTCCACGTCTCGCCGTCGCTCCTTTCGACGAGACAGCCGCTCAAGAGTTGCAGCAGACATGGGCCGAGCATCTGGGCGTCGCAGTGGCCCTGCATGACGAGCGCATCCATGTGGACTTTGTGCTGATACCTCCCGGTGAATTTACAATGGGCAGCTCGATCGATGAACTCACAACGCTGACACAGGAGTTCGCGTCCTCGTTGCATTCGGACGAGCAACGTGCGCTTCTTCGCAGCGAATCACCGCCGCGGCACGTGACGATTTCACGCCCCTTCTACGTTTCGCGCACCGAAGTGACGCTCGAACAGTTTCAGCGGTTCGTCAACGAAACCGGTTACGTTACGGATGCGGAACGCAACGATCAGGGCTGGGGGCTGCGGGGCGGCGAATGGCGGCAGCGTGAGTCGAATTTTTTTCACTGGAAGCAAATCGGAGAGGCGACGGAACAACTGACCGATCTCCACCCCGTCGGAAATCTGTCATGGAATGATGCGGTGGCTTACTGCCGCTGGTGCAGCCAGGCTGGCGTCGTCTGTCGGCTTCCGACGGAGGCGGAATGGGAATACGCGTGTCGGGCCGGTACGGAAACCCGCTTTAGCTGGGGCGATCACATGGCCGCGATGCACGAGTTTGCCAACATTGTGGAAGACGGCGACTTTGACAGTCGGGCGTTCGCGGATGTTGTCGGTCTACGGCGACCAAACGCCTTCGGTTTGTTTGACATGCATGGCAATCAAGCTGAGTTCTGCCGTGGCTGGTACGCGGACGACGCCTATCAAAACGAGAGCGCGGTCACCGATCCGGCCGGCCCGACTTCCAGGCAGCAGAAACCCGGACGCTACAGTATGGGCCGAGTGATCCGAGGTGGCCGCGCCGGCTCAGTTCCGGTCACCGCTCGCTCGGCAGCTCGCGACGGAAGTCCCGAAGACAGTCCGGCTGGCGGAATTCGGCTGGTGAGAGAGGTTCCGTAGCCGACCTGGACTACCGAGGCGGGTCGGTCGGCAGCGATGAATCGCTATTCGTTTTTGCGGCATTCCGCGAACATCGTCATCAGCTCGGCCACGATTTTCTCAGAGGCCTGAAGTTCGACAAAGTTCGTGCCCAGCCAGGTTTCGTAGCCGCCGAGTTCGTGCTGTGCCGGTGTCGGCAGATACCCGTACGAACCGTTCGCCAGCTCGATGGTGAACGTTGTTTCGAAGGGGCTTCGGTTCTTGATTTCCAGGCCGATTTCGACGAAGACCTCAAACGGAATCGCCGCGATGCCGAGTTCACCAATGCCAAGTGTCTGCAGCGGAACCGTAATTTCGTCGGGTGCCTTTTCCAGTTTGGCGATCCGTTCGGCATAGATCTTCGCCCGCCGATGCACGGCGTCGGCGACGTTGTCACCCGCCGCTTCGATCCGGGCAAAATGGGCCTTCATTTCGTCCGACGGTTTGCGGACCCGCAGCGTCAGTTCCTGCTGGCGCGCTGACAGCGGAACCCAGTCACGGAACTCGATCTGCTGATGAGCTTCATGGACGCGGCTGGCAACTTTCTCGGCGACCTCTTTCATCTTTTCGAAAGCCTGGTAATCGCCGCCGGCGCCTCGGAAGTTGATATTATTGATGTCGCCGCTGGTGCCGTTCGACAGAATTCCGACAAACGGTGGGCTTTGATCTGCGGCTTCGAGTTTCTCTGCGATGAACTTCGCGAAGTAGCCAAAGTAGTCGGCCGAAATGACTCCGCGCGGAACTCCGCCAACGTAGTGCAGCGAGTAGTTCGCCAGCAACGCGATTGGCCGGCCGTCGGTGCGTTGCACGGAAACAAACGCGACCTGAGGATCGGTCGGCCCGGCCGGTTCGATCAGCGCGTCACTGCCGCGCGACGGATTCATCCGCACCTTGTCGATTCCGCCGAACGGATTGCTCAGCATCGACTGATCCGAAACGTGCCAGCGGCGGTTGAAGACTTCGGACGGTTCGTCGACCTGTCCCCAGCCGATCCGGGCCGGTTCCAGATTTGCCATCGCCCGGCGGACTCCGTCGGAAATCCGGTGAGCCACAAACTTCTGGTAGTCGGTCAGTTCGTCTTCCCAGATCACCTTGCTTGGCCCGCGAGCGGTTGTGGCGGAATGCGTGTGAGTCGACGCCATCAGCAGGTGCGTCGCCGGAATACCGGTCGCCTCGTGAATCTGGTGCTTCGCGGCATCAAAGACTTCGCGCGGAATTCCCACATTGTCGCACAGCACGATCGCCAGCTTTGTTTTGCCGTCGTCCAGCACCAGGCAGCGAGCGTGCAGTTCGTCGTGAACATTCTCCGCGGGAAAGGGCTCCCACCCGCCGACGATCAACTCACCCAGCGGCGGCGTAATGTTGCTGGTGGCCGCTCCGGCCTGAAAAATCGGTTCGTCCTGCTGAGCCGCGCCGGCGCTGCCGATCGCCAGAAGAACCGCGGCAGCACACAGCGTCAGAAATTCACTGCGAAACGTTTGCATGAAAGTTCTCCGTCCGGTGTCACGGAAGATTGGCCTCGGGAGTTTGTAGCAGGAACGAAAATCCGCGTCGCGGCCTGCATCGAAAACGGCCATCGAATCGATAGAATCCCCGCTCTGCAGCCGTCCCACCCTGCGAAGGAATCGTCAGACTCATGAGTGCCACAACGCAAACCGGCCACCGCGAACGACTGAAATGCGAAGTGTTTTCGAACGCGTCCAGCGCGGCGAAACACGTCGCCGAAGAAATGTCCGTCCTGATCCGTCAGAGAGCCGGTGAAAACAGAAACTGTGTCCTTGGTCTCGCGACCGGATCAACTCCCACTGGCATTTATGACGAACTCGTGCGGATGCACAAGGAAGACGGCCTGTCGTTCAAAAACGTTATCACGTTCAATCTGGACGAATATTATCCGATGCAGCCGGACGAACTGCAGAGCTACGTCCGGTTTATGAACGAACACCTGTTCGACCACATTGATATTCCGCGGGAGAACGTTCACATCCCCGACGGCACGATTCCGGCCGACCGGATCGCCGAATACTGCCAGCAGTACGAACAGGCCATCGTCGATGTCGGTGGAATTGACGTGCAGTTGCTGGGCATCGGCCGCACAGGACACATTGGCTTCAACGAACCAGGATCCGATGAAACGTCCCGCACACGGATGATCACGCTGGACACCGTCACTCGCATCGACGCCGCCAGTGATTTCTTCGGTGCCGAAAATGTGCCTCGCAAGGCCATTACGATGGGCGTGGGGACAATTCTGACCGCAAAGAAGATCTTCATCCTGGCATTCGGCGAAAACAAAGCCCAGATCGTGGCACGCACGGTCGAAGGTCCGGAAAGTCCTTCCGTCCCCGCCACGTATCTGCAGCGCCACGCCAATGTCCGGATGCTGCTCGATCAGGCTGCATCCGGCGAACTGACTCGCACGAAATTCCCGTGGATTGTCGATAACGTGAAATGGGAGCCGGATCTCGTGCGGCGAGCCGTCATCTGGCTGGCCGATAAGATGGACAAGGCCATCCTGAAGCTGACCGATTCTGACTACAACGAGGAAGGTCTGCAGGACCTGCTGGCCGAGTATGGCTCGGCCTATGAAATCAACCTCAACGTCTTCCGCCATTTGCAGGGAACAATCGTGGGCTGGCCCGGCGGAAAACCTGCCGAGCGGAAACAGCCGGGAGATCGTCCCGGCCGCTTCGATCACATTTTTCCAAAACGCGTCGTTTGCTTTTCGCCTCATCCCGATGACGATGTCATTTCGATGGGCGGCACGCTGATTCGCCTGGCGGCTCAGGGCCACGATATTCACATCGCTTACCAGACGTCAGGCAACATCGCTGTGTTCGACGAAGACACAATTCGCTTCGCGGAATTCGCGGCCGAGTTCTGTTCGGAATTCAGCATCAACACACCGCGTGTGAACGAACTGGAAAACCACGTTGATGAGTTCCTGAAGAATAAGAAGCCGGGTCAGGTCGACAGCGATGTCGTGCAGAAGATCAAGGCCATCATTCGACGCGGAGAAGCCCGCGCGGGGGCTCGCTGCTGCGGCATCACGGATGAATCCAGGATGCACTTTCTGGATATGCCGTTCTATGAAACGGGCCGCGTCAAAAAGAAGCCGCTCGGCGACAGAGATATCGAAATCATCGTCGCGCTGCTGCGTGACGTGAAACCGCACCAGATCTACGCGGCTGGCGATCTCTCCGATCCGCACGGAACGCACCGTACGTGCCTGAAGGCCATCATCCTCGCCTGCGATCAGTGCCGCAACGACGCCTGGTTCGCGGAATCCGAAGTATGGCTGTATCGAGGAGCATGGCAGGAATGGCCGGTCCACCAGATCGAAATGGCAGTGCCCTTGAGTCCCCTGGAAGTCAGTCGCAAGCGCCAGGCAATCTTCAAGCACGAATCCCAAAAGGACCGGGCATTATTCCCTGGCCCCGACATGCGGGAATTCTGGCAGCGCGCAGAAGCAAGGAACGCTCACACGGCGCAGCGCTATGACGCTCTTGGCATGGCAGAATACGAAGCCATCGAAGGCTTCGTCCGCTGGGACGGAAAATGGGGACTGGACGACTGACGCCAATGCCGCAGCCAGCGCCGTTGCCGACAAGCTGCGGCAACAGGCCGGAATTCGCGACATGCAAGAACGATCCGCTAAGCACGCGTCCGGAAGCGGAAACGTTTCTTTGCAAGGCGGATATGCTTAACCGTCTCGCCAAATAACAGTCCGGTACAAGCGACCGCGCTGCAATTCTGTCAGCGGACAGGTGCTAAGGATGCCGACGCTGGTTCACGCGGCGTTTGCGTCGGGAAAAGACCCAGTGACCGGACGTGGTTTCTGCCGCCACTGTAACCTGGCCGATCACCGGCATTCTGATCGTGGTGCCTGACTCAGGTCACAAGCGACTCGCCGCACCTGCGCCCGCTAATGACGCATACAGTCCAGTATCCCCGACAGGATTCGAACCTGTAACCTTCGGCTCCGGAGGCCGACGCTCTATCCAATTGAGCTACGGGGACA
>CAZHET010000060.1:1546-19513 GCA_964531585.1 uncultured Planctomycetaceae bacterium | reverse complement strand
CGGTATGCATGCCCTTCAGAAAGCAAAGGTCGTCGACGTGCCTGGCGATGTGAGGAAACAGCTCCGACACCTGCTGGCCGCATTCGCCGTACTGACGGAACTTCCACAGTGGCTTCATCAGCGTTCGCTGGCTGACTTCGCCGAACGTTCCGAAACGCACTCCGGTAAAGTCAATGCCGGTACCGTCGCGTTTGATAAGTTCCGCCTTCAGGTCGAACGAATCGACATGGCTGGGACCGCCCTGCATGAAGATGAAGATGATCCGCTTCGCTCGCGGCGGAAACATCGGCCGCTTTTCGACGAGCGATTCGGTATCAGCCGGCAGATCCGCCCGCGCGGACGTGTCGGCCAGCATGGATGCGAGAGCAACGGAGCCGAATCCGCAGGCAGTTTGCTGCAGAAGAGATCGGCGGGTTTGGGGGATGGTGTGCATCATGTTCATTGTCGTTTGCAGGCAGTGCGTCGTTTGCACTACTCCTTCGCGACCCCTCATCTAATCCAGATACCGAAAATCCATCGACGCAAACAGCGACTGAAACACGGCGGCCCAGGTGTCCGGTGCATCAACACCATTTGATGTCACGAATTGTGCCAGCGTCTGACTCTCCGCGGCCGTGGGCTGGTGGCCCAGAGTCTGCCGGTAAGCCTCTTCGATCATAACATCCAATGCCGCCGGGTCGGCAGACTGAGTTGCCAGAAAATGCTGCGCAGCGAACTCAGACTGTTCCAGCACGAACGGGCTGTTCAGCATGTACAGCGCCTGAGACGGCAGTGTGCTTGTCGTCCGCCGGCCGGTGACGAGATTCGCATTGGCGATGTCAAAGACCTCGAACGTTTCCAGCATCGAATTGCGGAAGAACGGCACGTACACGCTGCGCATGTTGGCGGAGAATCTTTCGTGCTGGTAGCCGTTGTCGTATGTCGCAATTTTTCCGATTGTCAGGCCGCCCGTGGTGTTCAGATCGAGCTGGCCACTGATCTGCAGGATCGCGTCACGCAGCGATTCCGCGTCCAGTCGTCGGCGGAATGCTCGTGTCAGATGCAGATTCTCGGGATCGCCGGGCGCGTCATCTGTTCGTGCCGACGACGACAGCCGATACACGCGAGACGTCACGATGCGACGAATGAGTTTCCTGACGGACCACTCGTCGTCCTCGATGAACGAAGCGGCAAGATAGTCCAGAAGTTCCGGATGAGTCGGCCGGCGTCCGGTTGCGCCGAAGTTGTCTGGTGTGCGAACGAGCCCTTCGCCAATCAGATGTTGCCACACGCGATTCACGAACACTCGCGCGGTGAGCGGATTCTGCGGCGACGCGACCCACTCGGCGAGTTCCAGACGTCCACTTTGATCGCCGGGAATCTTCGCTGGCACGGCGCGGCCGGATTCATCCAGCGGCGGGCTGGCGACGGAAATGAATCCTCGCGGCACCAGCGGCCCGAGATTGCGGATGCCGCCCCGAACATGCAGATGCCAGTCACCGGGATCGGCTTCATCGGTGACTCCCATCGCGGTGGGAATGACAGGCTTGCTGGCGACGTGCTTCTTCAGGCGTTCCTCGAGCGCTGCCAGTTCGGCTCGCAGGCTGCGTTGCCGTTCGGCATCGACGGCATCGCTTTCGGCCGTTGCTGTGGCGTCTTCGCGTACCGGCAGAAACTGCACGGCGTCGATGATGATATAGCCGCCCGCTGCTTCCTCCGCATTGATGGAGACGACGGCTGCTTCGTTGGCCTCGAAGTGGTATTCGCCGAGATCCGAGAACACGCCGTCCGCTTCCGTCGTCGTGCGCTGATCGATTGTTGACGTTGCGACTCCGCCGGCGTGTTCAATTCGAACGGGCAGCGACGAACAGCGGCTGTTCGAAGCGTTGTGAGCCAGCCGAACCCGGTACGCGCCGGTCTCGGGCAACATCACTTCGAAGCGAACCGACTTGCCGGCTTTGTCGTTGCCATCGTGCCGGTAGCCGGCTCCGACATACGGCGGCGAATGTGTCGAATCGGTCCACTGGCCGGTGAACTTCGCGGCCGCGTCGTCGATGACGATTCCCGGAAGCGATTCCGGATCGATTCCCTTCACTCCGGCCAGACTGGAATTGCCGGTCTGCGTTTTCAGGATTGCAATGCGCTTCATCAGTTCGAAAGCCGTGCCCTGCCATTCGGCCAGTCTGTCGGCGTCGACGCCGGACTTCAGGCTTGTGGTCACGTACCCGCTGACGTTGCCGGGCACGAGTGTCTTTGTGCTGCGAAAAATTCCCGCCAGAGCGTAGTAATCTGTTGTTGGCAGCGGATCGAATTTGTGATCGTGGCAGCGAGCACATCCGAGAGTCAGGCCCAGAAACGTGCGGCCCAGCGTATCGATCTGTTCGTCGACGACTTCCATTCGCAAAAGTTCTTTGTCCTGCAGCTCGTAGTTTGTCGGGCCGAGCGTCAGATAGCCGACTCCCGTGACCTGTTCGTCGTGCTGTTCGGGAGTTGACCACGGCAGCAGGTCGCCAGCGATGTGTTCTCTCGCAAGCTGATTGAGCGGCTTGTCGTCGTTGAAGGAAGCAATCACGTAGTCTCGAAACCGCCAGGCGTCAGGAAACATCAGGCTGCGTCCACCGCCGCTGGATTCGGCGAAGCGAGCGACATCCAGCCAGTGCCGTCCCCAGCGTTCGCCGAAATGCCGCGAAGCCAGCAGTTCATCAGCCAGCGTTGCGATGGCTCGATCCGCGTCTTCGTTGTAGTCGGCTTCGAAGGCCTGGAGCTGGTCTGCCGTGGGAGGCAGCCCGATCAGCCCGAAGTACAGCCGACGCGCCACCACGCTGGCGGTCGCGTCAGCGGCGGGTCGCAGCCCGTGTTCAGCGTGCCCGTCGGCGATGAAACGATCGATGTCCGTTCGCGGCCAGGTGTGGGAGGGCGAAACTCCTGCTGAGCCGTTGCTGCGAAAGGCGTCAGTCGGCACACGCGGCTCGGGGCGAGCCTCGCCCTGCCGGGTTGGCACGGCGGGCCTGTGGATGGGGCGGAAGCTCCAGAACATGCGGCCTTCTGCCAGATCGATCGTGCCTCGTTCAATCGTCGCGCCGCCCGTTCGCGGATCGACGGCTCCGTCAGCGATCCAGCGTTCGAAGTCGGCGATGACGTCGTCCGGCAGCTTCTGATCGGGCGGCATCTCGAAGGATTCATGCCGCAATGCCTGCAGCAGCAGACTTTCCTGTGGCTTGCCGGGAACAATTGTCGGGCCGCTGTCGCCTCCGGTCTGCCAGCCCTGCTGAGAATCCAGCAAAAGCCCGCCTCGGATATTCTTCGCATCAGCGGCGTGGCAGCTGTAGCAGTGTTCAACCAGCACCGGCCGGATGTTCTTTTCGAAGAACGCCAGCTTCGCGTCATCGGCGGCCGACACGGGCACTGCCAGAATCGCGGCGGTCAGGAAGATTCGTGAGACGCGAGTCATCGGGCTGCTGTCTCCATGAGGACTGCGTTCAGTGGGCTCAGGCGGGCGCATTGGGCGGAAAGTACACGTCCCGATAATACACGCATTGTCGGGTCGTGGAAAACCTGCGTTCCCAAATCAGCGCCGGGGAACGATTCACAGACGTCTGCGCGGACAGCGCCAGGTTGGATGGTTTAACGGACCGTTCGCAGGATTCGGTCGAAATGAGCGGCACGACGCGAGCCGCCGGTACTGAAAGCCGAAACCGGCGGCTCGCGCCCTGCCGCTCACGAAACCTGGCGCTGTGCAGCTACGCGGCGTGTTCGCGGGCGGTGCCCTCTGCAAGCATGCGCAATTCTTCGCAGATCGTTGTCGCCAGCGTGAGTTCCAGCGCCCGCAGACATTCGGCGACCAGTGCTCCGTCCATGACTCGGTGATCGTATGCCAGAGTCACTCGGCACAGGCCGGCTGAATTCAGCGGGCCGTAGGTCAGGCAGGCTGTGTGAATGGAAGGCGGCACCTGAATCTCCGCCCCGCGTCCGGCAAGGGTCGACAGAAAGAACGTGCCGAGCCGCTTAGCCCGACGGTTCGTTTCCACATTCAGGTTCCACCACCAGATCATTCTTCGCAGCCAGGTCGGTACCGCCGCCAGTTCGAGCTGTCGTCGGAACACGGTCTCGGGCGGTTCATCGCGGAATCGATCCATCCGTTGCTGAACTTCGGCCAGCGACAGCGAATCCGGCGAAGCGATCTTTCCCCAGAACAGCCACGGCTGCTGCTGGTACTGACGCTGAACAGTGATGATGCCGACACTGTGAGAATGTTGAAACAGGTGAGCCCACGGCCAGCGGTACCACGTCTGCCGCAGTTCCGGAACTTCCTGCGCGACGAGTGCGAACGCTTTCAGAAACAGCGCGGGCCAGGAAATTCGTACGCCGCAGGCGCGTCTGGCTTCTGCGACGGTTGCCAGGTCGCACAGGCGATCGTGCCCACACAGCGGCACGCGCCGGTTGAAATGCAGCAGATCCCATGTCAGCCGCCGACTGGCGGGTACGGCGAATCGGCGTCCGTTCCGTTGTTCAGACATTCCCTGCCTTTCGCGAAGTTCACGAGTGTGCCGGAGAACGTGTCTTGTAGCGAAATCGGCGGATGCTGTGCCAGTTCTGTTCAGCTGGCGGCGACCGCGATCCAGGGCGCGATCACCAGTGCCGTCACGGAGACCAGCTTCAGCAGGATGTTCAGGGCGGGGCCGGAAGTGTCTTTGAACGGGTCGCCGACCGTGTCACCGACGACAGACGCGGCGTGAGCATCCGATCCCTTGCCGTGAGTCACCGCATCGATCGTGATTCCGCCTTCGATCATTTTCTTGGCGTTGTCCCATGCGCCGCCGGCATTGGACTGAAAGATCGCCAGCAGCACTCCACTGACAGTCACACCGGCCAGCAGACCACCAAGCATTTCCGGGCCGCCGGTGAAACCGGTCAGGATCGGAGCAACAATGGCCAGCACTCCGGGAATGACCATTTCCCGCAGCGACGCCCGTGTGGAAATGGCGATGCAGCGATCACACTCGACTTTCTCCATGGCTCTTCGCATATCTTCCTGATCTGCTTCCGGCCACTCAGACTGAGCGACACCTTCATTGCGGGAACACACGGCCAGAGCGAGCTTCAGCTCGGGAATATCGCGGAACTGCCGTCGCACCTCTTCAATCATCTTGCGAGCGGCCCGGCCGACAGCCTGCATCGCCAGCGACGAGAACAGGTAGGGAAGCATGGCCCCCAGAAACAGTCCGGCCATTACCTGGGGATTTGCGATGTCGATCGATTTGATATTGGCCGTCGCCATGAATGCGGCGAACAGAGCGAGTGCCGTCAGTGCAGCGGAACCGATGGCGAATCCTTTGCCGATGGCCGCTGTGGTGTTTCCGACGGCGTCAAGCTGATCGGTTCGCGCGCGAACTTCGCGAGGCAGTGCGGCCATTTCTGCGATGCCGCCGGCGTTGTCAGCGACGGGGCCGTAAGCATCGACCGCCAGCTGAATTCCCGTGTTCGACAACATGCCGACAGCGGCAATGGCGATACCGTACAGACCGGCGAAGTGATAGGCTCCGATGATCGACGCCGCGATCAGAATCAGCGGGATCGCGGTTGACTGCATCCCAACGCCCAGTCCCGCGATGATGTTTGTCGCAGCGCCCGTCACCGACTGTTCCGCGATTTCCCGAACGGGCCTCTTGCCGGATCCCGTGTAATACTCGGTCACCAGTCCGATCAGCAGCCCGCAGCCCAGTCCGATCAGTGTTGCCACGAAGACTCCCCAGCGGCCGTAGGTGATGCCGTTAAGCTCCCAGCCAGCAGGCAGCACGCTGAAGATCACAGCGAGGCTCGCGAGCAGCATGAGTCCCGCTGCGACGAGTTCCCCGCGGTTCAGCGCTTTCTGCGGATCGGTGGTCTCTTCACTGCTGACGAAGAATGTTCCGGTGACCGACGCCAGTACCCCCGCCGCTGCCAGCAACAGTGGCAGCATCACGCCGGCCAGACCGTCGAGCGTTCCCTGGAATTCCGGCAGTTCGACAAAGACGGCTCCCAGTACCATCGCCCCCACAATGGAACCAACGTAACTTTCGAACAGGTCGGCTCCCATGCCCGCGACGTCGCCGACGTTGTCGCCGACGTTGTCCGCAATTGTGGCCGGGTTCAGCGGGTGATCTTCGGGAATGCCGGCTTCGACTTTGCCGACAAGGTCGGCCCCGACGTCGGCAGCTTTGGTGTAAATGCCGCCGCCAAGGCGAGCAAACAGTGCGACCGACGACGCTCCAAATGAAAAGCCGGTGATCACATTCAGCGTCTGCTTCAGACCAGCCGGCGTCGTGCCGAACTTGTTCGAATAGAACAGAAACAGCCCACCGAGTCCGACAACTCCCAGCCCGACAACAGTCAGGCCCATCACGGCACCGCCGCTGAACGCCAGTTGCAACGCCTTCCCCAGACTTGTCCGCGCCGCCTGAGCTGTGCGGACATTCGCCAGAGTTGCGATCCGCATTCCGAAGAAGCCCGCCAGTCCGGAAAACGTGGCACCGACGGCAAACGACAGAGCGATCAGCGGATGAGAACCTTCACGATCACCGGTCAGCCACAGCACAATGCCGGCGGCCGCAAGAAAGACCAGCAGCACGCTGTATTCGGCTTTCAGGAACGCCATGGCTCCCCGGCGAATGTGAGCTGCGATTTCCTGCATGTGTGAAGTGCCGGCATCCTGTTGCACTACCCACCAGTAGCGATATGCACTAAACGCCAGTCCCACAGCCCCCAGAATCGGCACGCACACGGCCACAACAGTCATCGACATCTCCAAACGGGTTCCTGCCCAGGATGCTGGTCGCAACGGCCCCTGTGTACGCGAGCGACAGCGTTCGGTTTGCTTTCCACGCCGCGCATTCCCCTGGAAGACGCGGAGCCGGATCATTGTGGGTCTTTTGAGAATTTGCAACCGGTCCGATTCGACACGGCGGGCGGTCTGCGGGCATCGATTCCGGGGCTGCGGATTGTCCCGAATATTCATTCATCCAGAGACACTGCGAAGCGAATTCCCGTGATGCCGTGAGCCGCACAGTGCTCCACGATGCGCCTGGTGGCTCCGTAGCGAGACGCTTCGTCGGCGCGAATGCGAACTTCCGGCGATACACCCGCCGCACTGCCAGCGCGAGCCAGCTCCTCAATGCGCCGCAGCACGGAGGCTTCGTCCTGAGCCTCCGCGGCAATCGAATAGCGTCCGTCCGCCAGCACGGTTACGGTCAGCCGGTGAGCAGCGATTTCGGAGTCCGGCTGCCCGGCTGACGCTTCCGGCAGGTCGACGGTTGCCGCCTGTTCGCTGCGAACGAAGTGACTGGCGACCAGAAAGAAGATGATCAGCAGGAACACAACATCAATCAGCGGTGTGATGTTGAACCGCAAAGGCGTGCGAAGATTCGATTGGGTGGGAAGTCGCATGCCGATCGATAGTCCCAATCTTAAATTTCCAGCCGTACGTTTCTCAGACCACTTCCAGCGTTGTGAGAATCGGAAAGTGATCGCTGTAGCCGGTCCGTGTGTCGCGGCGGAATTCCCGCGGCCGGCCTTTGCCCCGTGTTGACATGACTTCCGGTCGGAAGATCTCCACGTGTGGCACACCGGGGCGAGCTTCCTTCAGACGCAGCCCCTGCAGACCGAAATACAGCCCGCGGGACACGATAAACTGGTCCAGCATGTTCATCGTCTGAGTCGCACCGGCATAGTGATGAGTTCCCTGATCCGGGTCCGACATCAGTGACCACATCGGGTTGAACAGCCAGGCCGATTTCCCCGCATAGGCCCGGTATGACGGCAGGTTGCCGCGAGCGAAGCGGATGGGTTCTTCCAGATGATCGACGCTGAAGCCGGCTCCCAGCATGTCCAGCACGCTGCGGTCCCACGGTTCGTCGTTCAGATCTCCCATCACCAGCACATTGCGATCCCACGCCTGATTCAGCAGGTGCAGCGACGCTTCGCTGTCCGACAGCTCCAGGTAATCCCGGCGAGGCAGTTTGACGTTCTCATCAATGATGCGACCGCAATGAGCGGCCACGGTCATACGGAACGATTCGGTCTCCAGGCGACCACTGCTGCGGGACGGCCAGTGATTGACCAGCACCACCAGGTCGGCGTTGTTGCTCCGCAATTTCAGATGCACTTCGAAAATATCACGCGTCGGATAACGCAGATGCACCAGGTGCCCCTTCGTTCTGGAAGGGGCGCAGTCAAAGTACCGTTTCGAGTAAATCAGCGACGTGTCAATCCCGCGAATATCTGCGCTTTCGACGTGGGCGAGTTCGTAGTCGTCTCTGCCGATGGCATCGATCAGCACCTGCGCGGTGCGGGCGTTTTCGATTTCACAAAGGCCCAGCAGGTCGGGGCCGCGGCCGTCGAACATCAGGCGAATGATTTCGGCCAGGTTGGTGACTTTGGCTTCGAATGCGCGCCGGTCCCAGCCGTTGACGGGAGTAAATTCCAGGTCGGCGGCGATCGGGGAAATGTCCGTGTCGAACAAATTCTGCAGATTCCAGAACGCCACGTTGATGGGCTCCGTCGACGGTGCCGTGGTCGCAGGATCGGCATCAGGTGCTGTCATCAGGCTCAGTCCTTTGCGTCGTCAGGTTGCATCATTTCCGCCGTTGCAGAATCCGCCGCAGCACCGTTGTCTGCCGCAGCACCGTTGTCTGCCGCCGGAACGTCGTCGGCATCGCCGTCGTCAGGAGAATCGTCAGTGGCGACTGGCACGAATGACCCTTCGACCTCCACAACGTAGGTTCCGGGAAACATTAGGGCGGCGTTCGACAGCCTGCGGCCCGTCAGAGTAAACGAAACGGTCGTTTCCGGCAGCGCGAAATACAGATTGCCCTCCGCGTCTTCGTGAGCACACCGCGATACGCGGTTTTCGGCGATGGCTTCCACCGCGTAGCCGAACGCGTCGCAGTGTGCGTTCAGACCGAGTTCGTCGCGATAGCGGGCGGCGTCCAGCACGACGCGTTCTCCGTCGGCCAGTTTCAGTCGATCGCGGCAAAACTGCTCACCAGCAGCCGTCAGCTCGGCGGCTCGCTGTCGGTCCAGTTCTGCCCGATGTTCGCGAATCCACATGATCAGGTCCCGGTTCCCGGATGGATTCACCACGAACCAGCGAAACCCGTTGCCGGGGCTGAGCGACACGACCAGCGATTGTGCCTGCGCCGAAATCCGGCACTGCATCTGGCTACTGAGAAACGCGGCCGGGTCGGCTGCCAGGTCGCCCAGCACGGCCGACGCTTCGTCCGGCGTCAGACCCAGCGCGCTGACATCCACCTTTGCCACCGGCAGGTTTCCGTCCCCGGCACTGTGACCGGTCAGGGATCCCTTCAGTTCGGGAGTCCGGTTCAGCAACTGCATCATCCCGACAAACGTTCCGACGAACAGCAGCAGAAACAGCATCGGTACGCCGACGGTGAACAACTTCTGCGATCGATGCCGGCGACGCTGCGACTTCAGCGTTCTGGAAACGGAAGGCGCAGACACCGGCGGGACGAACGCGGGTATCGCCGGCTCGTCTGCCGGTGACGGAACCAGTGCCATGTCCTGAGGCCGCACTTCCTCAGCCGGTGCAGCGGCGGCCGGGCGAGGAATCTCCGGCACAATCAGTTTTGTCGAACATTTCGGACACGGGCCGCGTTTTCCCGCATGGCCGTCGGCCACTCGAATCGTCACAGTGCAGTAGGGACAGTGGAATTCAATCGCCATTTTCGAACAGGCCCCACCGGTTGCGACGGGTGATGGTCACGTCATTCAGTGGCTATCCGGCAGTGAGCAAACTGGCCGTCGCCGAAAGCACGTGTTATCCAATCCACGCCTGCCGATGGCAAGGAATTCACATTTTCGGACAGATCCGGAGCCGTGGAAACGGCGGCGTCCGCGTCCATTTTAAGTCTCAACGGAGCTTTGCCACGGATCGCGGCCACGCGACAGGACGGATCCGGAAGCTTTCTCCCAACGGGCCGTGAACTCAAGATTCCGGCGTACAGTCGATGATCCGGCGCGATTGCGTTTGGAGCCAGCACAACCGGGGAAATGCTCTCGACGGTTCTTCAGTCCATTCCGTTGTCATGGACGAGTTGCGATGTGCCCGTCACTCATTCCACCGAGTGCCTGATACACACTTGTGTCGATGGACTTCGAGATTGGAGCCACTGAGCCGTCACAGAAGGAAAAATAGCAGATCCCCGAGTGCCAACTGAAAGCTCGATCTGTAATGACCGATCGGTAGGTCGCGTTGTGTATCGGGTCACCGCCGGTATACATTTTTCCGATCGCTGAGAAGCCGGAGCTACCTTCACTGCAAATCGCCCATGTATTCCAAGCGCGGCCACCTTCCGATGGCTGCGACCGTTCTCCGTAAGCCAGCGTATTCGATAAGCCGTCGAGTACGTCCCGCGGGTAATGGCGTTTCTCGATACTCGCTGTTCCCCACATGATCCCTCGGTCCCATCCGTACTTACAGCCGGCATAGTTGCTGACGGCGGCTCCGTCGAAACCGGGTGTCAATTGCAACGGTCCGACATTTGAGGCCGAGTCCTCCGTCACGGCGGACGGACACCGAAACACTGACAATGGCGTATCAATGTACGGAAGACGTCGCCCCGTTTGCTCGTAGTGAACGGAATGCACTTTAGGCATTCCGCGACTCCACAGTTTTTCGAACAATGCTCCCTGATCGAGAAATGGCAGCAGAGACACTCCCCACGAGTAGCCCTTATTGCCGTACCTGGCCTCACAGGCCGGTGGATACGGACCGAACACGTCCGCATAGTTTTGAGTTGCCAGTGTGAGTTGCTTCTGGCGATTTCGACAGGTAACCCCCCGCGATGACTCGCGAGCCATCTGGATCGCCGGCACCGTCAGGGCGAGCAAAATACTGATTACCACGAGGGATACTATCAGTTCGACAACGGTGAAGCCCCGCTTCTTCCCTATCACGTCTGACGTGTGCCAATTGTGTCCCAGCATGGCGATGCTCCTTTTGCCGTTCGTTCCGTAGACTTCGGACCTTCGGACTCACGGTCGATTGACGCAGTCCACGTAGCACAGAGTTGTCCACGTCTCACCCGGATCCTCAATGAAGGACGACTCCGTGAGTTCGGCCGCCTCGTCAACAGGTGTGGGAGTGCAAGGCGGTGTATAGTTGGCGACGATCGCATATCGCTTCTCCGTCGCTGGGCCGTCAGGATTCTTTGTCTCGGTTGAACGAACTCGCCAGAGCCGCTTACAGGGGCCGTCGTCCGGCAGAAAAGCGTAGCGAGGGTACTTCCCATTCGGTGGCGCCGGGCTCACATGAGTGTAGAAGTCAACGATGCCAGCACACGTAAGGCTGCAGTTTTGACTTCCGCCACCTGGAGGGGAAGGAGGCCCGGGCTGAGCAACTGCCGCGATTGACACACACGATGCGATGATCAGAAAATAGACACGACGTTTCATGGAAATTCTCCAAAGCTAGACAGTACTCCGCCGGGAGTAGCGAAATACAAACACAGTCACCGCAACGGCTGCGGTGACGAGCAAGTAAACGAACCAACTACGCCCTTCGTCGAGGTGTGCGACCTCCGGGTCGACGGGAGCCCGCGCCATTTCCAACCAGGTATCGTAATTGCTGCTGTCGCGTGCCGAGACCGGGCGAAATGACTTGTCCGCGCGCACGACGAACTTCTGATCGGGATTGTCGCCGTTGATGACTGGTGTCCCTTCCGGGTAGTCGATCACGAACGAATCTCTGGATACCTGTGGCCGAGATGAATAGCCCGTCACCTCTCCCTCTTTAATCCAGCGAAGGGTACCGTCCGGGGAGGATCGGGTTACTTTGAACGCGACTGGAATGACGGTGTCCGACTCGTCCGCCGAGACTTCGGACGCTGATCCATACTCAATCGTTGTGGTCCATTGATCCGTGTCCGATGCTGTCTCCGGGCGAATGAACTCCCAGCGCACGAGAGCAAACGGCGGTGTGGATTGCCACAGCGTGTCGTGCCGCCCAGCCTCCGCGACGATTCGCACGAAGTTGTTTTCAGCCTCCGTCGATTTTGCGTGAGTCACATCAAAGTGATGCAATCGTATGGCATTCGGCCGGAAGTAGAGCAGCATCGGCAGGACGTTGTCATTGCGCGAAAAACGGTGTCCCTGGGCCTGATTGAAGCTCCGATTTCCTGTCGGCGTACGTCCAGGTTCCTGGAAGTTGTCGACAAAGCTGTATTGAACGTGCCCGTCGTCTGCAAATGTGTCCGTGAAAGACGTCGCCGACTTGGATATCGGGTCGGCCATTCCTTCGACGTTTCTGACAATCCGAAATCGGTCGTCATCCACCAACATTTCATAGGTGGTGTGTCCCATTGGTGGTCGGTCAGGTTCGATCTGTGTGACTTTCCACGCGATTCGAAACGACGGGAACCGGACGTTTCGCTGCTGTAATGCCTCAAGCAGTGCAACGGTATCCGCGCGGGCGGGCCGCAGGGACAGCGTCAGGCCCATAACTGTCAGCACAATGCAAGAGGAGCGAATTCGAAGCGGCGGGCGACACATTCGGAGCTTCCTTACTCAATGGGTGTGTAAACTGACACCGGTACCGACAGGAGAATCGGGTCACCATTCTCGCACTGTACCCGGATTACACATTTTGTTGTCGTGAGCCCGCCGCCCGAAATTGGTTCGGCAGACCAGACGAGAATCCACTGGCGCGGTTCAACTTCCTTCGCCGTAAGCGCCACGACGTCGCCACTGCTATCGATTGACACTGACCGGACAGGGCTTTCACTTTGAATCGAAAGTCGAGACTCGACGGTCGTGTCCCGGGATGTATCAATCCGGACAAAAGCCGGGTCCAGCGATGCGGACACCGCTACTTCAACTGTTGCGGTGACCGTCGCCTCCAGGACGTTGCCACCTTGCCTCGACTCCAACAGCAGCGGAATTCGGCATGTCCCGCCTGGAAGATTGTTCGGCGCAACCAAGGTCAACCGGGCGGTCGTGATACCCTCGGACTTACGGATCACTTGTTCTGAAACGCGAAATCGAGCATCCCCACAGCGCACGGCAACGTCGTCGACAACAGGCGGGTCAATGGCGAACGCCAACTGAAACTCCGCCCCCGGCGCGATACGCTCCTGCCTTGTGACCCACTGGTTATCGATGGCAATCAGGCCTCGCCTTCGAAACTGTAGTGAGAACTCCTGGCTAACCTGCGTCAGCTCACACCGCAGGGTCACGACTCGTAATTCTTTCGACGTACGAGGAGCCTCCCCTGTCAGCAGGAGTCGAACCTCCGCCGTCTCGCCCGGCTCGAGATACGCCGCAGACATTGAAGCCACTGCACAGTCGCAACTCGTTGTGAGCTGGCTAATCTGCACGGGATCGCCGGAGCGATTGCGAAGACAAACAACCACATCCCTGCCCTCGTTTGCCCAGACGTCTCCCAAGTCTGATGACGACACTAGTTCCAGCGGAAGATCTTCGAGATGCGCAGAGGGAGGGGGGGGGGGGCTTGGCGCGCACGCCGGTGAGATCATCATCAGGCCCAGCCAGAATGCGATGGGCGCACGGAAGTCTGGTGTCGCGCAAATGGCATATGATCGATGCTGCATTCGGGTAGCGTAATTACGACACCCCATTTGTCAAGCTTCTTGCGGACAGTAGCACGGGGCAACGGAGTGTCCCAGCCTGCACTTCGCACATGGTTGCAGTGTGGGCCAGGAAGCAAACCGCGTGCGAGGTGGGCCGTCACTCGCAGGATTACGCGCTGTTGGTCATTGGCATTCAGAAACCGGCACCGCTTGAGGCCATGCGAGCGAGACGCCACAACGCCCCGCGAATCGCCACGGTGCAGTAGGGACAATGAAATTCAATCGCCATCGCGAAGTCTTTGCTCGCGGCCCAGCGTGGGGGTCCGTATGAATCGCTGGTTCATACTCCGAAACTCGCAATCTCGCGGCGTCTGATGCCGCAACCGGAATTCTGACTGGAGAAGCGTCGCTTCGCCACGGTACGATCTGCCGGCTGACGACTATTCCTCTGCCTGGAGCCTCTGCGGAAAATGCTGATTCCAGAAATCTTTGCGACCCGCGACTTCGCCGTTTCGATCGAGATCTTTCCGCCAAAGACTCCCGAAGGCGACAATGCTTTGCGCGGCCATCTGAAGTCGCTGGTCGACTACGCTCCCGCATTCGTGTCGTGTACGTACGGAGCCGGCGGGTCGACTCAAGACAGAACCGTCAGCTGGTGCAGTGAAATTCAGAACGATCTGCAACAGGTCGCGATGGCTCATTTCACCTGCGTCGGTTCAACTCGCGAACAACTCAGTCAGTGGCTCACGAACGCCGCGGCCGCCGGAATCCGCAACATCATGGCTCTGCGAGGCGACGCACCGCAGGGACAGGAAAACTTCACGGCTGTCGACGGTGGCCTGAAGTACGCCAACGAACTTGTCGAACTGATCCGCTCACATGAATCCGACTTCGGCATCGGAGTCGCCGGCTACCCCGAAAAGCATCTGGAAGCGCCCGACATGGACGTCGACCTTGCCAACCTCAAACGCAAGGTCGACGCCGGAGCCGACGCCGTCTTCACGCAACTGTTCTTCGTGAACGACAACTTCCTGAAGTTCCGCGATCGCTGCGGTGCAATGGGAATTTCGCTGCCCATCATTCCGGGCATCATGCCGATCACGGACTTCGCGCGGATCAAACGCATCACGGCGATGTGCGGTTCCGTTTTCCCTGATGAACTGGCGTCGAAGCTGGAAGCCGTTCAGGACGACAAGGACGCTCAGTTCGAAATCGGCGTGGAACACGCGATCAATCAGTGCGAAGAACTGCGAGCAGCCGGAGTCCCCGGCATCCACTTCTACGCCCTCAACCGCTCCGACGCCTGCCGCCGCATCCTCGACGCTCTGTGCCAGACGGCTCCGGCGTAGCAGGAGAGTGCCCGTCGAGCGGCAGATTCTGCTGCTCCAACACGGCTGTGAGATGATCTTGGTGCTGCCCACGGTTGCTGGTAGATTCCGTTCTCCGTCGGGTTGTAAAGCGAGCGGCGGAGGAGAATTTCCTGATGCGGACGCTGGCAGCGTCCGCCGCGTCGTTGGTGCCACGTGGCCGATTGCTGCCAGCATCGGCAGAGATTCCCATCCATTGTTCGCCCAACGATCTTCAGACGATCGTATTTCTGCGAGAATTCAGGCTCTGACGATCATTCCGCCGAATTCCTGCTGCTGCGATTCACGACCCTGGCCGATGGAATTTGCCCACAGACCCAACCGAATTCTGACGATGGAATGGACAGCCGTGCGGCATCGAATGAATTGATCGCCGCGGCCCGTTCGCCACACTGCAATCACCCGCGAAAGCTCCGGTCAGGATGACCAAAACCATGCGGTTGCTGATCTCCTTTGTTTTCGTTGCGTCGCTGGCGGGCTGCCAGTACGACCGGTCCTTTATGCAGATGGACAGCAACAACGGTTCGCCGTTCATGGGGCTGCAACTGCGAGTCGACGCGTCCGACCGGCAGGCCGACGACGCTGGCGAGAAGGATCGCGTTGACCTGGCGGATTCGTCGAAGCCGGCCATTTCGTCACAAGGTCCGTTCTATCTGACCGGCAGCAGCTCGCGCGATTCCGCCCGGCTTGTTCCGACGGCGCTGGCGTCCGAGTTCACCAGCAACGTGGTTTACTCGCTGCCACCGACAGCCGCGGTCGACGGACAAGGTTCGTCGCCGGATGTCGACGCGATTCTCCGCCGCATGTCCGCGTTTTGAAGCACCGCCTCAGCATCCGGGCCGCCCGCGGAACGATTGCCCGGGCCGCCGGGTGAACGCTTCCATCCAAACACCTGTGCGCAAGGCCGATGGTTCAGCGAGCGGCTTCCCGAACGCTGCGGGTTGCGAGATACTTTCTCGTGCTTTGTCAGACCTGAATTCCGGGGGTTGACCGTCATTCCCGCGCAGACGGGAATCCAGTTTTCGACGCTCTCGATTTCCGCCCCCGCCTTCGCGAGGGCAGGACTCTGCACGGGAATCACGAACCCGGGAAGCAGCAGTTGACAAGGCACGCGTCTCACAACAGGAACATCCCCATGCGTCTATTCCTTCTGCTGCCGGCCTGTCTGCTCGTTTCCCAGCACGCGAGCACTCGCGTGCTGGCCGATGATTCAACTCCGGAGTTCACGGCAACTGTCGATGCCGACGGCATTCGGGTGCTGGAAGGCGATCGTCCCGTGCTGCGGTATCAGAAAGCGGTCAGTTCGCTCGATGGCAGGTGGCCGCGAGCGAACTACGTGCATCCGTTGTACGATCTCGACGGCAATGTCATGACCGAAGACTTCCCCGGCGACCACGGACACCATCGCGGCATCTTCTGGGCATGGCATCAGGTGGCGGTCGGCGATCAGCGAATGGGAGACGCGTGGGTCTGTGAAGACTTCGAATGGGACGTGGATTCTGCCACAGCCGTCGTCAGCAGGAATCGCGTTGTCCTGAACGCCGCAGTGCTGTGGAAATCACCCGCGCTGGTCAGCGACAGTGGCGAGCGGATTCCCTTCGTCCGCGAAGACACGACGATTACCGTTCATTCTCTGCAGGACGAAAGGCGTTTCGTCGACTTTGAAATCACTTTGCGGGCGCTGACAGAAGACGTCCGTATCGGCGGTTCAGAGGATGAAAAAGGCTACGGCGGCTTCTCTCCGCGGGTGAAGCTGACAGACAGTACAAAGTTCGTCGGGCCGCTTGGCGAAGTCACGCCGATGCTGACCGCGATCGATGCCGGAGCGTGGATGGACATCGTCGGCTCAGACGGCAGCGTCGCGATCATCAGTCATCCGCAGAACCCGGGGTTCCCGGAACCGTGGATTCTTCGCCAGGAACACAGCATGCAGAACGCCGCGTGGCCGGGGCGCGAACCAGTGGCCTTATCGGACGAAAAACCGACGACGTTGCGGTATCGGCTGGTGATTCACCGTGGCTCGGCGAGCACGGAATTGCTGAACGAATGGTCCGGTGACTTCGCGCGTGTCGGTTCCCTCAAACCTGCGGGTGCGGGCTCTGGCCTGCCTGCAAGCACGGAATAACCGGAGAACCGTGGCAGCATGTTTGGCTGGTTCACAACGCTCCGCCGCCGCCGAGTGACCTCTGCGGCGTTCCCTCAACAGTGGGAACGGATCATCGCAGACAATGTGCGGCATTTTGAGTTTCTGAACGCGGAACAGCAGAACCGCGTCCGGCGCATCGTGCAGGTGTTTGTCAGTGAGAAGAACTGGGAAGGCTGCGGTGGACTGAACATGACCGACGAAGTGCGGGTGTCCGTTTCTGCGCTTGTCGGCGTGCTGGTGGCCGGGATGACGCCCGATGAGTACTTCGACCACGTTCTTTCGATTCTGGTGTATCCGACCAGCTACGTCGCGCCTCATCGCGAAGTCACACACTCCGGCATCGTGATCGAAGGCGGTCAGGCTCGCCTGGGAGAAGCCTGGTGGCGCGGGCCGGTGATTCTTTCGTGGGAAGATGTCATCGCCGGAGGCCAGCGCGACGCCGATGGTGGCAATCTGGTGTTCCATGAATTCGCCCATCAACTGGACATGCTGAACGGCCGCGAAGTCGACGGCACTCCGCCGCTGGCAGACCGCCGGCAGTTCGACCGCTGGCTGGCCGTTCTGGGCCCTGCCTATGAACAACTGGTCGCCGACTGCCGGCGCGGACGTCACCGGTTTCTGGACTGCTATGGCGCGAAGGATCCCGCGGAGTTCTTCGCGGTGCTGACCGAAGCCTTCTTCGAACGCGGCGATTCACTGCGCCACCTGCATCCGGAGATCTACGCGGTGCTGCAGGATTACTTCGGCCTGGACCCCGCAGCATGGTAGTGTCGACTGCCATCTCCTGATGGATCGCACGGCTTCCGGACACCGGCAGCGTCCGCCACGAAAAGGGAGGGCGAGGCTCCCGCCGAGCCGCGTGTGCCAAAGAACGCACCTTGCGGTTGCGGCGCGG
>CAZHET010000060.1:0-1536 GCA_964531585.1 uncultured Planctomycetaceae bacterium | reverse complement strand
CTACGCGGTGCTGCAGGATTACTTCGGCCTGGATCCCGCAGCGTGGTGATGGGCCGGTGTGCTACGTCCGATCGTGATCCAGAAACCACGCAACGGTGGCCTTCATCGCTTCCTGAAAATCGCTGGCAGGCTGATAACCAAGCTGCGCGGTCGCCTTATCGATGCTGAAGTCCAGGTTGAGTGCCAGAAACTTCAGACGCGCGCTGTTCAGCAGGGGAGCCGACGGCCTTCGCAGCAACTTCCACACACGCTCCATCCCGCCGGCCAGGGCTTTGGCGACCGGCAGCGGAACGACCTTCTTCGGCCGGGTGAATCCTGCCGCGTCGCAGATCGTGTCCATGAATTCCTGTTTGGTGACGGCTCGCGGGTCTCTGATGTTGAACACTTCGCCGATCACATCATCACGTTCGATGGCCAGCCAGACGGCTTCACACAGATTGCCGACGAACGTGTTGTTCATCAGCCTGTCGGTATTTCCCAGGTAGGCAAATTTTCCCGTACGCAGCTTGTCCATCAGTCGCGGCAGCACCGTGCGGTCTCTCGGGCCGTAGATGAATCCCGGTCGCAGCACGACGGCCGGAAGCTGACGATCTCGAATGTCGTCGCACACAAGCTGCTCGGATTCAACCTTGGTCAATGTGTAACCGTCGATGCCGGAGGTACCGGGAGGAGTCGTTTCATCGGTCCCGTAGTGATCTGTGCCTTCGTAGACTCCCAGCGAACTGATCTGCACCCACCGTCTCAGACTGCCGGATTCCAATGCGGCATCCAGCAAAGCACGCGTACCCTGGACATTGATTCTGCGATACTCGCTGGTCGGCCCCCAGTCACCGACTTTGGCCGCGCAGTGAACGACCACGGCGACAGAATCACACGCGGCGCGCAGGCTGGCGGGATCGTCCAGGTCACCTTCGACGATATCCACGCCCAGGTCTCGCAGCAGCGCCGTCTTCGCTCCGTGGCGACAGAGTGCTCGCACGTGCAGGCCGCGTTCACGAGCCTGTTCGGCCACATGACTGCCGACGAGACCGGTTGCCCCGGTGACCAGAATTGTGTCGTGACTTGTCAGCTGCACGAGGCTGTCCGGTGAAACGTTGTTGTGAAGGGATGCGAAACCGCCTGATCCGCTGGCTGCTGCGAAGACGGCCGTGTCCGACAGAATGTGGCCGTCAGGCGGAACGAAGTCGCGGATTCTCGCGAGTATCGACCGCGAATCCAATCGGCTTCGTCCCCCGCGTTCGCGGGCTGCTTTCGCTGGCAGCTCTCGCGGGCTGCTTTAACGGGCAGCGTTCAAAGGCAGCATTTCCAGGCAGCAGGCTTCCGAATCGACGGCCCTTGCCAACGTTGGCGGGTGATTCTGCTACCCGCCGGGCATGTGTTGGGTGGCCGCGTTTTGATGAACTATGTTCACTCGCGTGGTCAACTTTTTGGTCTGTGTATTTGCATCATGCGCGCTGGAATTGGGTTGTGCGGTGCTCTCACCGGACAGCGCCAGGTCCTAACCTCGTTTAACCGTAAGCCCAACGGGCTACGCGA
>CAZHET010000059.1:15249-19838 GCA_964531585.1 uncultured Planctomycetaceae bacterium | reverse complement strand
CCCGTCACCCAACTCGTAAACAGACAAACCCGAAACGCGTGAATAATCCGGGCTATACCGGTGACCATGTCGACAGATCCGCACGCAAGGTGATCGCCGCTGCAGAGCAGCTCGGCATCCTGCAGGTGCTGCCTGCGGCACATGGTGGCAGCTATGTCGTCTGCCTGCTGGCGCTCGGCGAGCTGCCGGACATCGACCCCATCACCGACAGCCTGCGCGCCGGCATCGCGTACCTCGCAGATGTCGACCTGTTCGCATCCGAGTTCGCCCGCGAGTCCGGCCCGGAGTCCGGCCCCGAGTCCGCGTCTGAGTCCGGGTCCGAGTCCGCCTGCGAGTCCGGATCTGAGTCCGCATTCGGGTCCGCCCCCCATGGTTCCATGGCCATGGACAATGGGGTTAGCCATGGTCCCATGGTCTCTGAAGAAATTAAATCCCATGGTTCCATGGCCACGACGATGACGCAGGGCGAGCGGCAAGTGCTGGGCTGGGGCCAGCAGCGGCTGCAAGACGACGATGTCCGCCGAATCGTCAAGACCCGCGATCGACCGGCTTTTGATTTTCTGGACGGCGAGGGCCTGCGCGTCTTCGGGGGGCACGGTGGATCGACACCGAGCATTGTCGGCTGCAGCGTGCAGCCCTCTGGCATCACGCCGCCACCGCTCCCGGCGTCAAGTGGCCAGCCGCGACGCTGAAAGCCAAGCTGCGGAAAGGTGACTTCGGCACGGTGACGCAACGATCGGAAGAGTGGGCACGCGAGTTTTTGAGGCGGTGCGACCGCCCGTCACCCGTGGTTGTGCCATTGCCCGCGCCGTCCGCGTCGCCGTTCGATGACGATGACAACGGGTTCGACGCGGACACCGCGAACGACGACCGCGGTCCGCCTGCGACGCGTCACGATGCGACGCCGGACATCGGTAGCGACCTGGCTACACGGATTCCGCTGATGACTCACCAAGAGCGTCAGGACCTGATCGACAAGCTGCCAGACGGCTTCTTTAAGCGACGCGTGCTGAAGAAACACGGATGGCACAGAAACGAGTCGCTGTGCCATCAGGTCGCACAGGCAATCGAAAAGAACAATCAGCGAGACGGCGAGCCGTCACCGAAATGACCGTCCCGCTACATCCCAGACAGTGTTTGAATTCACACATGCAAAGCTTGGAGCAAAACATGCAACGGAAGCTCAGAACCGGAACGATTCACAACAAGAGTCACACGAGCGCGGCAGCGGTTCAACGCGTGCAGCTCGCAGCCCGTGGCCAGGGACAAGCCGTGCTGAAGTACATTCGCGAACAGGGGATGTTCGGCGCGACCGATTCCGAAATTCAAGCCGCGTTGCAAATGAAGGGCGACACGGAAAGGCCGCGACGCCGCGAACTGGAACAGGCCGGCCTGATTACCGAAGCCCACTTCACGCGGGACAACTGCAAGGTCTGGCTGTTCGTCGAACTGCCGATCGGCCCGAACGACAAGCCAGCCACAAAGCCGCCGGCCGCCGCGGAACCGGATCGCGCGCGGGAACACCGTCAGCGCTGCGATGCCGACCGTGCAGAATTGGAGCGGCTGGAAACAACCTACGGCCCGGCGCTCGACTGGCTCACGCCGGCCGAACTCACCGAGCTGGTCAGCCAGGAACCGGACGAAGCCCACCGCAACGCGCTCGCGAAGCTCACAGAGCGACTGCCGCGAACGAACTCACTACTCCGCCAGAAGCTGCTGCAGCTTCTGGCTCAAAACGAAACGGAAAGGACTCGCAACTTGTGAACACCGCCCACCACAAACGCGGCCGCCGGCACCAACGCCGCCGCCGCCGCTGCAGGCTGCAAAGCGTGACACCGTCACGTCAGCACGAACCAGAAAACCGGCCGACGCGCCACCGTAGGAAGTCACGCGTCAACCGGCCGCATTCATCATCCACTCTCATCGAAAGCGAATGACATGCTCGTACTCAGTCGAAACGTCGGCCAACGAATTCTCATCGGCGACGACATCACGCTCACGATTCTACGAAACATCGTCGGCCGCGTCCGCCTCGGTATCGAAGCCCCGAAGGACGTGAACATCGTGCGGACCGAACTGCTGCAACCGGAGCGCATTGCCGCCGCTGGGACAACGACAAGCGAACCGGAAAGGACGCTGCAACGATGACACTCACGCATTCCGAATACCAGCGGCATCCGTTCGCTGTCGACACGAAAGAAGCGGCGCGGCTCTGTTCAGTCAGCGAACGCCACTTCATCAAACTGAACGACGAAGATCTGCTCGGACCGAAGCCAGTGCGTCTCGGCACCTGCGTTCGCTGGAACGTCGATGAGCTGCGGGCATGGCTCAAGGCCGGCTGTCCTCACCGCGAACGCTGGGAGGCAATCTGCGCCGACCACAGTCCATCGCCCGCGGACGCTGTTCGTTCGTACTGAACGGAGAATTGAGGCACTCCGGTTGAACAGGCCAACCGATTCTGTGATGGTGCCGATTGTCCTTTGATCGGTCGGGCGGATGCCGGGACTCGCAACCCGCTCCGTTCGGCCGGTCGTTTGCGAGAAGGGATCAACCAATATGGCGAACATCGTCACGCGCACGAACGGAACCAAAGCCGTTCAGTTTTTGGATTGCCGCGGCACACGTCGCACCGTTTCACTCGGACGTATTCAGCAAACCGACGCAGACGACATCGCATTTCAGGTCGAGCGGCTCGTTTCCGCGTCGAACAGTGGCAGTCGAATTCCGACCGTCACGAAAGCCTGGCTGGCCGATCTGCCGCCAAAGATGCACAACCGCTTTGCCGCGTGCGGCATCATTCCCGGTATCGCTCCGGACGTAGATGATGAACCGGAACAGGAAGTCACGCTCACGCCGTTCGTCGATGAGTGGATTGCCGGACGAACCGACGTGAAGGATTCGACTCGGGCGGTTTACGGCCGTTGTCGGAATTGGCTGGTGAGTGTCTTTGGAGAAAGTCGCACACTGCAAAGCATCACACCGGGTGACGCCGACGACTGGCGACGTTCGTTGCTCCGAAGCGGGCTGGATCAAAACACGGCTCGCAAGATGGCGGGCGTCGCGAAACTGATGTTTGGCTATGCCATGCGAAAGCGATTGCTGACCGACAATCCGTTCGAAGATTTGCCGTCGTGCGTTCAGGTGAACGAAGATCGCACGCACACGATATCCGTCGACGTGATCGAACGGGTGATCGACGCCGCTCCCGATTCTGAATGGCGTTTGATTCTGGCACTGGCTCGATTCGGCGGGTTGCGAACGCCCAGCGAAGTGTTTGCCCTGAAGTGGGGCGACATCGATTTTGTGGCGGGACGCATTCAGGTCCCGGAACCGAAAGTCGAACACCACGCCGGCCGGGGACGCCGAACGGCCCCGCTGTTTCCAGAACTGCGACCGTATCTGGAAGAGTCGTTTGAAGCAGCGTCTGACGGTCGAGGGCGTGTTTCACCGACGCGCCATGTGCTCACACGCCACCGACTGGCTTCCGGAAATCTGGGAACGCAACTCAAACGCATCATTCAGAAAGCTGGTGCCGAACCATGGCCGAAGCTGTTCATGAATCTGCGGCAGAGTCGCCAGACAGAACTGGAAAACCAATTCCCGACGCATGTCGTCTGCAAGTGGCTGGGAAACAGCCCGCAGGTTGCTCACCGCCACTACCTGAAAGTGACGACAGATCACTTCGAACAGGCGCTCAACTCGGTTCCATTGTCGAACCGCGCTGCAAATGCGCTGCAAAACAGGGGTGAACCGGGTTGCATGGGGATGCATGGGGGATTTGTGACTGTGTCCGCAAGCCCTGTCCATGCAACAGGATGCAACGATTTGCCACCATACGCAGAACGGCACCAATGGTCCCAACAGGACTCGAACCTGTGACCTTTCGGATGTGAACCGAACGCTCTAACCAACTGAGCCATGGGACCGACGGGACGTGTTTTAGTCGGTTTGCGTATCGACATCAAGAATCCTGCCGTACCTTCGTTCGGCCAAGGGGGTGCTTGTACTCCTGCATGGCCGACGCGCGAACGTGCCCCAGAACGCAGAACGTGCAACAGATTCGTTTGTTCGCTCACGGGGCAGCGTGCAATGACCTGCCAACGGTCAGAATGCCGAACTCGGGCCTTCGGCCGAATTGGGCATCGACTTCGGTTGTTCGTGGACGTAACCTCGGCGATTCAGAGACTTTCGCAGCAGTTTCATGTTCTTCTGGTTGGCTATCCAGGTTGCGTCGAAGATGTCTCCCACGAGCGGAACGGCCCCCCACAAGTGCGTCCACAACGACGTTTGCAGTCATTCGCATCAGCGTGAATCTCGATACGCCAATCTGGTGCGCCTGCTGCAGGATGTAGGTTGACACGGCGGCCGTTGCCAGGTCGCCCACACCGGGTATCAGGCCGACAATGGTGTCCCAGCCAATGCGGAAACCAGTGCCCGGAACCTCGAAGGCGCTGTCGAGCAGCGTGCTGAGTCGTTCCAGCCGCGCGATTCGTTCCTGCATGACTGAGTCCGCTCGGCGCGGATCACCCTCCACGAGGAGTTCCTGTTTCGCGGATGGAGTTCGCACGGTCATTGAGGTTCTGACCTTC
>CAZHET010000059.1:0-15149 GCA_964531585.1 uncultured Planctomycetaceae bacterium | reverse complement strand
ACAACGGGATCCTGACACAACGGGATCCTGACACAACGGGATCCTGACACAACGGGATCCTGACACAACGGAAACAGACAACCCCATCCCACTGACGGCCAGGGGGTGACGGTCAGCGGGATGACGGTCAGTGGGATGACGGTCAGTGCGGCAGAGTCAGTGGCCAGCCGGGAGCACGCCTCCGTCGACTCCCGCGAGCTCTGTCAGATTCTGTGGAGGCGACTTTTCACTGCGGTCGACACACGCCACGCTTTCGCCGGATGAGCCACGTAGTCCACGTGTGGACATGCAGGCAACGCGACGCCGCCATGCTGATGAATCAGATATCCGCAGTCGACACACTGATAGTAACCGGCCGCGGCCTGTGATGCGTACGGAGAATCCGTCAGTGAATTTTTCATGGTACTGTTTCCATTCGAACTCGTGCGTTGTCAGCTCCTGGTTTTCGGGCTCGGCATTCCCGCCCAGAATCCTGCCCTTGCAGAGGCAGGGGCGGGACTCCAGTGCATCAAGAACCAGATTCCCGCCTGCGCGGGAATGGCAGGCAACCCTGAATTTGTGGTCTGACAAGACATTAACCGGGAAGGGGAGAAAGGCCATAAGCGAAGCTTGCGGACCTTCCGCAATAAGCGTGCCGGGAAGTCGCTGGTCGTCTGCCACACCTTCATGAACAGGCCACGCCATCGTGATGAAGCTGCGGTCCGCATCTCGACAAAGTGTTGCGGATCCTCGCACGATCGTCGCTCGGTTTGGAAGCTGAGCGACCGGTGCCCCTCTTTCCTGACGGGGCTGGCGTGCCGCACAACTAACACCGTCATATGTAATTCACCCGGCTGGCGAGTCCGGAACTCAAGTGCCGTGCGCCCCGCTCATTCCGGCATACGAAGTGCTTCACGACTGCTGGCCTGGCCGGAAACGGCAGCCACGGTAATCGACTGCACGTCGCATTCGATTTTTCACAAACACTTCAGCAGGACAACGATCATGAACTGGGATCAGATCGCGGGAAAATGGAAGCAGACAAAAGGGCAGGTGCAGCAGAAGTGGGGCGACCTGACTGACGACGATCTGGACCGGATCGACGGCAGGCGTGAGGAGCTTGTCGGACGGGTTCAGGAAAAATACGGGATCGGCAAAGAGGAAGCCGAGAAGCAGGTCGCAGAGTTCGAAAGCTCGTGCAACTGCTGATTCCAGGCAGCGCGGACACGCTGTTTGGCAATCGCGGCCGGCAGCAACGCCGGCCGTCGTGGCCAGGACTGAAAACCGTGACGAAAGCCAAACCGGAGAGGATCATGGTACGCAATTGGAAAGCTGCCATCGCGAATGGACTTGGGCTGAGTCTGCTGGTCGTCAGTTCGGTTGCGTTCACTCAGGACACCTTCGCTCAGCAGCTTGAGCGTGTCCGGGATGTTGCGCAGAATCGCGACGGCGCTCAGTCGGAAGAATCGGACGACACGACAGCAGGCTTGACCATCCGCGCCAGCCGGTTGATGGGCATGAACGTCCGGAACGCAGAGGGCGTGGGTGTCGGTATGGTCCACGATATTGTCCTGGACGCCTCCAGTGGTCGCATCAGATACCTCACGCTTCTGTATCGCGAATCTGCGCGTGCGGCCAACAAATTGTTTGCTGTACCATTTGCAGCGTTCACAGTTCGACGCAGTGCTGAGACTCCGAATGAGTATGTGCTCGTTCTAAATGTCACTCGACAGCGGATTGAAGAGACGCAAGGCTTCGACGAAGACAATTGGCCTGACTTCACTGACCCCAACTTCTCCAGGGAACTTGACAGGCGATACGGAATCAGACGTCGCGTCGAAATTGAAGAAGTCGAAAGGCTGAAGTCAGCGAAGGATCGCGCTACCGATGTCAACGCTGAGATTGATCGCATTGCGGAAGACGCTGACCTCGAGGTCAAACCGAGGCAGGACCGGTCGTAGGCGTCGCGTCGACCGATCTGCTGCGCCGCCGGCTACAGATGCGATGAAATGACGCATCTGCCTGATCGGCTACACGTCTTCGTCCGACACCTCTCGCACGGTTTCGTCTGCACGTTCCCGGTCGTCGGCGTCCAACGACGGACCGTCCTGCTTGCCCTTCGCATCCGGTTCATGACTGAGTTCCAGCAGCAAGGGAAAATGATCAGAACCAATGTTCTTCAACGTTCGCATTTGGACAAGCCGGAAGTCAGCAGAGTGGAAGACGTAGTCGAGTGGGTACCTCAGAATCCGCGCTCCTGCGTTATAGGTCGCATAGAAGCCGCGACCTTTGTGCGGATCGAGCAGACCGCTTAGCAATGAGCGGAAAAAAAGTGTCTGACCCCAATTGCCGGGAACCGGCCCTTCGGGTGCTTCGCACAATTGGGGTCAGACACTTATTTTCCGCACGATCCTTACCTCCTGGAACAGGTTCGTGGTAGTCGACCAGCCGCCATCGTTCAGGTCACCCATGACAATGGCCGAACACTGGCAGCGCTTCACTTCGCGGCCCACCAACACAAATTCCGCGTCACGCCTGGTGGTGTCCTCACCCACACGCGGCGGATTCGCATGAATCACGAACAGTCGTAATTCGTGCCCCGAACGGAGCCGCACCGTCGAATCGATCGACGGAACTTCCTGAGTGATGAAGTAACGGATCTCCGACCTGTAAATTGGCAACTGAGAATACAGTGGACACCGTATTCGTTCTCCTGCGGATGGACTACGTGGTGTACAAAATGTCGTTCCAGCGGAGCCAGTTTGTCAATCCAGCGGTGATTCACTTCACAAAGCGCAAGGATGTCGGGCTTCCTGCTGGTAACAGGGTCGATTACGGACTTCGAGTCTTGATTTGACTGCAGCACGTTGGCGGTTATGAGATTCACCCGCGATATTGGAGTCGCCCGCCGTGCGTCCTGCACTTCCTTTGCGGCGATCGGCAGATAATCGTAAATCCAGACGAACTGCACGACGCACGCGGCGACCATCACGATGAGCCAAAAGGCGGACGCTTTGGTGCGCGCAACACTCACTAAGAACGCCTAAGAAAACCGGGAGTGGCTCCCGGGCCAAGCACAAATCGCATGGAATTTTGGACTTGCGAGGGTGCCTGTCCCGGTTTTATTGGAACCTCTAAGAACAAAACTGCCAGGACATACGTAATCAGCAGTTGCAGCCGCGGAAAGTCGCCGATCCGCACCCACCACCAGTCCACATTGGTCAACGGAAGAAAGGCAGTGACGGCCAGCACAGCGCAGGCGACATAGATCAGCGTCGCATACAAGCGGATCACCTTTCCGAATAATCGGTCATAGCAGTTCACAGTCGTCTACCTGCAGATCGCAGTAGTCAGCAACGTCCACTCGCATGGTCGAGCGAGTGCGCGGCGAGTGGCACATTCGGTGAGAATAATCAAGGTCGCTCCACATTGGCAATCAAGGTGCCGTCGCAGCAAGCGAGTGAGCGCCCGCACCCTGACGCCGTACGAACGCCTCCGCGGCATCTGTACTGCTGCAGCAAACTGCGTGCCGCTCACGAAACACCGCACGCGGTCCGCGGCGCAGCGCGTGAAAATGAGTAGAATACAATCGAGGCACACAGCCTACCTGGCCACTTGGCCTATCGGCGGACAAGTCATCCTGTACGCTTCAGGAACGAAACGACATGAAAGCATTTCTCGTCACATGGTGGACCGGCGTTCGCGAAAGCTACTGGTTCATCCCAATGCTCATGGCCATCGGCGCAATTGTTTTTTCTTTTGCCACGACGGCGCTTGACATGGCCGTCGGCTCGAAGTGGCTTGACGAGATTAGCTGGCTGGATGCCAACAGACCGGCAGGCGCTCGTGCAGTACTGTCCACCGTGGCTGGGTCGATGATCACAGTTGCCGGCGTGACTTTCTCGATGACGATTCTGTCTATCTCGTATACGACGTCCCAGGTCGGACCGAGGCTGCTGAACAACTTCATGCGCGACACCGGCAATCAGATTACACTGGGCGTCTTTATTTCCACGTTTCTCTATTGCCTGATGGTTCTGCGAACAGTGCGTAACGCGGACGCACCGGAGAGAGGAAGTATCGGATCTGAGACAACGGCTGCTTTCGTTCCGCACATCGCGATTATCGTCGGTCTGCTGTTGGCGATTGCCAGCGTGGGAGTGCTGATCTATTTCATTCACCACATTCCTGAAAGCATTCACATCTCCAATATCGTCGCAAGTGTCGGCCGCGATCTGAATAGCCGGATTGAGCACCAGTTTCCGTCACAAGTCGGAGAACCCCATCAGGACAAGTCAGCTCGCGACACCGATGCCATATTGCCCGAGGCGTTCTATGAAACGGCGGCACGCCTCCGTTCCGACCGCAGTGGATACATTGAATATGTGGATGCCGAAGGATTGATGAGCATCGCGACGAAGCATGATCTGGTGCTGCGCCTGCGGTGCCGGGCGGGCGATTTCGTGACTCCATCGAGCGTCCTGGTGCTTGCCGCACCGGAAGCCAGCATCGACCAACAGGTGGCCCGGCAGATTACGGCCACGTTCGTCAGTGGTCGTCAGCGAACCGCAACGCAGAATCTCCGCTTCGTGATGAATCAACTGGTAGAGGTTGCGATGCGGGCTCTCTCGCCAGGCGTCAACGATCCGTTTACGGCGATGAACTGCCTTGACTGGCTGCAGTCCGCTCTGGAGAACCTTGCCAACCGCGAGATGCCAGACGCGCACCGGTTCGACGAAGAGCAGCATCTGCGGCTCGTCGCCGAACCTGAATCGTTCTCTGTGTTTGCGTCGCGGGCCTTCGATCAGTTAAGACCCTATGTCGCGCTCGACCGTAACGCAGCGGTCCACATGATGGAAGCCATCGCCAGAATCGCCACGACAACCAAAGCGGAGCCGCGCAGAAGAATCCTCGTGCAGCACGGCGGAGCATTACGGCGCGAATGCAACCGAGTCCTGAAAGACCTGCGGGGCAGAGAACTTGTTTCCAGCCGTTACCGTGTGCTGATCCGCGTGCTGCGAGACTCTGAATACCGCCAGCATATCCTTGAGACCGGAGACTGGACCGGCGGCCGTGCCTGAATCGCGCCCGCCAATGCGGCCCGGCCCGCAAATTGCCGGCATGGCTCCGGCAGCAGGTGGTGAATTCAAGCAACAACCGCCACCGATGCCATGGCTCGACCTGTACCGTCTAAAAGTTGAAGTAGATGCCGGACCGACGGTTGCCGAAGTAAAGGCCCCTTCCGAATCCATACCTCGGTGAGAAGGAGCGGTTGCGCAAAACCGGAGCCCTGTATCCTTGTGAGTACCGACGGGACTGCCTCGTGTTATCGCGACGAAACTGCCTCGTGTTGCGACTGAAATCGCGTTGAGATCGGGTGTATCCGCGGTCAAATGCCCGGGAGTATGCGCGTCGTGAGGCGCGATCAGCCTGAACGGGCGTCGGGCACGCCATCGCAATAAGAATTGTCGCGGCGAAAGCAATGAGAATCATCCTGCGCATGAGATCTGTCCTTTGGAAGGTTGTGTGGTGCAGCAACGCACTGAGAAAGAGTTGAGCTGCGAGAAACGCAAAGCGTTTCCCGGCTTGCTCCAGCCTGCCGAGTTGATTGTGGTGGCCACGCCGGGTCTGCCAGCCGATTCGACTCTACAGATCGCGCATCCACGCGTATCCGTGACGAATCGTCCTGGCCGGTGAGTACAACACATCGCAGCCGGCGCTTGTTCAAAGTCTTCTTCAAGGCAGGTTCGATGTGCTCCACACCCTGCTCCGCTTCAAACACTTCAAACAACACGACACGGTACTAGCAATCCGAATGCCAAACGGCGATGGCACGGTAATTGGTCGAAGCGCAGGAGTCTTTGCGCTGTATTCGCTTGCAGTTGTGGAGCTGCACCGTCGCATTATCGACCGCTTTGATTGGTCATCCGCCAGCCGCAGGCGCAAGGTACGACTGTCGCTGCGCATGATGCGCGTGCCAGGAGGATCGCGACCGTACGACATCCCCGGGGTTTAAGCAGTCACTGCGGAATCCTCGGCGCACAGCCGCGCCGGGCATTCCGTCGGACCGATGATCACACGCAGTCGGTCGGGGATCACGGTGAACTGAACCGGCCCGCTCGGCACCGGCCCGCTTGACAGCAGGTTTCCGTCAACAGCAAACGGAAGTTCCGGGCTGGCGTCAATGGCCACCGCGCGACACCGTCGACGAACGAGCATGTCGCTGTATCGGGTTGCGTTAAGCAGATAGTCTGCGGCAAGCGCGGCAACATCAATCGGCGTTCCGTCGAGCACAACCACGACGTCCAGCAGCCCGTCATTGAAACGAGCGTCCGGAGCGACCAGCAGGCCACCACCTGTCACGCGACCGTTCGCGACGAAGACATTCAGTGCATCAAGTAAGACGGGGGCCTGATCGTCGAAGTGCATCTGCACACGGAATGTCTCCATTTGCGACAGCATGTCGACCGCGCCACGCAGATATACGAGCGGCTCCCAGAAGGATTTCATCTCATCCGTAATCAAATCCGCGTACAATCCGGAGTTGCCGCCACTGGCCATGTTCAGGAAATACGATTCCTCCGGCCCGATCCGCGCGTGGACCACATCAATGGAACAGGGCTCTTCGGTTTCGATGAGCTGCATTGCCCGGGCCGGATCAAGCGGGATCCCGGCGTTTCGGCAGAAGTCGTTCCCCGTGCCCAGCGGGATCACGGCCAGCACCGTATTCATTCCGGAATCAATGAGTGCCCGCGCTACGTCGTTTACTGTTCCGTCACCGCCAGCCGCAATAACGACGTCAGCGCCGCCACGTGCAGCCTCCGCAGCCATATCCCGGGCATCATCAGCGCTTGCAGGCATCAGGAGCGAGATGTCATCCCGCGACGCAAGCTCATCGCGAAATGGCTCGTGCCGATCAGCAGTTCCGGCATTCCTGTTCCAAATGATATGCAACATACATCGTCCGTTCACAAGCACAAGTGCTGAAGTCGCACTCGGCAAACGGAATGTTTCCAGGAAGCTGACGCATTGACATCAATTGTCTGTCGCGGCCGCTTCGTCTTCCTGTCGCATGCGCTGGCGGGACTGAGTGAGCTCTGCGCCAAACAGAAACACGATTGACGCATAGTACACCCATGTCAGGATCAGAACCAGCGCTCCCGCGGCTCCGTAAGCAGATTCCAGCGCACCGCCGCCCAGAAATCTGCCCAAAGCGGACTTGGCGATGGTCATCAAAACTCCGGTGACGATCGCACCAAACCACACGTTGCGCCACTCCACCGTGCAGTCAGGCAGCCATTTGTACATGGCTGCAAACAGAATGGTTACAATTGCAAATGATATGCCCCAGTGAGCCGTCTCCACAAACGTGCCGACGAAGCGCCCAGGCAGCCTGTCGGCCGCCTGTCGCTGGATATGCTCGATGATCGTTGTTGCCACAACGGAGATCATCATGATGAACGCCACCGTCAGCACCATCGCCAGCGAAAGAAGGCGCGAAAGAAGGAACCCGGTCAGTCCACTGGCCTGCTGCGACTCCGGCACGTTCCACGTTTGATTCAGAGACGCTTTCAGTTGAACGACAGCACCTGTCGCGCCGAACAACAGCAGCAGCAGACTGACACCGCCTGCTATCCATCCCGATCTCGAGCGGCCGCTTTCCTGAAGCATCTGAATTACCTGCTCTGATCCTGCTTCGCCCACAACATCCGTCAGTTCGCGTTCGACCTGAGCCGTGACGTTTTCGCGTTCCACGAACATGCCGGCGACTGAGACCACCACAAACAGCATCGGAGGCAGGGAGAAGACAGTGTAGTAAGCAAGAGCGGCTGCCATCTGCATACAGTTGTCCTGCAGAAATTCGCTCACTGTGGTACGGAGAAGTTGAAACGTTTTGACTATCACAGTTGGCTGTCACCCGTCTTCTGTTGACCGCACCTCCCTCCGCAGGCCCGCAGGTGTGGGGCGTTCAGAACGGCACGCGGTCAGATTCGTCCCATCAGCACCAGCACCAGCACAATCAGCAGGACCAGACCGAGTCCGCCGCTGGGGACGTAACCCCAGCCGCGGCTATGCGGAAATGTTGGCAGGGCACCGATCAGCAGCAGCAGGAGTATAATCAGCAGAATTGTTCCCATCATGGGCGGTGTTTCCTGTTTACAAGGGACGATGAATCACGAACTGTCGGGCACAGCGTCGTTGCAGAACGTGATCGCCGTGTCAGGCGGGTTATGACGAGGCGACGAAGTTGATGGTGCGTTCTGCGTGCCTGGTCGGCATATGGTCGGGCAGACCTAACTCATTCAGAGTCTGCTGCAGAATATCCGCACCGCCGTGGCTCTCGTGACTTTTCAGTGAATTCGCGCGCGGTTCCGTATCCTGCCATCTTGTAATGACGCCAGCGTATTCGCTGGAGCATTCATGCTGGCGCAGAAGTTGCCGGCATTGTTTCCTGTGAGCACAGAAACCGGCCCGACCTGTTGAAGAACATGGCGACTCCAACAGGGCGGAAGCAGAAGCAATCTGCAGCGGACTCGTAACCGGTGTCCCTGTGGCCTCACTCGCATCTGCACCGGCACACTGGCGCTGAACCAACGCCGACGATCAGTTTGAAGATGGTGCTGGCGGCGCTGTTGCGTCGGATTCAGAGCTCGCGGCTGCCGCTTTTCTGCGAACCTCTTCCAGTTCAGCACTGACGGCCTGCACATTCTTTTGTGCTTCGTCAGCCTGCTGACGCTGATCAGCAAGCTCCTGGCGCTTGTCTTCCAGATTCTCACGAGCATCCGCCCGACCGTCTTCCGCAGATTCCAGCAGCGTCTTCTCCGCTTGCTGAACTTCCGCTTCGGCCGCAGCGACCTGCTGTTCGTGGTCGGCGAGTTCCGCCCTGGCATCAGCAAGTTTCTGCTGTGTATCTTCAACGGCAGCGGCTGCCGTCTCGCGAACCTCCTGCTTCGCATCAGAGATTTCCTCCTGCGCTTCACTGCGTTCCGATGCGATTTCCTCCTGTCCTTCCTGTCTCTGTTGGTTCAACTCACTACGCTCGTCGCTGGTCACCATGCCATCGTCCAGGACAACTTTTCGTGTCTGGTGCATCTCTTCTGTTGCATCGCGGCGTGCTTCCGTGATTTCGGATGCCGACTCACGCTGCGTCTCCCGTAGATCGTTTTGAGCCGTCTCGATGGATTCCATTGAATCCTGACAGCCTGCCAGTCCGAATAGGGCAGTTGCCGCCATTACAGAGGCGGGAATGTGCTTCTTCATCTTTGAACTCTCCTTCTGATTCCGTTTCAAAAACTCCGCATACGTGATTCGCCGCCGATGGACGGTTAGCGGAGTTGTTGCAAGTGCCGTGCCGAATTTGGTGGTTGCCTCCCGGCGACGTTGAGTGGGCTCGCTTTGAGCGCACGGCAACATCATGCACTTCGTACTTTGTAGGCCCGCCTGCAGACTGACGTGAGCACAGGACGCCGAGCAAAATGCGCCCAGGTTGGCGCGACCACGAGTTGTCCTTCATGAATTGAAGGCCATTGGAATCAATGGACCGCTACTGCTTGTGGGTGCGTGTTACTCACCGGCGAGTCGTAACGACTTCAGCTTCGGAGATGCGGTTCTTGAACAGGCCGGGTTTCGTCAGCGTGGCGTACTAGCTCGGCATGGCATAACTGGCAGAGTTAGGTATCTCGCCAGCACCACTGCTGGTGGTGCAATTGCCGATAGTGATCGCCCGGCGGGCAAATCGCTGGTCGGCCGCCGACCACCGTCAGGATGAAATCCCGGAGCCCAACACCGGCCTGAGCCGTCACAGCGAGCTGTCAGCGACGGTACCGGCGGTACTGCCTGTCAGCCTTCGGCGGACGAAAATGCGGCCCGCAACGGTTCGCTGAGGTGAAATCGGAGCGACAGATTGAAGCCCGTCCTGCAGCACCGAAGCAAGAACGGGGTCGGCAAGTGATTGTGGCACGCAACGTGCATTGCGTTGTCCAATGACCGAACCTGAGACGACTGACTTGCATGTGCGGGCAGAGTTCAGGATCCGCCACTGTCAGGGGAACTCCTATGTTGGGTTACGCAATCACGTTTTTGATTATCGCGCTGATCGCCGGGCTGCTTGGTTTCGGCCTTGTTGGCGGGATGGCTTATGGCGCAGCGAAGATTTGCTTCTTCGTATTCCTTGTTCTTGCCGTGTTGTCGCTGATTCGTGGCCGCGGTGCCCGGGTCTGATTGAGAGCTGTTCACAGCGCTCGCGGTTAATACGGCTTCCACTTCTCGTTTCTTGAACGTTTGACAGAAGGAGTTCTGCGAAATGGTTAATGCTCAGGTACTTCAGGGCCACTGGGATCAGGTTAAAGGCGCGATTCGCGAGAAGTGGGGCCAGGTCACAGACAATGACCTTCAGCGGGTCAACGGAAATATGGAGCAGCTGGTCGGCGTCATCGAACGCAAGACTGGTGAAGCCCGCAGTAAGGTGGAAGCGTTCCTCGAAGAGACGCTGCAGGATTCCGAGTCGCTGCTCGAACGTGGGAAGGATGCGATTCGCACTGGCAGTGAGCAGGCGGCCGCTGCGGTGAAGGAGCAGTATGAAAACGTCGCCGATCACATGAAGACCGGCTACCAGGAAGCAGAAGCGGTCGTCCGTCATCGGCCTGCTGAATCCGTCGCGGTTGCTTTCGGTGCGGGTCTCATTTCGGGTGTCGTCGCGGCGCTGATGCTTCGATCGCGTTAGCCCGCACTTTTGAGGATGCTGGCAGTGATTGCGTCCTTCGGGCCGATTTTTTTCCGATTCAGAAAGCAAGTTCGATGGCAGGGAATTCGAATCCGGTGCAACAGTCAGTCAGGCCACGGCAGACAAGGCCACAACAGTCACTGGCGGCTCCCGGCAGGGGGAACCAGTATCGGCAACATGCCGAAGAATTTGTTCAGGATCGTCCACTGACTTCCGTGATGACGTTGTTTGGCCTGGGCCTTGGTGCAGGTCTTGTGATTGGTGCGCTGTTGTCCCGCTCCGCACCGGCACGGGACCCAGCGGGAATGGCGGAGCGAGTTGGTCGCTCGATTCTCGACTCGATCTCGCATGCTCTGCCGGAATCGCTGGGTGGCAAGTCGTCCTGAAGTACGGGCGCGGATCCGCGCTTGGTCCCGCGCGTCGATTCCCTGCGAAGTCGCAGCGCTGCGTGCTGTACGCTGGCCGGAGCGGACCTGCATTTGATTCCGGGCTGGAAGTCCGCCAGCGTATGAAGGGTTCTCCATCTCTATGCATTTGTGCCGACCACCAGGTCATCGCGGTTGCGACAGCGCACTTTGATTGAGCTCACAGGTGACATCGTGATCAATGCTGTTTCCACAATCCAATCCGAACCCCGTGATATGGAGTCCGCGGCCGCACAAATTCGGCAGCGGATGTCAGTCATTCGCCGTCACATTGGCGAAGACGTTGACGGAATTGTTCAAAACGCGCAGCAACTAACAGACTGGCACCACTACGTCCGCACGTTCCCGTGGATCAGTGTTGCGTCTGCGGCCGCTGTTGGATTCATAGCGGTGCCCCGACGTCTGGAAGTTGTTCGCCCGAAAGCTGGTGAGATCGCGCGACTTGCGAAACGCGAAAGGCTTGTGGTGACGAATCAGCCGGCATCGGAAGCTCGCTCGTCACTGGCGTCGACGGCGATGACGCTGATCGGGTCGGCGCTTCTCCGTGGAGCCGCGGGCTATATCGCGACCAACATTGGCTCGCTGATTGGAAAGCAGGTCGAACAGGAAGAGGCGCTTCCACAATGACGGCACGATGCAAACTGACACCGCGTCTTCCGCAGCACTCAGAACCTTCGTCACCTCGTTCAGCCCAGCGCAGGATGTCCGATCCGCCGACGTGGGACGACACACCGTCACGTGTTGTGGCGAAACTCGAAAAATTCATCGCGGACAATCCGCTGCTGGCAATTGGGGCAGGTGTGTGCGCAGGAGTGACAGTGGGATGGCTTATCAAGCGGCGATAAACAACGGCAACGTCGAGAAACCAGCGGCCGCGATGGGCCGGGGAATGGCCGACTTCGCCGCAGACCTGACGGAACTCGCGGAACTTCAGTCGCGGTTGTTCGTCGAAGATAGTCGGGAGGCAACGCGGCAGATCGCGTGGCCCGCAGCGATGCTTGTCGCTGGACTAGTCGTTGCGCTTGGTTGCGCACCGATGGCATTGATCGCGTTTGCCGTTGTCCTTGTGCAGCATGGGGGAATGACGCATTCCGCGGCCTGCGGGCTTGCACTGGCATTCGGAATTTTGCTGGCGAGCGGATTGCTGTTCTTTGGCGGGAAGCAGTTTGCGGGTGCGCTACACCCCTTCGACCGTTCGAAGGCGGAACTAAAGGAAAACGTTGTGTGGGTTCGGGACAGCCTGCGGCAGTCCCGGCGTTGAAATACCACTGCGGCGGTCACCGTCGCAACAATTTACTCGAAAGGACCGTGACTATGGCTTTACGAACCTCAGGCAGCGAAACGCAGTCAACCATACAGCGAACCGAAAGCGGTGTCGCCGCGACTGCAGCAGCGGAGATGCATCCGGTTCAGGATGCGCTGGCTTACGTACGCGAATACGCTCGCGAGAAGCCCGACGCCGCCGCACTGTGGTGCTTCGGTCTGGGCTTTGTTGCGGGCTGGAAACTGAAGCTCTGGTAGGCCGTGAGGGGACTTCGTTTACTGCAATGACGACAATGGACGCGAGCGTTTCAAACATTCCCGCAGGACCATGTGCCTTGGGCGAACAGGAGCCGGATCCTGACCACGGAGACAATGGAACGCAGGGAGCCGGTATTGCTGGCGAGAGTACTGCAACAGTCAAAAGTTCGGAAACGAACGGACTTGAACTCTCGGCCCCCGACGGTGCCTCGGATTCTGCGGCGTCAGGCATTGCGTCGGACGCGACTGAGGACAGAAGTCTGCCAACGAGTCCATCGCAGACGCGTGTCCGTGACTCTTCGACGCGGGTTCTGTTGATGCTGGCGGTGGCCTACACGCTGTACTTCGCCAAGGCGGTTTTGTTTCCGGTGGTGCTGGCTCTTATCCTTGCCGCGCTGATGAGCCCCGTCGTCCGCTGGCTGCATCGTCGCAGAATGCCTGAATCACTTGCGGCCATTCTGCTGATCGTTGGCAGTTTGACAGTGCTCGGCTTTGGCATCGCGAGGCTGACGGCACCGGCGCAGATCTGGTTCGAGCACCCTCGCGACAAGATAGAGAAAATCAGCCACAGGCTGCGAAGTTTCCGGAATCCGATGCGGGAACTGGAAACCGTTGCGGACTCCGTGGAGGATGCAACGGCCGGATCGCGTGCAGCGAATGATGAACCAATCAAGGTCGTGGTGGAACAGCCATCGCTGATCACTTCTCTGCTGAGTTCAACAGGGCAGGTGCTTGCTGGCTTTGCACTCACCATCGCGCTGCTCTATTTCCTGCTTGTGGACGGTACGACATTTCTGCGCCGATTCGTATCCGTCGTTCCAGGCTGGCGAGGCAAACGGGATGCCGTGGAGCTTGTGCGTGGAATCGAGAAGGGCGTTTCATCCTATTTGCTGACGGTCACGCTCATCAATGTGTGTCTGGGAGTTGCTGTTGGAACTGCGATGGCAATGCTGCAAATGCCGACGCCTGTACTTTGGGGGGGCGTCGCCACGCTGTGCAATTTTGTGCCGTATCTCGGCGCAGTTGCGGGAGCCACTATCGTGTTCTTTGTGGCGATCTTGTCATTCGATTCACTGGCGTATGCGCTGCTGGCTCCCGTCTGCTACATGACACTCAGCGCCATCGAAGGCAACTTTATCACCCCCCGGCTGCTGGGACGGTCGATGAGTATGAACCCGATATTTGTCTTTCTGTCGCTCACGTTCTGGGGCTGGATCTGGGGCGTCGGCGGGGCCATTCTTGCGGTCCCACTGCTGGGAGTCGCGAAGGTTGTGTGCGATCAGTTCGAAGGACTCCACACCGTTTCTGTCCTCCTGAGCGGCGATCACGATATGACGGCTGACTGATTCGACTGTTCGGCCAGGTAGCTCCAGAGAAATTTCGGCGGCGTGGTGCCCGCAAGCATGAAATGGCAGTGAGATGCGACCTGGCATTGGGATGACGTGGTGCCGCGGCAGGGTGTTTCGCGAAGAACTCATTGCCCGGAAGTCAGGTGGCGATGGATCCTGCCAGTTTTCTGAGTATGGCTCGCCGTTTGCATTCGTCAGATTGAGATCGCGTCGCGCACGAAAAGCACCGCACGCCGGCGCTTTTTTGATCTCTTTGGTGTATCAGAAGCCGAATGCAGCGACGAATTGCCACCGCAGATGCCATGCGGTAATCGCTGCGAATTCGCTCGCCCAAGCTGACCAACAGGTGCCGAATCATGAACATTCAGATAAATCCACTCTTCCGTGAACATGCCGAAGTAGTTGCTATTGATCGAACACCGTTCACCATTGGTCGATTACCTGACTGCAATTTGCCGATGGTCCATGAGGACGTCAGTCGACAGCACTGTACTCTGATCAACCGGAATGGCCGCCTGTATGTGCGTAACCTGCAGAGTTCGAACGGCACATTCGTCAATGGGAGACACGTGCGTGACGAACTGCCGTTGCAGGCCGGAGACCTCCTGTCGGTGGGATTAACGGCCTTTCAGGTGGGGTGTGACCGGAGTTCCGCGCGTATGAGATGAAATGGGGGTGTGAGAAGAACGCCCTTCGTGTGATGATTTGGGTGTTTACCGTCCATTTCATGTCGACCACGGAGGGCGAAAGATGAGCATCTCAGGAACTTCCGCTGCACGCAACTGCGATCCGGCACAGATGGTGACAGTACTTTCAGGATTCGTCGACACTGCAACTCGAGACGGAATCGGCATGCGGGAATTCGAACGCGGGTTGTTCGATCGATTGCTGCAGGTGGGGTTTCGGTTGACCGAGGAGTTTCTGCAGCGGCAGGGAAATGGAGACTGCGGAGACACCTATGAAACGTCGGGAAAGACGCTGTACCGCAGCGAAGCCCCGCAAAGACGTGTTCTGCGGACAATTTTCGGCGAACACGCGGATGAGTGCTTTGTCTACCGGGTTCGCCGACACGCAAACTCGGCCATCGCCGCTCGTCTTGTCGACGATCGACTGGGAATGGCACCCGATCGGTACTCCCCGCTGCTGCAGGAG